>NZ_BAABLV010000036.1:0-417101 GCF_039544535.1 Tessaracoccus lubricantis
TCACGCGGGCATCTTCAGGTGAGTCAACGACTCAAACCAAGCGGGCATCTTGACATGAGGCAACGGGATCGGGCGCGGGAGCCGCTTTCAGGGAGTACTCGTGGCCAGGTTCAGGCGCCGCGCGAGCCACCATGCGGCCAGGCCGAACAGCACGAAGGCCAGGATGTTCCAGCCGGCCTCCGCCCAGGAGATGCCGGTGACCGTGCGCAGTTCCTCGACGCTGACGCTGAACAGCGCATAGGCGTAGCTGGAGATGTTGTTGACGACGTGGGCACCGATGGCCGCCTCGAGCCCGCCCGTGACCACCACGAGCCCCCCGGCCACCAGCCCGAACACCAGCCGGTGCGCGAAGAGTGCGGGGTTCTGCAGCCCGTGCATGATCGCGAAGACCAGCGCGGAGCCGACGACGCCCACCCAGGTACGGCCCGTGGCCGAGCCGATGGCCTGGAGGAGGTAGCCACGAAAGAAGAATTCCTCGGCGGCCGCCTGCAGCGGTGAGGAGACCATGATGAGCAACAGGAAGCCCAGCCAGCCGGGCTGGCCGGCGTGGAAGTCCGGCATCTGGCCCAGTGCCCACTGTGCCCACACGACGGCGTTGAGCAGCACGGCGGCCACCACCACCGTCATCAGGAGGTAGCGCCAGCGCATGCCCGGCTGCACGGAAGGCAGCCAGCGCGGCCGCAGGCCGTGCACGTAGCGGGTCAGGAGCAGCGAGACGGGGATCAGCAGCGCCAACGCCAGATGGCCGGCGACGGGCCCGTCGGGCAGCCGGTAGGCCGAGGCCTCCGCGACGTAGGCGGCCCAGTCTCCCCCTCCCCTGAGCACGAAGCCCATGCCCAGGAACGCCTGGTTGGCCAGCGGCACCAGCAGCGCGTAGGCCGAGAACCCCAGCAGGATGCCGAACGTCACCGTCATGCCGAGGAACGGGACCCGCGGCAGGACCCGCGGGTACGGCACTCCCGGCGGCGGGTCCGTGGGCTCGCCCCGATGGAACGGGGCGGGCGGCGCGCTGGCCTCGCTCACGCGTCGGCGACGGGGTTGCTGAGCGTGCCCAGGCCGTCGATGCTCACGTGCACCTCGTCGCCGGGCCGCATCTCCCCGACGCCGGCTGGGGTGCCCGTGAGGATGAGGTCCCCGGGCAGCAGCGTCATGGACCCGGAGACGTAGCTCACGAGCTCGGCGATGCCACGCACCATCTGCGAGGTGGAGCCGTCCTGGTGGACGGTCTCACCGACGCGCGTCTCGATGGACAGGTGCTCGGCCTCCTCGATGCTGAGGTGCGTGTTCATCCACGGCCCCAGCGGCAGGAAGGTGTCAGAGCCCTTCGCACGGGCCCACTGCCCGTCGGAGGCCTGCCAGTCGCGCGCGGTGACGTCGTTGGCGATGGTGTAGCCGAAGATCACCTCGGAGACCCGCTCCACCGGTACCTGCTTGCAGATGCGGCCGATGACGACGGCCAACTCGCCCTCGAAGTGCAGCGACTCCACGCCAGCGGGGCGGATGATCGTCTCCCCCGGCCCGATCACGGACGTGTTCGGCTTCAGGAACAGCAGCGGCGAGGACGGCACTTCCCCGCCCATCTCCTTGGCGTGGTCTGCATAGTTCTTGCCGACCCCGACCACCTTCGAGCGCGGGATCACCGGCGACAGCAGGCGCACGTCGTCGAGCTCGTGCCGCTCCCCCGTGTAATTGACGGGCACGCCGGCGAGAGGGTCCCCCGTCAGCGTGGCGATCGTGTCGGGGTGGTCACCCCCGTCGACGGCGAGTTCGATGACCCCGTAGGCGGGGTCCTGTCCGGCCTTGGCGAAACGAGCGATGCGCATGGGCCACACACTAGTGCAGCCCCGTGGACGCTACTTTGCGTAGGTCATCAGCCCGTAGGCCAGCGCGTCGCGCAGCGCCTCCCACGACGCCTCGATCACGTTGGTGCCCACGCCCACCGTCGTCCAGGCGTAGCCGTTGTAGGCGGTGTCGATGAGGGTGCGCACGGTGGCGTCCGTGCCGTGGCCCTCGTCGAGGATGCGCACGCGGTAGTCGGTGAGCTCGAACTGCGCCACCTCGGGGAACGTGTGCTGCAGGGCGGAGCGCAACGCGTGGTCGAGCGCGTTGACGGGGCCGTTGCCCTCGCCCACGACCATGAACCGGCCGCCGTTGGCGGTGAGCTTGACCGTGGCCTCCGAGAGGTCCTCGCCGGCGCGCTCCTCGGTGAAGACGCGCCAGGACTGGACCTGGAACGGCAGTTCGAGGATGCCCAGTTCGTGGCGCAGCAACATCTCGAAGCTGGCATCGGCCGACTCGTAGGAGTAGCCCTCCGCCTCGCGCCGCTTGACGACCTCGGTGACCTTGGCGGCCAGTTCCCGGTCGTCCAGGTCGAAGCCGAGCTGCTCGCCCTTGATCTGGATGTTGGCGCGGCCGGCCATGTCGGAGACGAGCATGCGCATGTCGTTGCCCACCAGC
This sequence comes from Tessaracoccus lubricantis, assembly GCF_039544535.1. Lineage (NCBI taxonomy): Bacteria > Bacillati > Actinomycetota > Actinomycetes > Propionibacteriales > Propionibacteriaceae > Tessaracoccus > Tessaracoccus lubricantis. Next base: position 2,458 of record NZ_BAABLV010000036.1, read on the forward strand.
GAAGGGTCGATGTGCTGGTAGAGGTTCTCGTCCACCTTGATCGCAGAGGCGTGCAGGCCCGCCTTGTGCGCGAACGACGACTGGCCGACGTAGGGCTGGCGGCCCACGAGGGGTTGGTGCGCCACCAACGCGATCGCGTGCGCCACGCGGGTGAGCTCGGCCAGCTGCTCTGCGGGCAGCACCTCCCAGCCGTACTTGAGCTGGAGGTTGGGGATGACCGCCGAGAGGTCGGCGTTGCCGGTGCGCTCGCCGTACCCGTTGAACGTGCCCTGGACGTGCATCACGCCGGCCTCGACGGCCGCCATGGTGTTGGCCACCGCGCACGCGGTGTCGTTGTGGCAATGGATGCCGAGGTTCGCGCCCGTCGACGCGGCGGCCCGGACCACCTCCGCCATCCAGCTGGGCAGCATGCCGCCGTTGGTGTCGCACAACACGACGACCTCCGCCCCGGCCTCGTGGGCGGTGCGCACCACCTGCAGCGCGTAGTCGGGGTTGGCGCGGTAGCCGTCGAAGAAGTGCTCGCAGTCGACGAAGACGTGCTTGCCCTGGCTGCGCAGGTACTCGACGGTGTCGCGGACCATCTCCAGGTTCTCCTCCAGCGTGGTGCGCAGGGCACGGAACACGTGCTCGTCGTGCGACTTCGCCACGATGCAGATGTAGTCGGTGCCGGCATCCACCAGAGCCCGGGTGAGGACGTCCTCGGAGGCCTTCGCCCCGGCCTTGCGCGTGGCGCCGAAGGCCACCAGCTTCGAGTGCTTCAGGCTGAGCTGCGCTGCGCGCTGGAAGAACTCGGTGTCGTTCGGGTTGGCGCCGGGCCAACCGCCCTCGATGAAGTGGACGCCCAGTTCGTCGAGGTAGCCCGCAATCTTCAGCTTGTCGTTGACGGACAGGTGGAGACCCTCCTGCTGCGCTCCGTCGCGCAGGGAGGTGTCGAAGATGTGGAACTCGGCGGGCTGCACCGGCAGGGTCGGCATAGTGTCTCCATGCGGTCGGGAATCTGGACGAACAATACGCTGTCCACCCGCTCGGCCGACGTCTCAGCCAGTGGACGGACACCTGAGACGGGCATCGTCGCGGAAGTCGGCTCGCGTAGGGTTTCCGCCATGACTTCAGCGAAGATCGCCGTGATCGGCGGAGACGGTATCGGCCCCGAGGTGACCGCGGAGGCGCTCAAGGCGCTGACCGCGGTGGCGGGGCCGGACACTTTCGAGTTCGTCGACTACGACCTCGGCGCCGAGCGCTGGCAGCGCACCGGCGAGGTGCTCCCCGATTCCGTCCTCGGGGAACTGAAGTCCGTCGACGCCATCGTGCTGGGCGCCGTCGGCGCCGCCCCTGGCTCGAAGGCCATCCCGAGCGGCCTGCTCGAGCGCGGCCTGCTCCTGAAGCTGCGCTTCGCGTTCGACCACGCCGTCAACCTGCGCCCCTCCAAGCTGTACCCGGGCGTACCCACCCCCCTCGCCCCGCACATCGTCGAGGGCCGCAACGTCGACTTCGTCGTGGTGCGTGAGGGCACCGAGGGCCTCTACTGCGGCAACGGCGGTTCGGTGCGCACCGGCACCCCCCAGGAGCTGGCCACCGAGGTCTCGGTCAACACCGCCTATGGCGTGGAGCGCGTCATCCGCGACGCCTACCGCCGCGCGCAGTCGCGCCGCGGGCACCTCACGCTGCTGCACAAGCACAACGTGCTGGTCAACGCCGGCAGCCTCTGGAACCGCATCTTCACCGAGGTGGGCCGCGAGTTCCCGGACGTGGAGACCAAGTACCTCCACATCGACGCCGCGATGATCGCGCTGGTCGTCGACCCCGCCCAGTTCGACGTGATCGTCACCGACAACCTCTTCGGCGACATCGTCACGGACCTGGCCGCGGCCGTCACCGGCGGCATCGGCCTGGCCGCGTCCGCCAACATCAACCCCACCGGCGAGTTCCCGTCGATGTTCGAGCCCGTGCACGGTTCGGCACCCGACATCGCCGGCAAGGGCATCGCCGACCCGACGGCGGCCATCTCGTCGATGGCGCTGCTGCTCGATCACCTGGGCAAGCCGGAACTGGCGAAGAAGATCGACGACGCGGTCACCGCCGACATCACCGCCCGCGGCGCCGACAAGTTCTCGACGACGGAGATCGGCGACCGGATCGCCGGGCGCCTCTGACGTCCCCTGAGCCCGGCGCCTGCGAGAAACGAGCAGCGCGTCGGGCCGAAGGGCCGCCGCGCCCGCCGGGTCACAGGCCGAGGACGGCCTTGGCGATCAGGAAGTAGATCACCAGGCCGGTGGCGTCCACCAGCGTCGTGACCAGCGGCGCCGACACCACGGCCGGGTCGATCCGCAGCTTCCGGGCCAGCAGCGGCATGGCGCCGCCGATGGTGGCGGCCCAGGCACAGATGATCACCAACGAGATCGCCACGACGAGGGCGATCCTCGGGCCGACGAACAGCGCCCCCACTCCCAGCCCCAGCAGCGCGAGCATGAGACCGAGCAGCACGCCGACGCGCAGCTCACGCCAGGCCACCCGCGGCAGGTCGGCGAACCGCAGCTCGCCGATGGCCAGTGCCCGCACCGACGCGGTGGCGGCCTGCGCGCCGGCGTTGCCGCCGGCGCCGATCAACATGGGGATGAACAGGGCCAACTGGGCCACCTGCACCAGCGTCGACTCGAACGCCTGCGTCACCGAGACCGTCAACGTGGCCGCCACCAGCAGCAGCGACAGCCACAGGGCGCGGTAGCGGGCCAAGCGGAACACCCCCACCGACATGTAGTGGCCGGCCCAGGGCGCGGAGCCTGCCTGCAGGGCGGCGTCCTCGCTGTCGGCCTCCTCGATGACCTCGAGCGCGTCGTCGACAGAGAGCATGCCGACGAGCCGGTCCTCGCTGTCGACCACCAGCAGGTTGTACGCATTGGTCTCGCGCATGAGGCGCGCGGCGTCCTCAGCCGACTCCGCGGCGTGCACGAGCACCGCGTTCGGCTCCACCAGCTCCTTGACCAAGGCCTCCGGCTGCGCCACCACGAGGCTGCCCAGCTCGACCACCCCGACGACGTGCCGGGCGTGGTCCACGGCCGCCAACGTGTAGACGTTCTCGGCGCCTCCGCCCTTGCGCCGCACGACCCCCAGCGCCTCCGCCGCGGTGGCGTGGGCGGGCACGGCGAGCACCTCGGGGGTCATCACCCGGCCTACCGAGCCCTTCGGATAGCCGAGCAGTCGTGCGGTCATCGCACGCTCCGCTGGGCTCAGTCCCGCCAGCACGCCCTTGACCACCTTGGCGGGCGCCTCCTGCAGCATGCGTGCCCGGTCGTCGGGATCCATGCCCTCCACCACGTCGTGGAAGGTCTCGTCACGCAGGGATTCCAGCAGCCGCTGCTGGTCGAACCCGTCGAGTTCCTCGAACACCTCGATGCCGGTGTCCTTCTCCAGCAGCCGGAAGGCGATCGCCATGGGCACGTCGTCGAGGCGGCCCAGCTCGTTGCCCAGGACGTGGTCGGGCTGGGCGGCCAGGAGCGCCGACGCCTCGTCGAGGCGGTGCTCGTCGATCAGCCTGGTCAGGTCCCGGACGAATCCGTGCTCCACGACCGATGCATCATCCCTCGCCATGTCACCCTCCCTCACTCCAGCCTCAGGCAGTCTAGCCCCGGGCCGGAGAACTGCTGTCACGAAACAGGTGCCCATCGACGTAGGTGACAGTGAGACGATGCTGCACGGAAAGAGGGGGGCCGGGATGGCCGATCGCAACGGATTCGAGACGTGGGCGCGCACCGCGAGCCCGGGGCTCTTCCGCCGGGCCCGCCTGTTGACGACGAATGGCACCGGGCACACGACCTGCTGCAGGACACGCTCACCCAGATGTTCGTGAAATGGGACCGCGTGGACCTCGACAGGGAGCCCGACGCCTATGCCCGCACCATGATGTACCACCTGTTCGTCTCACACCGTCGCCGGCGCAGTGCCCAGGAACTGGTCAGCGACGAACTGCCCGAACTGATCGCCCGAGATGCCGACGCGGCCCTCCGCGTCGACCTGGCCCGCGCCCTGTCGGAACTCGGGCCCAGCCAACGGGCCGTGATCGTGGCCCGCTACGTCGACGACATGTCCGTGGCCGACGTAGCACTGCTCGTCGGCCGCTCCGAGGCATGGGTCCGGCAGACCGCCTCGCGCACCCTGAGCCGGAGGCGCACCTCACCTCTATTGACGCCCGCTTTCCAGGAGTGATCCCAATGACATCCCGAACCGAACTGACCCCCCAGGAGATCGACACCGTCATCGCCACGGCCCAGCGCCGTGGCAGCAGGAAGTTGGCCGTGCGTCGCGCCGGCTCCTCCCCCGCCGCGATGGCCCTCGTCGCCGGCCTCGCCGTCGGTGCCTACGCGATGGCCGACCGCACCATCGACTCGGCCATCGGCCGTGATGAACCCGCGCCCGTCACCGCCGGCGAACGGCCCAGCGTCTCTCCGAGCGCACCTGATGACCGGGCGGCGCAGGACGAGACGACTGGTCCGGAGGAGGAGACGCAGGAGCCGGCCACCATGACGTTCCGGGAGAAGAACGCCCAAGTGGCGGAGATCATGGTCAGCCTCCTGCCGGAGGAGGCGAAGTACCGCCTGGGAGAGAGCTACGACTACGGTGACGCGGCCCCCTACCAGCCGACCTACGCGCACTGGCTCATGGAGGACGAGTACGGGACGGTGAGGGTGGGCGTTCAGCTCAGTGCCGCCGATCCGGCCGGCGTGTGCGTGGCCCCGGTCTGCACCGAGGTGGTCGCCGACGGAGGCGTCGTCCATGTCCTGGACGGGGCGGCCGATGGAAAGGCGGGCCAGCAGATGGCGTGGCAGTTCGTCCGCGACGACGGCTACGAGATCGTCCTCAGCATCAGCAACAGGACGGTGCGCGAGTACAGCGACGGGTCCAAGGCGGAGGAGTTCACTCGCGAGGGCCCGCTGCCCCTCACCACGGAGGACGCGATCACCTTCCTCACCGACCCCGCGTGGGACGCCGCCGTGGAGGCTGAGATCGCCAACCCCGTGCTGCGCTAGCGCCGAGCCCGCCTTGGCCAGAGCCTGACCACCCGCACAGGTGGACTGGTCCGCCCCCGACCATGGGTAGCGTCGGGGGCAGACCCGTCGAAAGGCATGCCCATGTACCTCAAGACCTACCTCCGTGACCACCACAGCGGCTCCGTGGCGGGAGTCGACGGCTTCCACCGCGTGGCCGAATACCACTCGGACCCCGAAGTGCGCACCGCCGTGGCCCGCATCGCGCAGGACATCGAGAAGGCGCAGGACGAGCTGGAGGCGATCATGAAGCGCTTCGGCGCCAAGCCGAACGCGGCCAAGGACCTCATGGCGAAGGCCGGCGAGAAGGTGACCCGGATGAAGATGAACCGTGAGGTCACCAAGCGCTCGCCGCTGTCGGACGTCGTGGAGCTCGAGGCCCTGATGGACGCAGTGCACGCGCAGTCCAGGGGATGGCAGATCCTCCTGCAGATCGACGGGGACGCCGGGCTGGACCGTGGCCAACTGACCGACCTCTTCGCACGGGCCCGCAGCCACGAGACCGAGCTCGAGGAGCTGTGGCTGAAACAGGCCCCGAAACTGCTGCTCGACGACGAAAGCCCCCAGTGACCGTGGTCACTGGGGGCAGTTCGCCGTCCGGGGATCAGCGGGCCGCGGTGCCTTCGGTGTAGTCGGCGTCATCCGAGGCGACCCAGCTCATGAGCTTGCGCAGCTCACGGCCGGTGGCCTCGATCGGGTGCGCCTCACCCTTGGCGCGCAGTTCCTTGAACTCCGGCGCGCCGGCGTCCTGGTCGTCGATGAAGCGCTTGGCGAAGTTGCCGTTCTGGATGTCGGCGAGGACGCCCTTCATGTTCTCCTTGACGCGCTCGTCGATCACGCGGGGGCCGGAGACGTAGTCGCCGTACTCGGCGGTGTCGGAGACGCTCCAGCGCTGCTTGGCGATGCCGCCCTCGTACATGAGGTCGACGATGAGCTTGAGCTCGTGGAGGCACTCGAAGTAGGCGACCTCGGGCTGGTAGCCGGCCTCGGTCAGCACCTCGAAGCCGGCCTGCACCAGCGCCGATGCGCCACCGCAGAGGACGGCCTGCTCGCCGAAGAGGTCCGTCTCGGTCTCCTCGGTGAAGGTGGTCTTGATGCCACCGGCGCGCAGCGAGCCGATCGCCTTGGCGTAGCTCAGGGCCAGCGGCCAGGCGTTGCCCGACTCGTCCTTCTCGACGGCGATGATGGCGGGCACGCCACGGCCGTCGGCGTACTCACGGCGCACGAGGTGGCCGGGGCCCTTCGGGGCCACCATGCACACGTCGACGCCCTCCGGCGGCGTGATGTAGCCGTAGCGGATGTTGAAGCCGTGCGCGAAGAACAGCGCGTCACCCTTGGTGAGGTGCGGCTCGATCTCCTCCTTGTAGAGGGTGCGCTGCACCTGGTCCGGCGCCAGGATCATGATGAGGTCAGCCTCTTCGACAGCCTCGGCGACCGACACGACGCGCAGGCCCTCGGCCTCCGCCTTCGCACGCGAGGACGAGCCCTCGCGGAGGCCGACGCGCACGTCGACGCCCGAGTCGCGCAGCGAGAGGGCGTGCGCGTGGCCCTGCGAGCCGTAGCCGATGACGGCGACGTGGCGACCCTGGATGATCGACAGGTCGGCGTCGTTGTCGTAGAACATCTCTGCCATGGGAATCCTTTACTGATGTACCTATGTGGGGTGAGTCTATTGGTTACTTGGACTTGCTCTGGGACAGCGTCTTGGCGCCGCGACCCAGCGCCACCTGGCCCGACTGGACCAGTTCGATGATCCCGTGCGGCGTCAGCATCTCCAGCAGCGCCGCGAGCTTCTCGTCGCTGCCGGTGGCCTCGATGGTGATCGACTCGGCCGACACGTCCACCGCCTTGCCGCGGAACAGGCTCACCACGTCGATGACCTGGCTGCGGGTGTTCACGTCGGCGCGGACCTTGACCAGCATCATCTCGCGACGCACCGCCGACGAGCCGAGCTCGAGGACCTTGCGCACCTCGACGAGCTTGTTGAGCTGCTTGACGATCTGCTCGAGGGCGGCGGCATCGTCGACCTGTGCCACCACCGTCATCCGCGACAGCTGCTCGACCTCGGTGGGGCCGACGGCGAGCGACTGGATGTTGTACCCGCGGCGCGAGAACAGCGCGGCGACGCGCGTCAGGACGCCCGGGTGGTTGTCGACCAGGATGGACAGGGTCTGGGTCTTCACAGGACTTCCTCTTCCCACTCGGGGGCCATGTCGCGAGCGACGCGGATCTCATCGTTGCTGACGCCGGCAGGCACCATCGGCCACACCATGGCGTCCTTGTGCACGACGAACTCGACGACCACGGGGCGGTCGTTGATCTCGAGGGCCTGCTGGATGGCGGCCTCCATCTCGACCTCGTTGGTGGCGCGCAGGCCCACGCAGCCCATCGACTCCGCCAGCATCGGGAAGTTCGGCAACGATTCGGTCATCAGGTCCGTGTTGGAGTAGCGGCCCTCGTAGAACAGGGACTGCCACTGGCGCACCATGCCCAAGGCGTTGTTGTTGATGATGGCGATCTTGATCGGGATGTTGTTGATCGCGCACGTGACCAGTTCCTGGTTGGTCATCTGGAAACAGCCGTCGCCGTCGATGCCCCACACGGTGGCGTCCGGGTTGGCGACCTTCGCGCCCATCGCGGCGGGCACGCAGAATCCCATGGTGCCGGCGCCGCCGGAGTTGAGCCAGGAGTTCGGCTTCTCGTGCGGCAGGAAGTGCGCGGCCCACATCTGGTGCTGGCCGACGCCGACGGCGTAGATGCTGTCCGCCGGGCTCAGCTGCCCGATGCGCTGGATGACCTCCTGCGGCGACAGTCGGCCGTCGGGGGCGGCGTCCCAGCGCGGCTGGTAGCGCGACTTCATCGTGCCCAACTGGTGACGCCACGCATCGATCTGCGGGGCCTCATAGGCCTCGATGGCCTCGTTGAGCTGGACGAGCGTCTGCTTGACGTCACCGACGATCGGGATGTCGGCGTTCTTGTTCTTGCCGATCTCCGCCGGGTCGATGTCGGCGTGGATCACCTTGGCGTCGACGGCGAAGCTGTCGAGCTTTCCGGTGACCCGGTCGTCGAACCGGGTGCCCAGCGCGATCAGCAGGTCTGCCTTCTGGAGCGCCCCGACGGCCGCGACGGTGCCGTGCATGCCGGGCATGCCCATGTTCAGCTCGTGCGAATCGGGGATGGCGCCGCGTGCCATGAGCGTGGTCACGACGGGGATGCGGGTCTTCTCGACGAACTCGGCCAGCTCCTCATGGGCGCGCGCCAGCGTGACCCCGCCACCGACGTAGAGGACCGGACGCCTGGCCTCGGAGATCATCTTCGCCGCGGCGCGGATCTGCCGGGCGTGCGGCCGGACGGTGGGCTTGTACCCGGGCAGGTCGAGGCCCTCCGGCCAGACGAACGGCGCCGAGTTGGTCAGCGCGTCCTTGGCGATGTCGACGAGCACCGGGCCGGGACGGCCCGTGGCGGCGATGTGGAACGCCTCCTGGATGGCGCGCGGGATGCCCTCGACGTGCTTGACCAGGTAGCTGTGCTTCGTGATCGGCATCGTGATGCCGCGGATGTCGGCCTCCTGGAACGCGTCGGTGCCGATGGCGTGGCTGTTGACCTGGCCGGTGATCAACACCAGCGGGGTCGAGTCCATGTAGGCGTTGGCGATGGGCGTCACGAGGTTCGTGGCACCGGGGCCCGACGTCGCGATGCAGACGCCGACGCGGCCCGAGGCCATCGCGTAGCCCTCCGCCGCGTGCCCGGCGCCCTGCTCGTGCCGCACGAGGATGTGCCGGATCTTGGAGTCGTAGAGCGGGTCGTAGGCAGGGAGGATGGCGCCACCGGGGATGCCGAACGCTACGTCGACACCCATTCGTTCGAGTGACTCGACGAGAGCCTGGGCCCCCGTCATGAGCTGACCGTCTGTCTGCGCCATTGCCTCTCCCTTCTCATGTGCAGTGGCTCGTAGCTGAATGTGTCTTCCAAGAAAAAACCCCCGCTGCCCGAGGGGGCACACGAGGGAGCGCTTCGGATCCTGTGATCGCAGAAGCGCTAGAAGATGATTACGAGCCAGCTGGTGTTGGGCATGGGTCAACCCTCCCGTCTGGCGGCGTCACTGTCAAGCGATTGCGCCGCGTGGTCCGAAATATAAGACGGCGGGCCGGGAAAACCCGGCCCGCCGCTCCAGAGCACTCAGTGCTGCGAGATCACGCCTCCACGCGGCCGACGGCCGGGCGGATGGTGGTCAGGGCCCAGCCGATGAGGCCGAACAGGACGCCCAGGCCCATCACCAGCGCGGCGACGCCGAAGGCGACGACCGAGGTGAAGAGCGAGGCGCGGAGGAAGGAGCCGTTCATCACGGTGGTGCGCTGCTTGTTGAACTCCTCGGCGGCGGCGGTGTCACCGGCGGCCTCGGCCTCGCGGGCCATGGTGCCCAGCTCGGCGTAGGTCTTGCCCTCGGAAGCCTTGAGGGCGTGCATGTTGATGGTGTCGGCCTGGGCGAAGGCGGACAGCGGGCCGGAGACTTCCTTGCCCGCGTAGGCGCCGTTCATGAAGGTCGAGTCACCGGGAACGGTGATGGCCTCGGCCTTGAGCTGCGAGGCGACGGTGCCCCAGGTGACGGCGCCGGCGACGATGAGGACAATGCCGGCGATGATCGACAGGATGCCGACAAGTTTGGTGGCCTTCATTTCGAAGCCCTCTTTCTATCTGGTGGGTCCTCAGACCCTGGAGGTGTCAGAGGCCACTTTTGGGTGGCTCCGGCCGCTACCTTACGGGGGTTCCGTATTTACGACAATTCGTAGTATGCACTGGGTTGGTAAGCCTGCCCTCACCGGGGTCACTTAAGGATTAATGGCCTTGTGGACCTCGTCCAAGTCGAGGTCGATCCGGCCCCGCATGTTGCTGATCCCGGGGTTTTCGGCGTAGCGGGGGATGACGTGCACGTGGGTGTGGAAGACCTCCTGGCCGGAGACGTTGCCGACATTGGCCAGCACGTTGAAACCGTCCGCCCCGAGCCGGTCGCGCAGCAGCCGCCCCACGCGGGCCACGGCGTGCCCGATCTCGGCGAGCACGTCGTCGTCGACGAGGATGTCCGTCGTGTGCCGCTTGGGCACGACGAGGCTGTGGCCCTTCTGCCACGGCGAGATGTCGAGGAACGCGTAGGCCACATCGTCCTCGTAGACCTTCTTCGAGGGGATGTCACCGGCGATGATCGAGCAGAACAGGCAGTCCATGTCTTCCTCCTTGTGTCAGCGGTTGTGTGTCAGCGGACCTCGAGGCCGGCCTCGCGCAGGCCGGCCTTGACCTGGTCGACGGTGAGCGCGCCGTAGTGGAACACGCTGGCGGCGAGCACCGCGTCGGCGCCTGCGCGGGCGGCCGCGACGAAGTGCTCGACGGTGCCCGCACCGCCTGAGGCGATCAGCGGCACGTCGACGACCTCGCGGACGGCGCGCAGCATCTCCAGGTCGAAGCCGTCGGTGGTGCCGTCGGCGTCCATGGAGTTGAGCAGGATCTCTCCGACGCCGCGGTCGCAGGCCTCCCTGGCCCAGGCGAGGGCGTCGACGCCGGCGGACCTCTTGCCGCCGTGCGTGGTGACCCCGAAGCCGGACGGCATGCCCTCCTCGCGCCGGGCGTCCACGGACAGCACCAGGACCTGGTTGCCGAACGCCTTGGCGATCTCGTCGATCACGGCGGGGCGAGCGAGCGCACCGGTGTTGATGCCCACCTTGTCGGCGCCGGAGCGCAGCAGCGCGTCGACGTCCTCGATGGAGCGCACTCCCCCGCCGACGGTGAGCGGGATGAAGACCGTCTCCGCGCAACGGGCCACCATCTCGCGGGTGGTCGCGCGAGCTTCGACGGAGGCGGAGATGTCGAGGAACGTGAGTTCGTCGGCGCCCTGGGCGGAGTACTTCGCGGCCAGTTCGACGGGGTCGCCCGCGTCGCGGAGGTTCTGGAAGTTGACTCCCTTGACGACGCGCCCGTCGTGGACGTCGAGGCAGGGGATCACACGCAGGGCTACAGGCATGGCGGCATCCTACTGGCCTCTCGAAGGCCTGCTAGTCCTCCGTCATGTCGGCCGCGACCACGCCGCGCCGCATCGAGTCCGCCACCGCGTGGCAGGTGCGCCGCAGGTCACCGGGACCGACCGCGGTGGCGAGCTGGCCGGCGAGGTCGACGACCTGACGCACCCAACGCACGAAGTCGCCGGCCGACAGGCCCGTGGTGTCGAGCACCTTGGCCAGGTCCTGCCCCGAAGACCAGCGCCACGCCGCCTCGGCGAACCCGATGTCGGGCTCACGGCCGCGGTCACGCTTGTGCTTGCGCTCGAGCCTGCCCACCTCGCGCCACACCTCGCGCAGCGCCGACTGGGCCTGCTCCGACGGCGCGTCCGGCATCCGTGGCAGCACGGCGTCGCGGGTGGGCCGCGACTCGTACACCAGGGTCGACAACACGGCGGCCAGTTGAGGCGGCGTCAGCCCGGCGAACACGTCACGGCGGACGCATTCGGCCGCGACCAGGTCGAGCTCGTTGTAGATGCGGCGCAGCATGCGGCCGGCTTCGGTCAGCGAGTCGCCGTCGAGGTAGCCCAGCTCGTCCAGCACGGCAAGGACCCGCTCGAACTGCATGGCCAGCGAGTTGGCGCGCCCACTGATCTGGGCCTCCATGCGCGCTGCCTCGCGTTCGAGGCGGATCACCCGCGCGGCCTCGACGGCGTGCACCTCCCGGTCCGGGCAGGCGTGGCACGGGTGGGCACGCAGCTCGGCGCGCAGTTCGCGGATCTGGGCCTGCACGTCGTCGTCCGACGGGGGCGCGGTGTCGGGGAGCTCGGGATCCGTGGCGGCGACCTTGGCGCTCATCGCCGAGAGCAGCGAGCGCCGGTCACCGCGGTCGCGCAGTGAGAAGTTGCGCGGCACCCGCACCCGCCCGACCGGCGCCATCGGCCCGCGCAGGTCGTGCGGATGCAACTTGAGGACCGTGTGGTCACCGGAGATGACCTGGGCCCAGGGCTCGGCGTGACGCCCTGACTGCCCGACACGCAGCACCACCGACCATCCCTGCCTGGGGAGGTGCACGATGTCGCCGGGCATCAGGGTGGTCAGGGAGTGGCCCACGGCCTGGGCCTGTTCGGCGCGGCGTGCCTTGGACGAGGCTGCCTCGAGCCGCGACACCTCGTCGCGCAGCCGGGCATAGCTCATGAAGTCCCCCAGGTGGCACTCCACGGCCTCGCGCGCCACGGCCAGGTCCGCCTGCGTCGAGCGCGTCGTCCGCGTGGCCTGCACCACAGACTTGTCGGTCTGGAACTGCGCGAAGGACTGGTTCAGCAGGTCGCTGGCGCGCTCCCTCCCCAGGGTGGCCATCAGGTTGACGGCCATGTTGTAGGTCGGCGCGAAGCTGGAGCGCAGCGGGTACGTGCGGCGCGAGGCGAGGCCCGCCACTGCACGCGGGTCCATGCCCGACTGCCACAGCACGACGGCGTGGCCCTCCACGTCGATGCCGCGACGCCCTGCGCGCCCCGTCAGCTGCGTGTACTCCCCCGGCGTGATGTCGACGTGTGACTCGCCGTTGTACTTGACGAGCTTCTCGATCACGACGGTGCGCGCGGGCATGTTGATGCCCAGGGCGAGCGTCTCGGTCGCGAAGACGAGCTTCAGCGCGCCGGTGGCGAAGCCTTCCTCGACGATGGCCTTGAAGGCGGGGAGCTGCCCCGCGTGGTGGGCAGCGACCCCCGCCTTCAGCGCCGCACGGAACCGGTCGTAGCCCAGCGCGTCGAGGTCCGCCCACGACAGCCCCTGCACGTGCTTGTCGGCGATGTCGCCGAGCAGCGCGGCCTCGGCACGGTTGGTCAGCGTGATGCCGGCGTCGAGGACCTGCCCGACCGCCGCGTCGCAGCCGACCCTGGAGAAGATGAAGTAGATGGCCGGCAGCAGCTGCGCGCGGTCCAGCGCGATGGCCACCTCGCTGCGGCTGGTGCGGAAGGTGCGGAACCGCTCGTGCGAGGCGCCGCCGTACCGACCGGAGCCCTGCGTGACCTCGCGCTTGCCCCTACCCGACCTGCCGCGCGGGCGGCGGGCGTCGTCGCGCACCTTGCTGGCCTCGCCCTTCGACACCCGCAGCAGCTCGCGGTTGACCTTCGCGGCGCGCGCCTCGGGGAGTTCCTGCGCGGTGGGGGCGACGCCCTCGAACAGGTCGTACATGGTGCGGCCTACCAGCACGTGCTGGAACAGCGGTACGGGCCGCCGCTCGGACACGACGACCGAGAACTCGCCGCGCACGGTGCGCAGCCACTCGCCGAAGTCCTCGACGTTGCTCACGGTGGCCGAGAGCGCCACGATCTGCACCGACTCCGCCAGCCCGAGGATGACCTCCTCCCACACGGCGCCCCGGAACCGGTCCGCGAGGTAGTGCACCTCGTCCATCACCACGTAGCCGAGGTTCGCCAGCGTGGGCGAGCCCGCGTAGATCATGTTGCGCAGCACCTCGGTGGTCATCACCACGATCTGCGCCTCTGAGTTCACCGACGTGTCACCGGTCAGCAGGCCGACGCGTTCCGGCCCGTACCGCTCGACCAGGTCGTGGTACTTCTGGTTCGACAGCGCCTTGATCGGGGTGGTGTAGAAGCACTTGCGGGAGTTCTGCACGGCCAGGAAGACGGCGAACTCACCGACGACGGTCTTGCCGGCGCCCGTGGGGGCCGCCACCAGGACGCCGCGACCCTCCGCCAGTTCGCGGCAGCCGTCGAGCTGGTAGTCGTCGAGTTGGTACGGGTAGAGGGCACCGAACTCGGAGAGTTGGTCGATAACGTGGTCCGTCATTTGGCGCAACGCTACCCCACGGCCGGTTCCGCCGGCATCACCCCAGTGGCGCTACGACGACCCTCAGGCACCCGGGCACGCAGCTCACGGTGGCGGGCACGTCACCCATCTCCTCACCGTCGCCCATGAGGAACAGCCCGTCGCCGTCCACCTCGACGGTGTGGGCGCGCACGCGCTCCACCACCGGGTCCGACACGAAGCCCCCCGAGTAGACCGACGGCAACAGGCGCAGCAGCTTGCCGCGCGACGCCGCGTGGATGATCGTCACGTCCAGCACGCCGTCGGATGGGTCCGCATCCGGCGAGATCTGCATGCCGCCGCCAAAGATGCCGGTGTTGCAGATGGCCACCATCATCGCGTTCAGTTCGCGCGGTTCGCCGTCGATGACGAGGCGGTAGGTCAGCGGGGAGAACGACGCCAGCTCACGCAGCGCGATCCACCCGTAGCTGAGCGCCCCGAAGCGCAGGCGGATGTCGTTGGTGGCGCGGTTGACCCGGGCGTCGTACCCGCTGGAGACGACCGCGCCGACGTGGCGGGAGCCCGAGCCGTTGGTCAGCAGGCTCAGGTCCATGACGCGGACGTGGCCGGTGACGATGGCCTCCACCGACTGGCGGATCGACCTGGGGATGCCGGCGCCGCGGGCGAAGTCGTTGCCGGTGCCGGCCGGGATGACTGCGAGGGTGGCGTCGGTGCCGGCGCAGGCGTTGAGCCCGAGGTGCGCCATGCCGTCGCCGCCCATCACCGCGACCACGTCGCCGGGCCGCGCCTGGAGCGCGAGCGAGCGGGTGAGGTCACGGGCCTCTTCGTAGGACTGCGAGCGCACGACGTGCAGTTCCGCGCCGGCCAGGCCCTCACGCAGCCGCTGCGCGACCTTGGGGAGGGCGCGCCCGGCGCGGCCGCCGCCGGACTGTTCGTTGCACACGACGCTGACGAGGCGCCGTTTGGCGACCTCTGAGGTCACTTGCCGTCGTCCAGGTCGATCGCGTACTCGGCTGCGGTCTCCTCGGTGATGCCCTTGCGCTTGTCGGAGATGCGGCAGATGAGCTCGGCGAGCATGAACATGCCCGAGACCGGCACCGCCAGCGACAGCATCGAGAACGGGTCGGTGGTGGGGGTGGCGACGGCCGCGAGGACGACGCTGCCGAACACCACGAACTTGCGGGCCCGCTTGAGCTGGTAGCCCCTGATGACGCCCGCCATGTTCAACGCGACGACCACCACGGGCAGCAGGAAGCTGAGCCCGAAGACGAGGATGATCTGGATCTCCATCTTGAGGAACTCCGCCATGTCCTGCATGTTGGTGATCCCCATGTCCTGTGGCGTGAAGCTCAACAGGACCTCGATGCCCTTGGGCCAGATGTAGTAGCCAAGTGCGCAGCCGGCGAGGAACAGCGGGGTGGCTGCGCCGATGAAGCCCATCGCGTACTTCTTCTCCTTGACCAGCAGGCCCGGAGCGACGAACGCCCACAACTGGTAGACCCAGATGGGGGTCGACAGGATGAGGCCGGCGACGACGCACAGCACCACGGCGAACGTGAACGAGCTGGTCACGCCGTTGTTGACCACCATGAGGCTGGCCCCTGGACGAGCCTCCACGAGCGCGGTGCGCGCCCGGTTCCACGGGGCCATGATGAGGTCCACCAGCCACCGGTAGAAGATGATGGACACGAGGGCGCCAAGGACGATCGCGATGGCCGAGATGGTGACCCGGTAGCGGAGTTCCCGCAGGTGGTCCCAGATCGACATCGTCCCGCCTGGGCCACCCTTCGGTGGCCGCAGCCAGGCGAACCGGCCCTCGGTGGCAGGTTCAGCAGGTGCGGCCGCCATGATCAGCTCTCGCGGTGCTTCCGCTCGGGATCGATCTCGGGCTGGACGATCTCGGCGTCGACGACCTCGTCATGACGCGTGGCGCCGGGGCCGTCGTCGACTCCCTTGACCTCTTCCTTGAATTCGCGGATCGAGCGTCCCATGCCCTTACCGATACCGGCGAGGCGCGAGCCGCCGAACAGCAGCAACGCGACAACGAGAATGATCACCCATTCCCAGCCGCCCATGAACAACAACGTAGGCATTGGTCCCTTTCTTAGACGACGGCGGGCGTCGCCTGTTCTGCCCTCACAGTCTAGTCGCGCTGCTCAGGAGTTCTGTTGAGCTGTTCGACCAGACTGCGCAGTTCCGCGCGCCGCTCGGCCAGCATGCCGATCTCGGCCTTGACCCCCTGGGCCTTGTGCACCAGTGAGACGGCGTGGACCACCAACACCACCACGCCCACGAGGGCGAGGGCGCCGACAACCACGACCCAGATCACGGGAGCACATGCTACCTGACGACGTCTTGATATCCAGCAAGGGCCTTGGCAGCCTTCGCCCTGGCCGCCTGGGCCACCCGCTCGTCGCTCACGTCGAGCACGGCACCACCGAGGCGCAGGATCAGCGAGACCGCCCAGTCGTGCGACGCTACGGGGAACGTCACCGCCACCCTGTCGCCCAGGTCCTCCACGCCTACAGTCGGGAAGTACTCGGCGATCCACCGTGCCGACGGCTCGACGGTGAGCGTCAGCCGCTCCGGCACGTCGTCGAACCAGCCGTCGGGCGGCGCCCCGTGGTCGGCGGCCGGCTCGTCGAGCACCTCGACGGCGACGATGCGGTCGAGCCGGTAGCTGCGCCACGCGTCGCGGGAGCGGCTCCACGCGTCGAGGTAGGTGTAGCCGTCGACCAGGTTGAGCCGGGCGGGCTCGACCACCGCGGTGGTGGTCCCCTGCCGCCCGGTGGTGCGGTACTCCATCGAGACGGCACGCTTCTCGTCGATGGCCCGGCTGAGCAGGGCCCGGCGTTCCGGGTCCGTCGACTCCACCGCGACGGTGACCGGCGCCTCCGTCGCCCCGACCGCGGCCTGCAGCTTCGCGAGGGCGCTGGCGGCCGCGTCGGAGCTGCCGGCGACGTCGACGACGAGGCGCAGGGCCGCGAGCAGGCTGGCGGCCTCCGCGGGGCGGAGCTTGAGCGGCCGCGCCAGCACTGCGGCGTTGCGGAACTCGATGCGCCCCTCCTCCCGCACCACCTCGATGTCCACGTCGAACAGGTCGTCGTAGTACCCGCCGGGCAACCCGCAGAACTGCAGCACCTCGAGATCCTTGATCACCTGGCGCGGCGTGACGCCGAACTCGTCGGCGACCTTCTGCACCTCGACGCCCGGGTGTGACGACAGGTACGGCACCATGCGCAACAGGCGCGCGATCTGCTCCTCGGACCTCACGACGCCACCGCCCGCAACCGCTCGATGACCGCGGCCCGCAACTCGGGCGGGTCCAGCAGCACCATGTCGGGCCCGGCGGCCGCGACCTCGCCGACGATGGCGTCGTCGGTGGACAGGCTGATGCGGAACGCCGAGTAGCCCTCCGGCACCGCGTCGTGCGCCACGGGCTCGGGCTGGGGGAAGTCGTGCGGGGCGCCGTCGCGCACGGCCACCACGGCAGTGCTGGCATCGGCGGGGGCGAGCCGCTGGGCGCGCTCGGCCACGTCGTCGGGAATCGTGAACGCACCAGCCTTGCCGACGGTGGCTGCCGGCGCCGTGAAGCGCGCGAGCTTGAAGAACCGATCGCCCTCCCGGGCGGGGTCGAAGCCGAAGACGTACCAGTGGCCGCGGCGTTGGAGCATCCGCCACGGCTGCAGCCGGCGGGCCTCTCCCCCATAGCCGAACGTGATCTCCGTCCGGCTGAGGATCGCCGCGTAGATGGTGTCGAAGTCCGGCGTGGCCACCGCGAGCAGCGGCCGCACCCGGGGGACGAGCGTGGGGTCGGGGGCGGCGCCCCCGGCGCGCAGCGCCTCGAAGGCCTGCGCGGTGTGGTCGGCGGCCACGGTGTCCTGCCACACCTGGCCGGCCAGCCCCAGTGCCGAGAGCTCCTCGGGGCTGAAGTCCAGCGGCGGCAGTTCGAACTCGGCCCGGTTGATCCGGTAGCCCTCCTCGTCATCGAAGAACGGGTCGTTGGAGCCCGTCTCGATGAGGACGCCGATGTTGCGCAGTTCGTCCTTGTCGCGTTCGAACTGGCGCTCGAACGCGGTGTCGCTCGCCGAGAGGCGGTACCCCTCCACGATCTCCCGCAGTTCCTGCTTGGTCAGGTACCGGCGCGTGCTGAGCAGCGCGATGAGCAGGTTGACCAACCGCTCCGATTTCCTCGCCGACATGGCGCTCAGGCTACCGGGTACGGAGCGGGCATCATGGACTGCATGCCACATGTCGACCGATATGCGCCCAGCCCCACCTCCGACCTGCACCTCGGCAACCTGCGCACCGCGCTGGCCGGGTGGTTGCTGGCCAGGTCCGTCGGCGGCGGGTGGCTGATGCGGGTCGAGGACCTGGACGCCGACCGCGTCCGGGCGGCGCAGGGTATGGAGGCGCGCAACCTCGCGGACCTGCAGGCGTTGGGGCTGGGATGGGACGGCCCCGTGGTGCGACAGTCCGAGCGGCTCGAGCTCTACCGCGACGCGGTCGCCTCACTGCCCACGTACGAGTGCTTCTGCACGCGCCGCGAGATCGCGGAGGCGGCCTCCGCCCCACACGACGGGCATCGCGCCTATCCCGGCACCTGCAAGGGCCTGTCGGCGGCCGAGCGGGCCGAGCGCCGCGCCACCCGGCGGCCCGCTGTGCGCGTCGACTCCGGCGGCGCCACGTTCGCCGTCGAAGACGACCATGCCGGACGGGTGGAGGGCGTCGTCGACGACTTCGTGCTCGTGCGTGGCGACGGGGCCTTCGCCTACAACCTGGCGGTGGTCGTCGACGACATCGACATGGGCGTGACCCACGTCACGCGCGGCGACGACCTCCTCAGCTCGGCCCCGCGCCAGGCCTGGCTGACCCGGCAACTCGGCGGCACCCCCGCCACCTACGCCCACATCGGGCTGGTGGTCAACGAGGAGGGACAGCGCCTGGCCAAGCGCGACGGCGCGGTGACGCTGGCGGACCTCGCCCCACTCCCGCCAGCCGACGTGCTCGCGCTGCTCACCGACTCACTCGGCCTGGGCAGGTGCCGGACGACGGAAGAAGCGCTGGCCGCCATGCCCGGCGACCAGCGCTTCTTCTCCGGCGCCGTGTGGCGCGACGGTGTGCTTGCCTAGTTCTGCACGTCCAGGATGTCGATCACGTAGACCAGCGTCTGGCCGGCCTCCAGCGGCGGCGTGGCCTCAGGCAGGCCGTCGGGGAACGCCAGCGCCGGCGGCACGACGAGCAGCACGCGCGAGCCTGCGGTCTGGCCGACGAGGCCCTGCTTCCAGCCCTCGATCAGCGTCGACAGCTGGCCGGACTGGGGCGCCCAGGCGTCCTGCCACATCGAACCGTCGGCGTAGTTGAACGCACGGTACTGGACCTGGACGGTCGACTCGGCCGTCACGGCGGCACCGGGGCCCTTGATCAGGGGCTGGGCGCGCAGTTCCGTCGGGGCGGGAACGCCCGCGGGGATCGTGACCTCCGGCTTGCCGTCGGTCATGGCGACTGCCGGCATGCCCTCCGCCGGGGGCACGGCCTCGCCCACCGCCTCGGAGAAGTTGGCCGAGATGATGTCGACCAGGAAGACCAGGGAGGTGCCGGGGTCGATGCCCGCGCCGGGGTTGCCCTCGGCGTAGCCGTCCTCCGGGACCATGCCGATCAGCACGCGGGAGCCGACCTTCTGGCCCGACAGGCCCTTCTGGAAGCCGGGGACGACCTGCTCGAGCGAGAACGTGGCGGGCTCGCCGCGCTCGAACGAGCTGTCGAAGACCTCGCCGGTGGTGCCGTTGACGCCCATGTAGTTGATGGTGACCACGGAGGTGTCGGTCAGCGTCTGCGCGCTGGTGCCTTCCTTCAGCACCTTCGTCTGCGTGCTCTCGATGCCCCACGGAGCGGGCAGCTTGACCTCGGGCACGTCGCCGTCGACGACCTCGACGCCGCTCAGGTCTGCCGAGGGCTCGACGGTGGGCGTAGGGCTCTCCTCCGGCTCCGGGCTCTCCGAAGCGCTCGGCGACACCTCGGGGCTGGGCTCGGCGGAGACGGACTCGGTGGGCGTCACCTCCGGCTCGCTGGTGGTGGCGTCGTTGCCGCAGGCGGACAGGGTGATCAGCGAGGCGATACCGACGGCGGCCAGCATGCGACGCAGCGATTTGGCGGAGAAAGTCACGGGGGAATCGTAGCCGACCCCCGCAACCGTCCCGAACCTGCCCGGGAGGGTGGGCGTACTCTGTTGCGCATGTGGGCGGCTGTCGAGGGGTTCACGACGATCGGCATCGTCGTGGCCGTCGGCTACCTGTTGGCCCGGGTCCGCATCACGGGCCGGTCCGCGCAGAGGTCGCTGGGTGACGTGGCGTTCTTCGTGGGCCAGCCGGCGCTGGTCCTCGTCGCCGTGGCCGGCGCCGACCTGGACCTGCTCTTCGGCCGCCACGTGCTCGCGTTCGGGCTCGCCTGCGTCCTCACCGGCCTCACGTTCGCCGCGCTGATGGTGCGACGCTGGGGCGCCACCCGGGCAGAGGGGGCGCTGGGCTACCTCGCCACCAGCTACGTCAACGCCGGCAACCTCGGCATCTCGATCGCCGCGTACGTGCTGGGCGACGCGGCCTGGGCCGCGCCCGCCATGCTCCTCCAGGTGCTCGTCCTGCAGCCGACGGCCGTGGCGGTGCTGGAGTCGAGCCCGGCGGGGCGGGGCCGCTCGGTGGTGCGCAGCTTCCTGACCCACCCGCTGGTGCTCGGCGGCATGGCCGGGCTGGTGCTCAACCTGACGTCGTGGCAGCCGCCGGCCGTGCTGTGGGACCCGCTGGTGCTGATGGCGGAGCTCGGCATCCCCGCGATGCTGCTGGCCTTCGGCATGTCCTTCCACTCCACTCCCCTGCCCAGGTTGGGCCGGCTGCCCCGCTTGACGCTGGCGGCGATCGCGACCAAGTCCCTGGTGGTGCCCGCAGTGGCGCTGGGCCTCGCCCTGCTGCTGGGCCTGACCGGCACGCCGCTGCGCGCCGCCGTCGTGCTGGCCGCGCTGCCCACCGCGCAGGTGGTGTTCGTCCACGCCATGCGGTACCGCACGGCGCTGCCACTGGTGCAGGCCACCACGCTGTGGAGCACCCTGCTGAGCGTGCCCGTGATCGTCGCGGCAGGGGCCTTCCTGACGTGAACCGATACACTGGCCTGGACCCCTCACCCCTTTGCATGGGAGCGCCGTGTTTGATCCCTCCACGTGGGACGCGCCGCTGGCCCTCGTGGTCTCAGCGTTGTTCGTCATCGTGATGCTTCGTGCCAACGCCACGTACTGGCTGGGGCGGGGCATCGCAGCCGGCGCGAGGCGGACGCGGTTGGTCAGGTTGATGGAGTCGCGCCACTACGCCACCGGGGAACGCTGGCTGAACCGTTGGGGCGCCCCCGCGGTGTCGGTGTCGTTCCTGACCGTGGGCATCCAGACCATGGTCAACCTGGCCGCCGGCGCGACGCGCATGCCGCTTCGGCGGTACCTGCCCGCGGTGACCGTCGGCTGCATCATGTGGGCCTTCCTCTACGGCACGGTCGGGATGATCGGGTTCCGCGCCATCGGCCTGCTGTGGGCCCGCTCGCCGTGGTGGGTGCTCGCCCTGGCCCTCGTCGTGGCTGCCGTGGCCTTCGCCATCGTGCGCAAACGTGACGTGGCGCGCCCCGAAGCGGTGGAACCGGCAGCACACTAGGGGGCATGACCCAGCCGCGCCCCTCCTCGATCGTCGACGCGGGCTTCTACGTCGACGGCCACCGGATCGCCTCCCCCAGCACCTTCGACCAGAGCTTCCGCCTGCTCGACGAGCACGACGAGGGCTTCGTCTGGATCGGGCTGTACCGTCCCACGCACGCGGAGATGGCGTTGTTGGCCGAGGAGTTCCAGCTGAGTCCGCTGCTGGTGGAGGACACCATCACGGCCCACCAGCGGCCGAAGTTCGAACGCTACGGCGACACGCTGTTCCTGGTGCTGCGGGCCGCGCGGTACGTGGACCGCACCGAGACGGTCGACTTCGGCGAGGTGCACGCCATCGCGGGTGACCGCTTCGTCATCACGGTGCGCCACTCCGAGACGCCCGACCTGACCAACGTGCGCCGCGACCTGGAATCGCTGCCGGACACGCTCGCGATCGGGCCCAGCGTGGTGTTGGAACAGTTGCTGGACCAGATCGTCGACGACTACCAGCCGGTGGTGCTGGGCATCGAGAACGACATCGACGAGATCGAGACGCAGGTCTTCAGCGGCTCGGCGCGGGTGTCGCGCCGCATCTACCAACTCTCACGCGAGGTGATGGACCTCCAGCGGGCCGTACGGCCGCTCAAGCTCATCCTCGACGGCGTGCGCCGCGACCGCGTCTTCCTGGCGGCCGGCGAACACCGTCGACAGGAGCTGCGCGACATCGAGGACCACGCCATCCACATCACCGAGCACGTCGAGGTGCTGCGGGAGGCCCTCAAGGGCGCCCTCGACCTCAACATCTCGCTGCAGACCCAGCGGCAGAACGAGGAAGCACGCAACATGACCTCGGCCAGCCTGAAGCAGGCGGAGGACTCCCGACGGATCGCCGCCTGGGCCGGTGTGCTGTTCGTGCCCAGCCTGGTCACCGGGACCTACGGCATGAACTTCGAGCACATGCCCGAGCTCGACTGGCCGTGGGGCTACGCGTTCGCGCTGGGCCTCATGCTGGGCAGCGGAGTGATGATGTACCTGATCTTCAAGTCGAGGAAGTGGCTCTAGGAGCCTAGGCCAGCTTCCGCGCCGCACCCTTGTCGGCAGACAGCGCGAGCATGCCGAAGATCTTCAGCGCCGTCGACACGGCGCGCTCGCGGTCCTCCCTCGGCTGCCACCCCTCGGCATCGCGCGCGGCGCGGCGGGCGGCGAGCGTCTCGTCGTCGACCTCCAGGTGCAGCTTCCGCTCGGGGATGGAGATCGTGATGGTGTCGCCGTCCTCGACCAGGCCGATGGCACCGCCGCTGGCCGCCTCCGGCGAGACGTGGCCGATCGAGAGCCCGGAGGACCCGCCCGAGAACCGGCCGTCGGTGACCAAGGCGCACTGCGGGCCCAGGCCCAGCGCCTTCAGGTACGACGTGGGGTACAGCATCTCCTGCATGCCGGGGCCGCCCTTGGGGCCCTCGTAGCGCACCACGACGATGTCGCCGGGCTTGATCCGCTTGCCGAGGATGGCCTCGACGGCCGCCTCCTGCGACTCGGTCACCACGGCGGTGCCCGTGAAGTGCCACTGCTCCTCCGGCACGCCGGCCGTCTTGACGATGGCGCCGTCGGGCGCGAGGTTGCCGGTCAGCACGGCCAGGCCGCCGTCGACGGTGTAGGGCTTGTCGGTGGAGCGGATGCAACCGCCCTCGGCGTCGGTGTCGAGGGTCTCCCAGCGGTTCGTGCTGGAGAACGCCTCCGTCGTGCGCACCCCGCCCGGGGCTGCGTGGAACAGTTCGATGGCCTCCGGCTTGGCCTTGCCGCCGCGGATGTCCCAGTCGTCGAGCCACTGCTGCAGCGTGGGCGTGTGCACCGAGGTGACCGAGTCGTCGAGCTTGCCGCCGCGGTGGAGTTCGCCGAGGATGGCCGGGATGCCGCCGGCGCGGTGCACGTCCTCCATGTAGTAGCGCTCGGAGTTGGGGGCGACCTTGGCCAGGCAGGGCGTGACGCGCGAGATGGCGTCGATGTCGGCCATGGTGAAGTCGACCCCGCCCTCCTGGGCGGCGGCCAGCAGGTGGAGGACGGTGTTGGTGGAGCCGCCCATCGCCACGTCGAGCTTCATGGCGTTCTCGAACGCGGGCTTCTGGGCGATGGAGCGCGGCAGCACCGAGTCGTCGTCGCCGTCGTAGTAGCGCTTGCACAGCTCGACGATGAGGCGGCCGGCCTCCTCGAACAGGCCCTTGCGCGCCGAAGCGGTGGCCAGGGTGGAGCCGTTGCCGGGCAGGGCCAGGCCGATGGCCTCCAGCAGGCAGTTCATCGAGTTGGCGGTGAACATGCCGGAGCACGAGCCGCACGTCGGGCAGGCGCTGGCCTCGATGCGGCCCAGTTCGGCGTCGGAGACGTTGGGGTCGACAGCCGCCACCATGGCGTTGATGAGGTCGAGCGAGGTCTCGACGGTGCCGCCGTCCTTGACGATGGCCTTACCGGCCTCCATGGGGCCGCCGGACACGAAGACCGTGGGGATGTTGAGGCGCAGGGCGGCCAGGAACATGCCCGGGGTGATCTTGTCGCAGTTCGAGATGCAGACCATGGCGTCGGCGCAGTGCGCGTTGACCATGTACTCGACCGAGTCGGCGATCAGCTCGCGGCTCGGCAGCGAGTAGAGCATGCCGTCGTGGCCCATCGCGATGCCGTCGTCGACGGCGATGGTGTTGAACTCGCGGCCCACGCCACCGGCCTCCGCGATGGAGTCGGCGACGAGCTTGCCCATGTCGCGCAGGTGCACGTGCCCCGGCACGAACTGCGTGAAGGAATTGACCACCGCGATGATCGGCTTGCCCCAGTCACTGTCCGTGACGCCCGTGGCGCGCCAGAGCGCGCGGGCGCCGGCCATGTTGCGGCCGTGGGTGGTGGTGCGGGAGCGGAGCGCCGGCATGGTGGGATACCTCCAAGGGGTGGTTTGTACTCACAGCAGGATAGCCGTCCGGGCCCGGCGCCCCTGCCGCGGTACGTACCGTGAGCAATCAGGCCAGGTCGATCCAGCGCGACTCCATCGGCTCGAGGTCGAGCGTCAACGCGGTCAGGTCGCCGCCGTCGGCCAGGCCCTTCGCCCGGCCGGAGACCGTCGTCGACGTGGCGTCCGTGCGGTTGTTCATGACGAACGCCTTGCCCGCCTCCGGGAACACGGCAATCTCGACGCCGGGGTCCGAGGGGACCCAGTGCGCGTCGAAGTCGGCCTCACGGCCCGCGGCCCAGTAGATGGCGCGGTGCAACAGGCGAGCGTTGTCGAAGCTGTACGGCAGGCCCGCCACGTAGACGGCGCGGCCGTTGCCGGTCTCCCTCGTCGCCAGGTCCACGGACTTGTCGGTGAGGCGCAGGATCTGGGTGTCGTCGTTGACGGCGAAGATGTCACCGGCGCCCTCGCCCACGTCCACCTTGGCGGCGTCGTCGAGGTCGGCGGTGATGAAGTGCTGCGGCTGCTCCACCGGGTAGCGGTCGGTCGACAGCGAGATGCCCAGTTCCTTGTCGACGCCCAGGACATCGGACAGCTGGAAGTAGGCCCCGTTGGCCAGCACGGCCGTCGGCTCGCCGATGCCGATGAGGCCGCCGCCCTCGTGCACGAAGCGGCGCAGTGCCACCGCCAGCGACTCGTCGAGCCACTCGCTGCCACCCGAGAAGGCAGTCTCCGCGGCGCCCACGTTGAGCACGACGTCGAAATCGGCGAGCCTGCCGTCGCGCGCGTCGTCGAAGCTGATGAACTTCAGGTCGAACGGCAGGCCGGCGAGGGCCTCGATCACCCCGAGGTAGGAGTAGATCTGCTTGTACCAGAGCGCGTGGGCGACCATGTGCGTCATCCAGGTGCGCTTCCTGCCCCAGGCGTTGAGGATGGCGACGCGGATCGGCGCGTCCTGCGGGCGCCGGCCCTGGCCCTCGTCGTGGATCGAGCGGAACTCGTCGCAGATCTGCTCGACGCGGGCCATGAAGTCGGGGAACTGGACGGCAAGCGACAGGTAGCCGCCGTAGCCGATGCGGTCCAGCGGCTTGCGCGCGATGGCCCGGCGGGCCAGCAGCCAGGACTCGTTGGCCTCCGCCAGCGGATCGCCGCCGGGGCGGAACACGTCCGGGAAGAAGTGCGGCAGGAAGCGGCCCTCCGTGAACTTCACCCCGGGAATGTCGGAGATCATGCGGCACGTGGCCGAGGATCCGACGGAGCCGACGACGCCGTCGATGCCGGTGGAGGCGAACAGCTCGCCGTAGGGTTCGGTGCCCATCCAGTTGTCGCCGAGGAACATGAGTGCTTCCTTGCCGAACTCGTGGACGATGTCGACGAGTTCCTTGACGCGGGAGCAGACGAACCGGGTGGTGAACTCGATCCAGTCGCGGAACACCTTCGACGGCACGCGGAACGAGGAGTTGTAGAAGCCCTGGTCGACGAAGTCCTCGGCGCGCAGCTGATAGCCGTACTCCTGCTCGAACGCCTCCATGGCGAGGGGGTTCACGGAGGTGGAGTAGCCGAACCAGTCGACGTACTTCTCCTTGCCGAGGTCGTTGAAGACCAGCGTGAAGTGGTAGAAGAACGTGGTGAAGCGCACCACGTCGACCTCGGGGCGCTCCTCGCACCAGGCGCGCAGCGAGGACTTCATGAACTCCCAGGCGACGGGGTGGCGGGCGTCGTAGCCGATCTCGCGCACGCGGGACTCGTCGTCCCACCAGTTGTTGGTGATGTAGTTGTACATCTGGGTGGAGTCCCACACCTGCCAGGCCAGGAAGTTGACGGTGTAGACGTGGAAGGGCACCGGCTCGGCGACGGTGACCGTCACGTCGACGCCCTCACCCTCGACGGTCCAGCCGTCGACGGGGACCACCTCGCCCGTGGTGCGGTCGATGACCTCCCACCAGCGCCGCAGGTTGCCCTGGTCGGGTTCGACCTGGAGCTTGTAGTAACCCTTCATGATGTCGATCGACAGCGGCCCCGTCGCCGGTGCCGCGACACGCTCACTCATCAGGTAGAAGCGCGGGCGGGCGTCGGGGTTGGCCAAGGCGAAGTCCTGCTGGCCGCGGGCCGGGAAGTAGGTCTCGTAGACCTTCACACCCAGCTGGGCAGTGATCTCGGGCAGCCAGGTGCCGTCGGAGTTGCGTACGGCGTCGGCGCCGAGGCGGGACAGGATGCCGGGCAACTGGTCATCCATGCCCTGTTCGATCGGGAGGGTCACACGGCCCTTTGCGTTCATGCAGAGTCCTATCAGCGTCTCAAGGCAAAACGGTTTGGTCGGGGTCGAGTCTGGCACCAGACTGAGCGTTTCGCCACGTCACGCGCAGAATGAACCGCCCGTTCTGCGCGATTGCTCAGCGCCCGGTGCCGACCTCGCGGTCCGTGCCGCTGTACTGGGACCACGACCCCGGGTACAGGCGGGCCCTGCCGAGCCCGGCGTACTCCAGCGCGATGAGGTTGTGGCAGGCGGTGATGCCCGATCCACAGTAGGAGATGACCCGCGCGGCGTCGTCGATGCCGGCGAACCGCGCACGCAGTTCCGGCACGCTGAGGAAGCGCCCGTCGGCTGCGAGATTCCCGTCCAGGGGGAAGTTGCGGGCGCCGGGGATGTGCCCGGCCTTGGGGTCGATCGGCTCGATCTCCCCGCGGAAACGCTCAGCTGCCCGGGCGTCGATCACGACCCCACCGTCGGCTGCCTCGTCGATCGTGGCGAACGCCTCGTCCGGCCAGTCACGCACCGCGAAGGTGGCCGGCCTCGGTTGCGGCACCACGGTGGTCAACTCGCCGGGGTAGGCGCCGAGCCCGCCGTCGAGCAGCGCGGCATCGTGCCCGAGGACGCGCAGGAGCCACACCAACCGGCCGGCCATCGCTCCCCCGGCGTCGTCGTAGGCCACCACCGTCGAGTCCTCGCCGATGCCGACGGCGGCCAGGCCCCCCGCGAACCGCTGCGGGTCCGGTAGCGGGTGGCGGCCCCGCTCGGGGGTGGGAGGATCGGCGAGCACGTCGTCCATGGCGACGAACACGGCCCCGGGGAGGTGCCCATGGGCATAGGCCTCGGCGCCGGAGCGCCCGTCGAGGTAGTGGCGCACATCGGCGACGACGACATCTGGGTGGGCCTGCAGCCAGGCCAGATCAACGACTGGAGCAATCACTGCTGCAGCGTAACGTGACTGAAGTCGGGCAGCATCCCGTTCTCCAGCCCCCAGCGCACCGCCTGGGAACGACGTTCGACGCCGATCTTCCGGTAAGCCGAACGGATGTAGGACTTCACCGAGTTGATGCTCAGGTAGCTCCTGCTGGCGATGTCCTGGTTCGTCAGCCCCCGGGTGATGAGCGCGAGCACCTCGGGCTCCCGAGCGGTCAGCCCGAAGTTCGCCCCGGGCCAGGCCATGTCCTCCGGCGTGGTCAGGATGTGCCCCTCATGATCGGCGTTGGGCTCCGAGATCACGACCTCGCCGTTGGCGATCGACTCGAGCGACTCCACCAGCTGGGCCGCCGACAGCGACTTGTCGAGGTAGCCACGGCAACCCTTGGCGATCGCCTGGGCCACGAGGTCGGGGTGCATGGTCCAGGTGTAGATGACGAACGCACCCGTGCCGCGGGCGTTGATCAGCGCCTGGATGTCACCGTCGTCGACGTGGCTCTGGGTGAAGGTGTCGTACAAGGTGACATCAACCGGCTGGTCCACCTGGGCCCGTGGGCCCATCTCCACGATCTCGATTCGATCGTTGTAGGGCTCCAGCATGGCGCGCAAACCATGCACCACCACTTCATAGTCATTGAGAAGCGCGATGCGCAGTCGTTTATCGGTCACTCCGCCACTATACGGAGCAGGAAGCGCAAAAGGGTCACAATGCGCAGAAACATGGACTGACTAGGGGTTTAAGCCACCCTTAGGGGTGTATTTGGGCTCAGTTTCCACCAGCGACAACGACAAGGAAATGGCCCACCTCGAGAAATACCTCGAGGTGGGCCACGTCACGTATCGATGGGTACCGGGTCGTCCCTCCTGGCTCAGCTGCAGCCGCTGGTCGAGCCGCAGCCTTCGCACACGTAGCAGCTGCCCGAGGGCCGCATCTTGGTGCCGCAGGTCATGCAGAGCGGCGCGTCGACCGCGGCGACTCCCATGGCCTCCATGAGCTCAGCCGTGGTGTGCGCGTCGATCAGGGAGGGCTGCCGGGCGCCGTCGACGTTGAAGTCGTCGAACTCGTCGTTGCGCAGCTGCTCCGACTCCGGCATCTTGGCCTCGTCCTCCTCCGACAGGTAGCTGCCGGTCTCGACGTAGCGCGCGCGCTCGGCGGCGGTGTAGATGCCGAGTTCGGCGCGGTCGTCGAACGTGAGGTAGTCGAGTGCCAGGCGGCGGAAGATGTAGTCCATGAAGGACTGCGCGATGCGGATGTCCGGGTCGTCGGTCATGCCGGCCGGCTCGAACTTCAGGTTGGTGAACTTCTGGACGAAGCTCTCCAGCGGGACGCCGTACTGCAGACCGATGGACACGGCGATGGAGAACGCGTCCATCACGCCGGAGAGGGTCGAGCCCTGCTTGCCGAGCTTGAGGAACACCTCACCCAGACGGCCGTCCTCGTAGGCGCCGGAGGTCATGTAGCCCTCGGCGCCGCTGACGGAGAAGCTGGTGGTGCGCGACGCACGCGACTTCGGCAGGCGGGCGCGCTTCGGGCGGTACTCGATGCGCACCTCGGGCTGCGGGGTCTCCTTGGCCGCCTCCTTGGTCTCCTTCTTCGCGTCGGAGAGGGGCTGGCCCACCTTGCAGTTGTCGCGGTACACGGCCAGCGCCTTCAGGCCGAGCTTCCAGCCCTGCAGGTAGACGTCGGCGATCTCCTCGACGGTGGCCGTCTCAGGGAGGTTGACCGTCTTCGAGATGGCGCCGGACAGGAACGGCTGCACGGCGGCCATCATGCGGACGTGGCCCATCGGCTTGATGGCCCGCGCGCCCATGGCGGTGTCGAAGACCTCGTAGTGCTCCGCGGCCAGGCCGGGGGCACCGATGACGTGGCCGTTCGAGCCGATGAACTCGACGATCGCGTCGATGTCCTCGGAATTGTAGCCGAGTCGCTTGAGCGCCCGCGGGATCGTCTGGTTGACGATCTGCATGGAGCCACCGCCCACGAGCTTCTTGAACTTCACCAGCGAGAAGTCGGGCTCCACGCCGGTGGTGTCGCAGTCCATCATGAAGCCGATGGTGCCGGTGGGGGCCAGCACGGAGGCCTGCGCGTTGCGGAAGCCGTTCTTCGCGCCGAGCGTGACCACACGGTCCCACTCCCGGGTGGCGACGGCGTGCAGCGCGCGGTCGTCTGCCAGGACGCGCAGGTCGTCGTTGGCGGCCTGGTGCTTGCGCATGACGCGCTGGTGCGCCTCCGCGTTGACGGCGTAGCCGTTGTACGGCCCGACGATGGCGGCCAGCTCCGCCGAGCGGCGGTACGAGGTGCCGGTCATGATCGAGGTGATGGCCGCTGCGGTGGAGCGGCCACCCTCGGTGTCGTAGCCCTTGCCCATGGCCATCAGCAGCGCGCCGAGGTTTGCGTAGCCGATGCCCAGCTGACGGAAGTTGCGGGTGGTCTCGCCGATGGACTCCGTCGGGAAGTCAGCGAAGCAGATCGAGATGTCCATGGCGGTGATGATCAGCTCGACGGCCTTGACGAACGTCTCGGCGTCGAAGGTTCCATCGGCCTTGAGGAACTTCAGGAGGTTCAGGGAGGCCAGGTTGCACGACGAGTTGTCGAGGCTCATGTACTCCGAGCACGGGTTCGACGCCGTGATCGGGCCGGTGACGGGGTTGGTGTGCCAGTCGTTGATGGTGTCGTTGTACTGGATACCGGGATCCGCGCACTCCCAGGCGGCCTTGGCGATCTTGGTGAACAGGCCCTTGGCGTCGACCTCCTCGATCACCGACCCGTCTGTGCGGGAACGCAGCCCGAACGTGCCACCCTCCTCCACGGCGGTCATGAACTCGTCGTTGACGCGCACGGAGTTGTTCGCGTTCTGGTACTGGACCGAGGTGATGTCCTTGCCACCGAGGTCCATGTCGAAGCCGGCGTCGCGCAGGGCGCGGATCTTGTCCTCCTCGCGAGCCTTGGTCTCCACGAACTCCTCGATGTCGGGGTGGTCGACGTCGAGCACGACCATCTTGGCGGCACGGCGCGTCGCGCCGCCCGACTTGATGGTGCCCGCCGAGGCGTCCGCACCGCGCATGAAGGACACGGGGCCCGAGGCGGTACCGCCGGAGCTCAACAGTTCCTTCGAGGAGCGGATGCGCGACAGGTTCAGACCCGCGCCGGAGCCGCCCTTGAAGATGAAGCCCTCTTCCTTGTACCAGTTGAGGATGGACTCCATCGAGTCGTCGACCGAGAGGATGAAGCAGGCGCTGACCTGCTGCGGCGAGGGGGTGCCGACGTTGAACCACACGGGCGAGTTGAAGGAGAAGTACTGGTTGAGCAGCATCCAGGTGAGCTCGTGCTCGAAGACCTCTGCGTCGGCGTCGGTGGCGAAGTAGCCGTAGTCGCTGCCGGCCTTCACGTAGGCCTTCACCACGCGGTCGATGAGCGTGCGCAGCGAGTCCTCGCGCGCATCGGTGCCGACGGCGCCGCGGAAGTACTTCGTGGTCACGATGGTGGATGCGTTGACGCTCCAGGACGAGGGGAACTCGACACCGTGCTGCTCGAAGACGGTCTCGCCGGTCTTCCAGTTGGTCTGCACC
Source organism: Tessaracoccus lubricantis (assembly GCF_039544535.1). NCBI lineage: Bacteria > Bacillati > Actinomycetota > Actinomycetes > Propionibacteriales > Propionibacteriaceae > Tessaracoccus > Tessaracoccus lubricantis. The sequence continues at coordinate 33,632 of NZ_BAABLV010000036.1, forward strand.
ACGTCGCGACGGTCCCACTCGACCTCGTCATACGGGTGCACGCCGGGCTTGGTGAAGACTCGCTCGATGACGAGACCCTTGGGCGCTGTATCGGAGGACTTGCGGCGGGAGGCCCGCGCGGCTGTCGCTGTCATGGTCAAACCCCTCTGATGTGTTGTTGATGATGGTGCTGGTGGATGTTGGACAGTGGTGGCGCTGAACGGCTGTTCAGCTCAGGAGCGGCTCTTGCGCCGTGCTCCGCTGGAGGGCCTCTGCGCCCTCGGGGGCCGGCTCGCGGGTGATCGAACTGAGCCGCAGCGCGTCGATCTCCCGCTGGAAGTCGTCGACCGACTCATAGTTCTTGTAGACGCTGGCGAAGCGGAGGTAGGCGACCGCATCGAGTTCCTCCAGCGGGCCGAGGATGGCCACGCCGATCTGCTCCGACGGGATCTCGGCCTGGCCGGAGGCCCGAAGGGACTCCTCGACCCGCTGCGCGAGTGCTGCCAGTTGGGCCTGCGTCACCGGACGGCCCTTGCAGGCCTTCGACACGCCCCGCATCACCTTCTCGCGGCTGAAGGACTCGACGACGCCGGATCGCTTCACGACCGTGAGGATGATCTGCTCGATGGTGGTGAACTTGCGTTCGCACATGGGGCACATGCGACGGCGGCGGATCGCCGAGCCGTCCTCGGCTGCGCGCGAATCCGACACCTTGGTGTCGCAGTGGCGGCAGAACGGGCAATGCACGTGCGGGGCCTTCCTCGAGCAGTGGAGCGGGTGGACAACAGTGCCACATCGACGCGAGCCCCACAAGTTGCGAATCATGTTCGAATCACAACTTGTAGTGGAATCACATCAGTGCAACCACTAGATGTAGGGATCACACTAGGCCGCTGTTCTCCGGAAGGCAAGGGACACGCCCAACTGGATCTGCGTGTCCGACGGGCTGCGGCGCGAAGCCGCTCAGCCCTGCGTGACGTGCGCCCAGGCGGGGTCCCCGGCCACGTACGCGGTGGCGGGATCAGGCGCTGCGACGGCGTCTACCAACTCGACGGCGGACACCGCGCCACCCACCAGTGCCAGCAGTGACACGACGGCGACCTTGGCCACCAGCCAGGGCGAACGGGGTTCAGGGCTCACGACCCGGCAGGAGGCAGGCGCGGCCGTGCGCCCCGGAAGGGCCGTGCGTGCCGGATGCAGACGGGGGAGGTGGGGCTCCGGGCGCGCGGCCGGAGACAGGGTGACGACTCGGCGACGGGGCGTGCCGACGACCTGGAAGCGAAGTGCGCTCGTGGTGGCCATGGTGTGACCTCTTTCATCCCTAGAACAACCGTTCGATTGAAAATGTAGCGCATCCGCCGTTCCCAATCAAACACTCGTTCGAAGCGTGTCGTGCGCCACGGGTTTTCGTGGCGAGGATCAGTCAACAGGGCCCCTCCGACATTTTTGGTGCCCGCGACACGCTGGATTATTTCGAACACGTGTTCATGCAGGGCGCTAGGATGAGGGCCATGGCTGAGAAGACGAAACGACCACGCCGCGGACGCCCGAGCAATGCCGAGATCGAAGCACAGCTCGCCGAGCTGCCCATCCCTGACGGGCCCGACTTTGGCCTCACCCGCCGCCAGCTGGCCCTGGTGCACGTCATCCGCAACGCGATCGAGGAACTCGGCTACCCGCCGAGCATCCGGGAGGTGGCAGATCGGGCCGGCCTGGCGTCGACCTCCTCAGTCACCTACCAGCTGCGCATGCTGGAGCAGAAGGGCCTGATCCGCCGTGACCCGAACCGCCCCCGGGCGGTCGTGCTGACGCTCCCGGAGGTGGACCAGTTCGGTAGGCAGCTGGACTCCACCCAGACGTGGGACGCTCGCCCGTCGGCGGTGGCGGCCCCCGTCGTGGGTCGTATCGCGGCCGGCGGTCCCATCCTCGCCGAGGAGCACGTCGAGGATGTCTTCGCGCTGCCCAAGCAGGTGGTCGGCGACGGCCAGGTGTTCCTGCTCGAGGTCAAGGGCGATTCGATGATCGACGCGGCCATCTGCGACGGAGACTGGGTGGTGGTGCGCCAGCAGCCTGACGCCACCAACGGGGACATCGTGGCCGCACTGCTCGACGACGAGGCCACGGTGAAGACCTACAAGTTCAAGCAGGGCAAGGTGTGGCTCCTGCCGCACAATGAGCGCTACTCCCCCATCGACGGCACCCACGCCGCCATCATGGGGAAGGTCGTCGCGGTCCTCCGCAAGATCTGAGCGTCAATCGGTGTCGCCGCGGAGGCGGCGTAGCGCGGACACCGCTACGTCGCCATCCGTGGTGGTCCAGAAGTCCGGCAGCGACGCCGTGAGGAAGGACCCGTATCGCGCGGTGTCCAGGCGGGGGTCGAGCATGGCCACCACTCCCCTGTCCTCCGAACGCCTGATCAGCCGGCCCGCGCCCTGGGCGAGCAGCAGCGCCGCGTGCGTGGCCGCCACACTCATGAAGCCGTTGCCGCCCGCGTCGTCGACGGCCTTCTTCCTGGCCTGCATGAGGGGGTCGTCGGGACGGGGGAAGGGGATCTTGTCGATGATCACCAACTGGCACGCCTCGCCGGGCACATCGACGCCCTGCCACAGCGACATCGTGCCGAACAGCGCGGTGGTGGGCTCCTCGAGGAAGCGCCTCGTCAGTTCGGACAGTTGGGCGTCGCCCTGGCACAGGATGGTCAGCTCCGGCAGCTCGCGCCGGCAGTACTCAGCCGCCTGGTCCGCCGCCCGCCGCGATGCGAACAGCCCCAGCGCACGCCCCTCGGCGGCCCACACGAGCTGCGCGATCTCGGCAAGGGTCTTCTCGTGCAGCCCGTCGCGGCCCGGCGGCGGGAGCCGACGCGCGACGTACAGGATGCCCTGCTTGCGATAGTCGAAGGGCGAGCCGACGTCGATGCCCCGCCACCCGAACTCGTCGGCGGCCCCGCTCGCATCGTCGATGCGATCTGCCGCGCGCAGCCCGACGGCGCCGGCGGCCGGCTCGAAGGCGCCGCCGAGCGTGAGCGTGGCCGAGGTGAGCACCGTCGGCCCCTGCCCGAAGACCTGCTCCCGAAGGAGGCCCGCCACGTTCAGCGGGGCGACGTAGGCCGTCCGGCCCATGATCTCGGACTCGGTCACCCACACCACGTCCTGCTCCTTGAGGGCGGCGATGCGATCCGCGACGTCGAAGACCTCCTTGACCGCCGAGGTCGCCTGTTGGCGCTCCGGGTCATCGGTCACCTTGCCCAGGGCGCTGGCCACCTTGCGGGCCACGTCGCGGAGCGCGGCTGCGGCGTACGGCAGCGGCGCGGACGCCTGCGTGATGCGGGTCAACTCGGACTCGTCCAGGGCCTCGCGCAGCGACTCGACCTGGTCCAGGAAGTCCATCCCCAGGTCGTCGTCCAGCCAGGCGAGCGAGCGCCGCGCGGCGCGGTCCACGACCGCAGGGGTCAGTTCATCCGTGGCCGCCGTCGTGATGCGGCTCACGAGCTCGTGTGCCTCGTCCACCACCAGCGCCGCATGCTCCGGCAACGCGGTGCCGCCGTGCATGGCGTTGATGGCCAGGAGTGCGTGGTTGGTGACGATGAGGTCCGCCTCGCGCGCCACCTCACGCGACCGCTCCACGAAACACTCCGCTCCGAACGGGCAGGCCGTCACGCCGAGGCACTCGCGGGTGGGGATGGACACCTGGGCCCAGCCGCGGGCGGTGTGCGTGGGGGCGTCGTCGCGGTCTGCGAGGCCGCCGCGCTCTGCCTCCCCCTCGACCCACTCCCTCAGCGCCAGCACCTCGGCACCCAGCCTGCTGACCTCGTCGCCCTTCGAACGGGCAGCGGCCTCGGCCACCGCGCCGGCTCCGACGAGCGAGCCCTGGTCATGGTCTCCGCCAGAGCGTGCGCGGTAGAGGCAGGCATGGTTCGTGCGTCCCTTGAGGATGGCGGCCTTCGGACGTTGCCCAGTGACCTCCTCCACCGCGTCGAGCGCCGTGGGGATGTCCTTGTTCGCAAGCTGCGCCTGGAGGGCCAGGGTGGCCGTGGCCACGACGACGACCTCGCCGGTGTCGACGCAGCGCGCCAGCGCGGGCGCCAGGTAGCCCAGCGACTTGCCTGTGCCGGTACCCGCCTGCACCAGCAGGTGCGTGTCCGCCTCGAACGCCGCGGCCACCGCCTCGGCCATCGCCTGCTGGCCGGGACGGGCCTCGCCGCCGATGTCGCCGACTGCGGCGGCCAGGATGGCGCCGTGGTCAGTCACGGGTGAACTCGGCCAGCTCGTCTGCGAGGTCCGGACGCACCCGCGCCCTGATCAGCGTGCCCTCGCCGGTGTGTTCCAGGGAGTCGATCACGGCCGTCCTGTGCACCTTGTCCACGAGGTCACCCCGGCTGTACGGCACCATCGCGGTGACCGCCACCTCCGGGCGCGGGAGACGGCGCTCCAACTCGTCCTTGAGCGCCTCGAGCCCCCGGCCCGTGCGCGCCGAGATGACCACCGCATCCGGGTGGTTGGCCCGCAGCGCCATGATCGCGGCCGGATCCGCCGCGTCCGACTTGTTGAGCACGAGCAGTTCCGGGAGGCCGCCCGCCCCGATCTCCGACAGGACCGTGCGCACCGCCTGGATCTGGCCCTCGGGGTCTGGGTCTGACGCGTCCACCACGTGGAGCAGCAGGTCTGCCTGGGCCGACTCCTCCAGGGTCGAGCGGAAGGCCTCCACCAGGTCGTGCGGGAGGTGCCGCACGAACCCGACCGTGTCCGTCAGGGTGAAGACGCGGCCGTCGTCGGTCTCCGAGCGGCGGGTGGTGGGGTCCAGTGTGGCGAACAGCGCGTCCTCCACGAGCACGCCTGCTCCCGTGAGCCGGTTGAGCAGCGACGACTTGCCCGCGTTGGTGTAGCCGACGATGGCGACGGAGGGCACCTGATTGCGGCGCCGCTCCGCCCGCTTCGACTCGCGCGTGGCGTCCATCTCGCGCAGCTTGCGCCGCAACTGGGAGATGCGGGTGTGGATGCGACGGCGATCCGTCTCGATGCGGGTCTCACCGGGGCCACGGCCACCGATGCCGGCACCGCCGGCCACGCGACCGCCCGCCTGGCGCGAGAGGTTGCCACCCCAGCCGCGGAGGCGCTGCTTCAGGTACTGCAGCTGGGCCAGCTCCACCTGCGCCTTGCCCTCGGCGCTCTTGGCGTGCTGGGCGAAGATGTCGAGGATGAGGGCGGTGCGGTCCACGACCTTCACCTTGATGCGGTCCTCCAGGTTGCGCAGCTGCGCCGGCTCGAGCTCGCCGTCGCAGATCACGGTGTCGGCACCCGTCGCACGGACCACCTCGGCCACCTCGAGCACCTTGCCCCGGCCGATGTAGGTGGCCGGATCCGGGTGGGACCTGCGCTGGACGAGCGCGTCGAGCACCTCGGAACCCGCAGTCTCCGCCAGCAGCTTCAACTCTGCCATGGCGTTGTCTGCGTCCTCCTGTGAGCCCGTGGTCCACACGCTGACGAGGACCACGCGCTCGAGCCGGAGTTCGCGGTACTCGACCTCTGTGATGTCCTCGAGCTCGGTGCGCAGCCCAGCCACCCGGCGCAGCGAATGGCGCGCCGCCAAGTCTTCCTGGTCACCGTCGTATTCAGGATCGAGCTCGTCGTGGGCGAGCAGGTCGTCGTCAGATTCAGTCATCGTCTGATCATTCTTCCAGCCCCGCCCGACACATCCAAGGGACGCGACGAGGGCTGTGGAAAAGTCAGAGCCAGAATTCGCCGCGACCGATGATGACGGCGGGGCCGGTGAGCCGTGCGGCGTCGCCGTTGAAGTCGACGGTGAGGTCTCCGCCCGGGACGGTCACGTCGATGCTGCCATCGGCCTGGTCGCGTCGTCGGTAGGCGGCCGCGGTGGCCACCACTCCCGTGCCGCAGCTCTGCGTCTCCCCCACACCCCGTTCGAACACGCGCATCGAGAGCCTGCCGGGCGCCTCCACCCGCACGAACTCGACGTTGACCCCCGTGGGGAAGGCCTCGGCAGGCTCCCACGTGGGCGCCTCCTGGAGGTTGAGCGCCTCCAGCTCGTCGTCGCCCTCGAGGAAGACGACGGCGTGCGGGTTGCCCACGTCGACCTTGGTGGCCGGCCACTGGCGTCCACCGAGCCGGACGGTGACGTCCTCGTCGGCGACGGTGGCATCGCCCATGGTGGTGGTGATCAGGCCATGGCGCGCCACCTCGACCTTGCGCACGCCTGCGCGGGTGGCGACGTCGAACTCACCGCTGTCGACCAGCTGCTCGTTGATCAGGTGCCGGGCGAACACCCGCAGGCCGTTGCCGCACATCTCTGCGATCGAACCGTCCGCGTTGTAGTAGTCCATGAACCAGAGCGACCCGTCCCCGTCCCAGTCGCGCACGCTGGAGGCCCGCACGACCCGGATCACGCCGTCGGCGCCGATGCCGCTGTGCCTGTCGCAGACCGCCCGGATGAACTCCGGGTGCATGTCGTGCATGCCGTAGGAGTCATCGAGGATGATGAAGTCGTTGCGGGTGCCATGACCCTTGTGAAAGCTGAACCGCCGCATCACGCCCTCCTCCGAATCACCAGTCTAGCGCTGTCAGGATGTCCTGCACCGCGGTACCCGAGGCTGCGTCGAGCCAGGTGATGCGCGGGTCGCGCCGGTACCAGCTCAGCTGCCGACGGAAGAAGCGCCGCGTCGCGCGCTGCACCTCGGCGCGGGCCTCGTCCTCGGTGATCTGGCCGTCGAGGTAGGCCACCACCTGCCGGTAACCGATGGCCCGGATCGCCGTCACACCGTCCCTCAGCCCCTCGTCGAGCAGGCCTCGCACCTCATCGACGAGGCCCAGCTCCCACATCTGGTCGACGCGCAGGTCGATCCGCCGGTCGAGTTCCGCCCGGTCGAGGGTGAGACCGAACTGGTGCACCTCGTCGAGTTCGTAGGTCCACTCCGGGATGGCGGGGGCATGCCCTCCCGTGAGCTCCAGCACCTCCAGGGCGCGGACGATGCGGCGCCCGTTGCCCGGTTCGATCGCGGCCGCCGACTCCGGTGCCAGTTGCGCCAACCGTGCGTGCAGCGCGTGGGCGCCGACCCGCTCCAGCTCTGCCTCCCATCGGGCCCGCACGTCGTCGTCCGAGGCGGGGAACTCGAAGTGGTCGGTGATGGCACGGGTGTAGAGCGCGGAGCCACCGACGAGGATCGGCACCACGCCCCTGGCCCTCAGGTCTGCGATGGTGGCCCGGGCCAGGCGCTGGAAGTCCGCCACGGACGCACGCTGCGCGACGTCGGCGATGTCGATGAGGTGGTGCGGCACGCCGCGGCGCTCCCCGACGGTGGGCTTGGCCGTGCCGATGTCCATGCCCCGGTAGACCAGCATCGAGTCGGCGTTGACCACCTCAGCGGGCCGGCCCCGTTCCCCCAGCGCGAGCGCGAGGTCGACGGCGAGGCCGGACTTGCCGGTTGCGGTCGGGCCGACGAGGACGATCAGGGGAAGTGTCACCGCCCCAGTGTGCCAAAGTCCCGGCCGCTGCCCGGGGGTGCGATGCATGATGAGGGGGTCACATCACACGATCAGAAGGAGATGAGATGGGACTCTTCGACAACATCGACGACCTGGCCAAGCAGCACGAGGACAAGATCGAGGAGGCCATCGAGCGCGCCGGCGACATGGTCGACGACCGCACCGACGGCAAGTACGCCGAGCACGTGGACCGCGCGCAGGACTTCGCGAACGACCAGCTCGACAAGCGCACGGGCGACCGGCAGGCCCCCGAACCCGAACTGTGAGCTAGCTGCAGCCGGTGGCTGCGGGCAACGGGGCAGGCTTGTCGAAGGTGGGCATGCCCAGCCCCACCCCCAGCGGCTTCGTCATGCCCTGCGCGGCCTCCCATGCGTCGCCGCCGCGGGTGCGGCGCAGGTTCGTCGGCAGTTCGTCGGAGTTGAGGTGGTGGGGCGCGGCGTGGGTGACCCTCACCGTCGCGATGTCACCGGGACGAGGGCGCAGCGCCGGCTCCTGCGGCACGGCCACGTGCACCAGCCGGTTGTCGCGTGCGCGGCCACTCATGCGGTGGGTCTCGGCGTCCTTGCGGCCCTCGCCGGTGGCGAACATGACCTCGAGCTCCTGCCCGGCGAACGTCTTGTTCTCCTCCCAGGCGAGCTCGTTGACCAGGTCCACCAGCCGGGTGTAGCGGTCCTGCACGACCTCCCTGGCCACCTGGTCCGGCATCGTCGCCGCGGGCGTGCCGGGGCGGATCGAGTACTGGAAGGTGAAGGCGGCCGAGAACCGGGAGCGGCGCACGACGTCCATCGTCGCCTGGAAGTCGTCTTCCGTCTCGCCGGGGAAGCCGACGATGATGTCGGTGGTGATGGCAGCGTGTGGCATCGCGGCACGGACGCGCTCGAGGATGCCGAGGTAGCGCTCCGCCCGGTACGAGCGGCGCATCGACTTCAGGATCCGGTCAGAGCCCGACTGCAGCGGCATGTGGAGCTGCGGCATCACGTTGGGGGTCTCGGCCATCGCCTCGATCACGTCGTCGGTGAAGTCCTTCGGGTGCGGGGACGTGAAGCGCACGCGCTCGAGCCCATCGATGGTGCCGCAGGCCCTCAGCAGCTTCGCGAAGGCCTGGCGGTCGCCGAACTCGACGCCATAGGCGTTGACGTTCTGGCCCAGCAGGGTGATCTCCTGCACGCCCTGGCTCACCAGCATCTCGATCTCGGCGAGGATGTCGCCCGGCCGCCTGTCGGTCTCCTTGCCGCGCAGGGCGGGCACGATGCAGAAGGTGCAGGTGTTGTTGCAGCCCACCGACACCGACACCCAGGCGGAGTACGGCGACTCACGCCTGGTGGGGAGGTTGCTCGGGAACGTCTCGAGCGCCTCCTTGATCTCGATCTGGGCCTCGCGCTCGACGCGCGCCCGCTCCAGCAGGGCGGGCAGCGACCCGACGTTGTGGGTGCCGAAGACGACGTCGACCCAGGGTGCCTTCTTCAGGATGACGTCGCGGTCCTTCTGGGCCATGCACCCGCCGACCGCGATCTGCAGGCCCGGGTGGGTGGCCTTGATGCTGGCCATGTGGCCGAGGTTGCCGTAGAGGCGGTTGTCTGCGTTCTCACGCACGGCGCACGTGTTGAACACCACGACGTCGGCACCGGCGCCCAAGGCATCGTTGCCGGGGGTCACTCGGGTCATCCCGGCCTCCTCGAGCAGACCGCTGATGCGCTCGGAGTCGTGGACGTTCATCTGGCACCCGTAGGTGATGACGTGGTAGGTACGCGGATCGTTCATGGCCCGACCATGTTACCCATTAGGGTTCGAGACATGAACATCCTGCCGACCGGCCAACAGTTCCTCATCGAGTCCGGCCCGTACGCGGCCGTCGTCACCCAAGTGGGCGCAACGCTGCGCAGCCTCACCCGCGACGGCGCGGAGGTGCTCTGGACGTTCGCCGAGGACGAGGCGCCGCGCTCCTCCATGGGCCGCACGCTCGTGCCGTGGCCCAACCGCATCCGCGACGGTCGCTACACCTTCGACGGCGTCGAATACCAGCTGCCGATCTCCGAGGTCCCGCGCAACAACGCCATCCACGGGCTTGCCTCTGACCATGCCTGGCGTCTGGTCAGCCATGACCCGGACGAGGTGGTGTTGTCCACCGTCATCCATCCCCAGGCGGGGTGGCGGGCGGTGCTCGAGGTCGAGGTGAGCCACGCGCTCGACGACGGCGGGCTCACCGTGACCGTCACCGCCCGCAACGCCGGCCAGACGGCGGCGCCCTACGGCTACGGCGTCCACCCCTACCTCGCGGTCGATGCGGCGTCGGCCGTCCTCACGGCGCCGTTCCCCAAGGAACTGTCGGTCGATGACCGCCTGCTGCCCGTCTCCGTCGTCGACGTCACCGCGGAGCACGACTTCCGAGAAGCCCGCGCCATCGGCGACACCGGCTTCGACAGCGCCTTCCGTGTCGAGGAGGGGCCGTGGGAGCTCACTGTCACCGACGGCGGCCGCACCGTCGCCGTCTGGGCCGACGCCACGCTGCCGTGGTGCCAGATCTTCATCCCCCCGACGCGCGACGCGATCGCCGTCGAGCCGATGACGTGCGCTGCGGACGCCTTCAACGAGGGCCCGACCCACGACTCGCTCATCGTGCTGCAGCCGGGCGACGAGACCAGTTCCCGCTGGGGCATCCGGGTGGACGCCAGCGACGACTGATCAGTGCGCGGTCTCCGTGGCGCGCGACTCGCGCACCACGGTGATCTTGATCTGCCCCGGGTAGCTGAGGGTCTTCTCCACCTCTGCGGCGATGTCGCGGGCCAGGGCGTGGGCCCCGGCGTCGTCCACGTGGTCAGGAGAGACCATCACCCGCACCTCCCGGCCGGCCTGCATCGCGTAGGCACGCACCACGCCCTCGTGCTTCGTGGCGATGTGCTCGAGGTTCTCCATCCGCTCGACGTAGGCCTCGAGCGACTCGCGGCGAGCACCGGGGCGCGAGCCGGAGATGGCGTCCGCCGCCTGGGTGAGGACGGCCTCGACCGTACGGGGCTCAACTTCGTTGTGATGCGCCTCCACGGCGTGCGCGATGTCCTCGTGCTCGCCGTACTTGCGCAGCAGTTCGGCACCGATGATCGCGTGCGGGCCCTCGACCTCGTGGGTCAGGGCCTTGCCGATGTCGTGCAGGAACGCGGCCCGCTTGCAGGTCGCGACGTCGAGGCCGAGCTCGGCGGCCATCACCCCCGCAAGGTGCGCGCACTCCACGAGGTGGCGCAGCACGTTCTGCCCGTACGAGGTGCGGAACGCGAGCGCGCCGACGATCGGCACCAGCTCGGGATGGAGGTCGACGATGCCCACCTCGGCCAACGCGTCCTCACCTGCGCGGAGCACCCGGTCGTTGATCCGGCGAAGGCTGCGCTCGTGCACCTCTTCGATGCGCGCGGGGTGGATGCGGCCGTCCGCGACGAGGTCGACCAACGTGAGGCGGGCCGTCTCCCTCCGGACGGGGTCGAAGCTGCTGAGCAGCACCGACTCCGGAGTGTCGTCGATGAGGACGTTGACGCCGGTGATCTGCTCGAAGGCCCGGATGTTGCGGCCCTCCCGGCCGATGATGCGGCCCTTCATGTCGTCGCTGGGCAGGTCCACCGTGCTCACCACCGACTCGGACGTCTGCTCGGAGGCGACGCGCTGGATGGCCGTCGTGATGATGCTGCGCGCCAGCCTGTCGGCCTCGCGCTTGGCGGTCGACTCGATCTCGCGGGCCATGGACGTGGCGGTCAGCTTCGCCTGCTTCTCGGCGGTCGCCACCACCTCACGCCTGGCGTCCTCGACGGAGAGCCCCGCCATGCGCTCGAGTTCGGCAGCGGCGCGCTCCTCGGCGGCTTGGAGCTCCTCGCGCTGCTCGCGGAGCTGGGTGCGCTGGGCATCGAGCCGTTCGGCGCGCGCTATGAGGCCCTCGGCTTCCGCTGAGAGGCGGTCCTCACGCTCGTGGAGGCGGGACTCGCGGCGCTCCTGGGCAGCGCGGAGCTCACGCAGTTCCTGCCGTTGCGCCGACAGCAAGGTCTCGACCTCTGCGCGGCGACGCTCCGCGTCCTCCAAGGCCTCACGCGCCCGCTCCTCGATGACGTTGGCGGCGGCCTGGGCGTTGGCCCTGGCCGAGGCCGCGTCGGCCTTGGAACGGCGCTCCCAGGTGAGCCGCTCCGCGATGGCCTGCGCCGCCTGCCTCCTCAGCAGTACCCCCAACACGACGAGGCCGATCAGCGCGACTCCAGCTATGACCCAACCGAGCTCTGGCACGGTGCCTCCTCATCTCCGCAACACGTCGGCCGCGGGCACCGCACAGAGGTGGTTGGCAACAGTGTCGATAGCGACGGCAAGGCCCTGCGGCAGAAGCCGCAGCGCCGGAGTCAATGTCTCTGTCAGGTGTTGTCAGTCAGTATCAGTTTCAATGCCCCCACCGAAGTGGGAGCGGTTCATGCGGGGTCCGGGACCTTGCGCACGAGCCTATTGCTCACCTGTGGAAAACTCAACCGATTCATCGTCCCAATCGGCGCCCAGGACCTCCTCGAGCACCGCGTTGACGATGCCGCCGGAGAAGCCCCGCCGTGCCAGCACTCCAGCCAACCGGCGACGGGCCACCTGCCGCTCCAGCCCGGTCAGCGAACGCACGCGACGCCGGGCCAGCGTGAGCGCCGCCTCGCGCTCGTCCTCGGGGCTGAGTTGGGCCAGGACGTCGTCGGCGATCTCCCTGTCGATGCCCTTCGACTGCAGCTCCTGCCTGATGCGGGACCGCCCGCGCAGCCCGAACTCCGACCTGGTGGTGGCCAGCGCCTGGGCGAAGGCTGCATCGTCGATGAGCCCGACCTCCCTGAACCTGTCGATCAGCTCGTCGGCGATGTCGGCAGGAACGTTGCGGCGCTTCATGACCGTGCGCAGTTCCTGCTCCGAACGGGCACGGGTGGCCAGTTGGTCCAGCGCGATCTTGCGGGCCACCTCCAGTTGGGTGGCCCGCTCCTCCGCGCTGCGCTCAGAAGTCAACTTCGCCCGTCTCCGGGTTCACGCCCTCGGGCACAGCCTCCTTGTCGATGCCCAGGTGCACTCGGATGCGGCGCTCGATCTCAGCCGCGACCTCCGGGTTGTTGCGCAGGAAGTTGCGTGCGTTCTCCTTGCCCTGGCCCAGCTGGTCCGACTCGTAGGTGAACCAGGCGCCCGCCTTGCGGATGATGCCGGCGTCCACGCCCATGTCGATCAGCGACCCCTCGCGGGAGATGCCCTGGCCGTAGATGATGTCGAACTCCGCCTGCTTGAACGGCGGGGCCACCTTGTTCTTGACCACCTTGACGCGGGTGCGGTTGCCGACCATCTCGGTGCCGTCCTTGAGCGTCTCGATGCGGCGCACGTCGAGGCGCACCGACGAGTAGAACTTCAGCGCGCGGCCGCCGGTGGTGGTCTCGGGGTTGCCGAACATCACGCCGATCTTCTCGCGCAACTGGTTGATGAAGATGGCGGTGGTGTTGGAGGTCTTGAGCGCACCGGTCATCTTGCGCAGCGCCTGCGACATGAGGCGCGCCTGGAGGCCGACGTGCGAGTCACCCATCTCCCCCTCGATCTCGGCGCGGGGGGTCAGCGCCGCGACGGAGTCGATGACGATCAGGGACAGGGCACCGGAACGCACGAGGGTGTCGGCGATCTCGAGCGCCTGCTCACCGTTGTCCGGCTGCGAGACCAGCAGTTCGTCGGTGTTGACGCCCAGCTTCTGCGCGTAGTCGGGGTCCAGCGCATGCTCGGCGTCGATGAAGGCGCAGATGCCGCCGTCGCGCTGGGCGTTGGCGATGGCGTGCAGCGCCACCGTGGTCTTGCCGCTGGATTCGGGGCCGTAGATCTCCACCACGCGGCCGCGCGGCAGGCCACCGATGCCGAGCGCCACGTCGAGCGCGACGGAGCCCGTGGGGATCACGTCGATGGGCTGACGGCTGTCCTCGCCCAGCTTCATGATGGAGCCCTTGCCGTGGGCCTTCTCGATCTGGGCGAGCGCCGCCTCCAGCGCCTTGTTGAGGTCCGATGAGGCCATCAGGGTTTCCTTCCTGCATCCGGCCGCGGCCGGAGGTTTCGATGTCGCTGTCACTGTAGGCAGCGGACCCGACAATTTTCGATGGGCTGCTTCCACTGTGGACAAGTGCCGCATTCAACCTAGGCGAACACTCGTTCTAATGAAAACGACACGCCGAACGTCAGCGCAGTTTCCCCGGGAGTTCGAGGTGACTCCAGACCGCGCGCCAGATCGCCTTGCACGGGATGCCGGCGGCCAGGGCGTCGCGCACGGTGCGGCTGCCGAGGTCCTCCAGCACGACGGAGCCGGCCCAACTGGCCGCATACCCGTGGGGCAGCACCTCGTCCATCCGCTCCCAGAGCTCCGCTTCACGCACGGAGCAACGGTACACCGCGCTGGAAGATGGGCATTTGCGCAGGATGGAGCGCCAAAGGTGGGCCCCATGCGCACGCGAAGTGCGCAAGGGCTAGAATCTCGCTCAACAATTGTGCGTATCTTGCACAAGAGGTCACTACGGCGCAAAGGAGCCCCCACGGATGAACGCACCCGGCACGCCCTCCCACAAGCGGTCAGACCGGATGGTCGCGCTCCTGGCACTGCTGACGGAACAAGGCCAGTTGCCGTTGTCCTACCTCGCGGACCAGTTGGGGGCGTCGGCCGCCACCATCCGCCGCGACGTCGCGCTGCTCGCCTCACAGGGGCTGCTGGAGCGCACCCACGGCGGTGCGCGACCGATGAAGGGCAACCGTGAGCTGCCCGTCCGCCTGCGGGACGGCCGCAACCAGGACGCCAAGCGCCGCATCGCGCGAACGGTGGCCAGCCTCATCCCCACGGGCAAGCACGCCATCGGCCTCACGGGCGGCACGACGACCGCCGAGGTACTGCGCGCACTGCGGCACCGGGACGACCTGACGATCATCACCAATTCGCTCAGCATCGGGCTCGAGGCTGCCGAGCAGGGTCAGGCGCGCGTCCTGATCGCGGGCGGCGTGCTGCGCCCCAGCTCCCTCGAACTCGTCGGCTCGCTGGCGGAATCCACGATGAAGCTGGTCAACGTGGGCACGGCGGTGGTGGGTGCCGACGGCGTGAGCGCCACTGGTGGGCTCACCACGCACGACGAGATCGAGGCCAGGACGAACCTGGCCATGATCGAGCGGGCGCAGCGGGTGGTCGTCGCGATCGACTCGACGAAGATCGGCCACACGACGCTGGCCAAGGTGGCCGACATCAAGGACATCCACGTCCTCGTGACCGACGCCGGAGCCCCGGAGGCCGAACTTCAGCGCATGCGGGACGCCGGCGTCGAGGTGCACGTGGTGGAGGGGCCGCGCCACCGCTGAGGGGTCAGGCGGCCACCGCCACGCGCGGCATGCGCTCGGCCTCGATGGCGGCGAGCTTGCCGCTGATGGTGATCATGAGATCAGACAGCGACACGTCCAGCGCGGACGCGATGGCGAAGAGCACCTCGCTGGAGGCCTCCTTGTGACCGCGCTCGATCTCCGAGAGGTAACCGAGCGACACCATGCTGGCCATGGAGACCTCTCGCAGGGTCATGCCGGCGCACATCCGGAGTTCCCGGAGAGTCTCGCCCATCACCTTACGAATCAGAATCGTCTTCACGGCTGTTCCTATCTGACCACGGGCCCACTGCCCGCTGTCGATAGGTCCAACCACTTCGGGACGCAGTTTGTTCCCAATCAGCGAAAGAGTTTCTCCAGAAGGTTTTAGAGAACCCTCATCAGCATCTCGAACACGTGCTCGGTGGCTGCGCGCCTGACCGCCTCGCGGTCGCCGTCGAAGCTGCGCAGTTCGGTGTACTGCGGCGGCGGCGACATCCCCATGCCGGGGCCCACGACGGCGAACCACACGGTGCCGACCTTGACCCCCTCGGTCTCGGCCGGGCCGGCGACGCCCGTCGTGGCGACCGCCCAGTCGGCTCCGCACCGGTGCTGCGCCCCTATCGCCATCTGCAGCGCCGTGAGTTCGTTGACGACGCCCTCTCGGTCGATCAGTTGCTGGTCGACGCCGGCGAGGTCGTGCTTGAGTTCCTTGGCGTAGGTGATCAAGCCGCCCCGGTAGACCTTCGACGCGCCGGGCACGGAGGTCAGCTCCGCACCGATCAACCCGCCGGTGACCGACTCGCAGGTGGCCAGTGTGACTGACCGTTGGGAGAGCTTCTTGATGAGGTCTGCGGCGGTCATGCCCGCAAGGCTACCCGTCAGCCCTCCTGCTCGCGCCCCTTCTGGCGGATGGCCCACGCGTGCCGCAGGTAGTCGAATCCCGTCACCACGGTCAGGAGCAACGCGGCCCACATGAGCACCCAGGCCAGGAACTCGACGGCGCCGGGCAGCATCGAGACGCCGAGGCTGAACAGGATGAGGGCGAAGGTCTGGGTGAGCGTCTTGAGCTTGCCGCCCTTGTTCGCGGCCATGATGCCGTACTTGGCGATGGCCGCCCGCACCCAGGTGATGCCCCATTCGCGCACGAGGATGATCACGGTGAAGTACCACGGCAACTCGCCCAGGACGCTGAGCGAGACGAACGCCGCGCCGGTCAGTGCCTTGTCCGCGACGGGGTCCCACAGCTTGCCGAAGTCCGTGACCAGGTTGTGCTTGCGGGCGATGTGTCCGTCCGCGAGGTCCGTCAGCATCGCCACGACGAAGACGATCGTCGCCCAGAGCCGCCACGTGAAGTCCTCGGGCCCGATGAAGAGGAAGGCCACGTAGACGGGCACGAGGATGATGCGGATGACGGTGAGGACGTTGGGGACGTTCCAGTTGCTGGGCCTCGCCCCCTCGGAAGCCGCCCGCCGGGGCTGGTCGCTCACGCTGTCTGTCACAGTGCCTCCGCTATCAGATCGATGCCTTCAGAGCCCACGACGGTGGCGCGCACGAAGCTGCCCGCCGGAGCGTCGATGTCCAGGGTGACCGCGCCGTCGGTCTCGGGGGCCTGGTGCTCGGCGCGGCCGATGGTCTCGCCGTCGTTGCCCTCCACCAGCACGATGATCTCCTCGCCGATGCGCTCCGCGGCGCGGGCCTCGGCGACGTCGACGGCGAGGTCTGCCAGCATCGAACGCCGCTCCTCGATGACGTCGTCCGGCAGGTGGTCCGGCAGGGTCACGCCCTCGGTGCCCTCCTCGTCGGAGTAGCCGAACACGCCGAGCACGTCGAGTTCCGCGGCGATGATGAACTGGCGCAGGATGTCGACGTCCTCGTCGGTCTCGCCGGGGAAGCCCGCGATCACGTTGCTGCGGATGCCGGCCCTCGGTGCCACGGCGCGGATGCGGCCGATGAGGTCCAGGAAGCTGTCGGGGTCGCCGAAGCGGCGCATGCGCCGCAGCACGGAGCGGGACGCGTGCTGGAAGCTGAGGTCGAAGTACGGCACCACCTTGTCGAAGCCCAGCATGGCCTCGACGAAGCCCGGGCGGATCTCGGCCGGCTGCAGGTAGCTGACGCGGATCCAGTCGAGGCCGTCCACGCGCGACAGCCTGTCGAGGAGCTGCTCCAGGCGCACGTCGGCCCCCAGGTCCTTGCCGTAGCTGGAGGTGTTCTCCGAGACGAGGAAGAT
The DNA here is from genome assembly GCF_039544535.1 of Tessaracoccus lubricantis. Lineage (NCBI taxonomy): Bacteria > Bacillati > Actinomycetota > Actinomycetes > Propionibacteriales > Propionibacteriaceae > Tessaracoccus > Tessaracoccus lubricantis. The sequence goes on from NZ_BAABLV010000036.1 coordinate 50,684, forward strand.
CTCCTTGGCGCCCTCCTGCACCAGCCAGCGGGCCTCCGCCTCCAGCTCGTCGAGGGGGCGGGACAGGTAGGAGCCACGGAAGGCCGGGATCGCGCAGAAGGCACAGCGTCGGTCACAGCCCGAGGCCACCTTCAGCGACGCGCTGGGCCCCCCGCCGAGGCGACGGCGCGCGCCCGGCAGCCATACGTGCCCGGGCACGGCGACGTCAGGGGCCGCCGCGGGGCGGGCCGACGGGGTGAGCGGCAGCAGCTTGCGCCGGTCGCGTGGGACGTGCGAGATGGCCTGTTCACCGTCCAGGATGCCGCGGAGCCGGTCGGCGATGTCGGCGTAGGCGTCGAAGCCCAGCACCGCATCGGCCTCCGGCAGTTCGTTGGCCAGCTCGACCCCGTAGCGCTCCGCCATGCAGCCGACGGCCACGACCGACCTCACGGTGCCGTCCGACTTCAGGTCGGCCGCGGCCAGCAACGTGTCGATCGAGTCCTTCTTCGCCTGCGCGACGAACCCGCACGTGTTGACGACGACGGTCTCGGCAGTCTCGGGGTCGTCGACCAGCGTGAACCCGCCGCGCTCGAGGCGTGCGGCGAGTTCTTCGGAGTCGACGTCGTTGCGGGCGCAGCCGAGTGAGGCGATGTGGACCGAGTGGGTAGTCATGGTGGGCCTAGTATCCCACCATCACCCGGCGGCGAGGTTCGCGAGCACCTCGTCCAGGTCGTCGGGCTTGACCAGTACCTCGCGGGCCTTGGAGCCCTCGGACGGTCCCACCACGCCCCTGCTCTCGAGGATGTCCATGAGACGGCCCGCCTTGGCGAAGCCGACGCGCAGCTTGCGCTGCAGCATGGACGTCGAGCCGAGTTGCAGCTCGACCACCAGCCGGCAGGCGTCCAGGACGAGGTCCATGTCGTCGCCGATGTCGTCGACGACCTTCTTGTCGCTGGCCGCGGGCGCCGTGACGTCCTCGCGGTAGTTCGGCTGCAGCTGCTGGGTGATGAACGCGACGACGTCGCGGATCTCCGACTCGTTGACCCAGGCGCCCTGTACGCGGATGGGCTTCGAGGCGCCCATCGGCAGGAACAGTCCGTCGCCCTTGCCCACGAGCTTCTCGGCACCGGGTTGGTCGAGGATGACGCGGGAGTCCGTCATCGACGACGTCGCGAAGGCGAGGCGCGAGGGCACGTTGGCCTTGATGAGGCCGGTGACCACGTCGGTGGACGGGCGCTGCGTGGCGAGCACCAGGTGGATGCCCGCGGCGCGGGCCAGCTGCGTGATGCGCACCACCGAGTCCTCGACGTCGCGCGGGGCGACCATCATGAGGTCTGCGAGCTCGTCGACCACCACGAGGAGGTATGGGTACGGCGTGAGCTTGCGCTCGGAGCCCTCCGGCACCTTGACCTGGCCTGCCCGCACGGCCTTGTTGAAGTCGTCGACGTGGCGGAACCCGAAGGCCGCCAGGTCGTCGTAGCGCATGTCCATCTCGCGGACCACCCAGGCCAGGGCCTCCGCCGCCTTCTTGGGGTTGGTGATGATGGGCGTGACCAGGTGCGGGATGCCCTCGTACTGGTTGAGCTCCACCCGCTTGGGGTCGACGAGCAGGAGGCGCACCTCGTCGGGCGTCGCCCGCATCATGATCGAGGTGATCAGCGAGTTGATGAAGCTCGACTTGCCGGAGCCGGTGGCGCCGGCCACCAGGAGGTGCGGCATCTTGGCCATGTTGGCGACGACGAAGCCGCCCTCGACGTCCTTGCCCAGGCCCACCGTCATCGGATGGTGGTCGTTCTTGGCGCGGCTGGAACGCAGGACGTCGCCCAGGGAGACGACCTCCTTGTCCAGGTTCGGGATCTCGATGCCGATGGCGGACTTGCCCGGGATGGGCGTGAGGATGCGGATCTCGTTGGAGCCGACGGCGTAGGCGATGTTGTCTGCGAGGCCGGTGACCTTGCTGACCTTGATGGCCGAGCCGAGCTCGACCTCGTAGCGGGTGACGGTCGGGCCGCGGGTGTAACCGGTCACGCGGGCATCGATCTCGAACTCGCGCAGGACGGCGGTGAGCTGGCGCACCACCTTGTCCGAGGCCTCGGTGCGGGCCTTGGGCTTCGAGCCCGGGGCCAGCGTGCGGTCCTCCGGGAGCTGGTAGATGACGTCGCCGCTGAGCTGCAGCTGTTCGGCCGGCCCGGGCGGCGTCGAGTGCTGCGGCGGCTCCGGCTCGCGCACCTCGTTCTTCGGCCGGCCGGGCACCTGACGCGGTTCGGCCTGCGCGGGCTGGAGTTCGTCGTCTGCTTCCGCGTAGGTGTCGCCGAGGTAGTCGAAGACCTCGCCGTCGTAGGAGTCCTCGACCTCGGGGTCCTCCACCGGTTCCTCGATCAGTGGGCTGTCGTAGGGCACGTCGACGCCGAGCTTGAGCTTGTTCTTCGGCGTGGCGTCCTCGCGTTCGACCAGCGCGCCGAACAGGCCGGACACCCCCGCGACGAGTTCGCGGATGGGGCGGCCGATGACCAGCAGCGCGCCGCCGATGGTCACGACGACCAGGAGCGGCACCGAGACCCACTCCGTGAGCAGGTCCGTCGGGATCGACGAGGAGACGTAGCCCAGCACGCCGCCCGCCTCGCGGACCGCGGCCATGCCCTCCGCGTTGGGGCGGGGCAGGCCGCCGCCGATGTGCACGAGGCCCAGCGAGCCGAGCGTGATGAGGAACCAGCCGAGGCCGGTGCGGGGCGCCGCCTCGACGTCGTGCGGATGCCGGAACACGCGCCACGCGCCGTACAGGAGCACCGCGGGGAGTACCACCGAGAGCGAACCGAAGACCGTGCTGACGCCGATCTGGAGCCACTGCCCCACGGTGCCGTCCAGGAAGAACCAGAAGCGGGCCGCGACGACGACGCCGAGGGTCAGCAGCACCAGGCCCCACCCGTCGCGGCGCAGTTCGGGGGCGACCTCCTCGGACCGGCCCCCGATGCTACGGGCCGTCCAACCGATGCCTCCGGCGATGCCGCGGAAGATCGCCCCGATGCCCCTGCCGAGGCCCGTGGCGACGGTGGCACCCAGGCCGGGGCCCTCCTTCGCCGGTTTCCTCGCGGGCGCCTTCGACGCTGCGCGCGTGCTGGTCCTGGCCGCCGTCGAGCCGCTGCGGGGGCGTGTCGAGGCCGGCTTGGAGGTACGTTGCTTGGCACCACCGGAGGAAGACGCACGCGTCTTGGTGGTGCTTCGCGAAGGGGAAGATCCGCGAGTGGCCATGGTTGTCACCCTAGCTGACGGCCCTGCGGGGGCCCTCATGCCACACGCGGCGCCGCAGGTTTTTCACGGCGGACCGGCTCGGCGGCCGGGGTGGCTACCCGAAGTGGTCCCACCCCTTGGCGCCCTCGTAGGCCGCGCCGTCGACGGTGATGCCCGTGCCCTCGCGCACCTCGCCGATCCGCTGCCAGCCGTCGGGCAGCCCGGTGCCGGGAGGGAACGTGGCGGCCAGCGCGTGGTCCTCGCCCCCGGCCAGGATGAACCCGAGGGCCGGCTTGCCGGTGGCCGCGGCGACGCGCGCGACGGCGTCTGGCGTGGTCAGCAGGCTGGTGTCGACGTCGATGGCCACGCCCGAACCCTCGGCGACGTGGTCGAGGTCTGCGAGCAGGCCGTCGGAGACGTCGATCATGGCGGTGGCGCCGGCTTCCGCAGCCACGCGGCCCTGGCCGTACGGCACGGAGGGCGTCTGGTGCTCGAGGACGGCGTCCTTGGGCGAGCCGAAACCGCGCTGGAGTGCGACGAGCCCGGCGCCCGAGAGGCCGAGGTTGCCGCAGACCGCGACGACGTCGCCGGGCCGCGCGCCGTTGCGGGTGACGGGGCTGCGGCCCATGGTGTCGCCGATGGCGGTGACGCAGGCCACGATGTGCTCGGAGCTCGACATGTCGCCGCCGATGAGGCTGACGCCGGCGGTGCGGCACTCGTCGCGCACGCCGGCCTCGAAGTCGTCGACCCATGAGGGATCGAGCGTCTTGGGGAACGCGAGCGCCACGACGACGGAGGAGGGACGGCAGCCCATCGCCTCGAGGTCCGACACGTTGACGGCGACCGACTTGCGCCCGACGGCGTGCGCCGGGCTCCAGTGCTGCTTGAAGTGCACGTTCTCGATCAGGATGTCGGTGCACACGACGGTGTCGCCCTGCAGGGAGACGACGGCGGCGTCATCGCCCACGGAGAGTTCGACGTCGGAATTGACCTCGAGGCCCCTCGTGACGCGGGCGATGAGTTCGAACTCGCCGATCACCGCAGCCCCACGGGACGCGTCATCGCGAGGTCGATCAGGCGGCCGACGAGCTCCGGGTAGGTCATGCCGCTCTCCTGCCAGAGCGTGGGATACATGGAGATCTCCGTGAAGCCCGGCATGGTGTTGACCTCGTTGATCCAGATGCCGTCGTCGGTGACGAAGAAGTCGGCGCGCACGAGCCCCTCGGCGTCGACCGCGTGGTAGGCGCGGGCCGCAAGGGCCCGGAGCCGGTCAGCCAGGTCGTCGTCGAGGTTGGCCGGAGCGTCCAGCGCGGCGCCGTCCTCGTCGAAGTACTTCGCCTCGTAGTCGTAGAAGCCGTCCTCCGCCTGGACGCGGATCTCGCCCACGACTGAGGTGTGGCAGCCCTCGGGGGCCTCCGGGTCGCCGAGCACGGCGACCTCGAGCTCGCGGGCGCCCGTGAAGCCCTGCTCCACGACGACCTTCGGGTCCCACCGCTGGGCCTCGGCGATCGCGTCGTCGAGCTGGCCGGGCTCCGTGATGCGCACGATGCCGATCGAGGAGCCGCCCCGGGCGGGCTTGACGAACAGCGGGTACTCGAGGCGGCTGATCTCGTCGAGCACGGCCGCCCGGTCGTGCCGGAGGCGGTGCGCCGAGGCGGCCACGTACGGCCACACCGGCAGGCCCGCGGCCTCGAAGGCCACCTTCATGAAGTGCTTGTCCATGCCCACGGCGGACGCGGTGACGCCCGAGCCGACGTAGCGGATGCCCATCATCTCGAACATGCCCTGGAGCGTGCCGTCTTCACCGAAGGGGCCGTGCAGCAGGGCGAAGGCCACGTCGATGCGGTGGATGTCGACGAGCTTCTCGCCGGAACGGGTGGCGACCTCGCAGCCGTCCTCGCCCACCATCCACACGGCGTCGTGCCGGGGCTCGGCGACCTCGGGGGCCCGGCCGTCGACGATGCGGTAGCCCGCGATGACGTCCAGCGGCACCTGGGTCCAGCGCCCCGTCCTGGAGATCCCGACGCCGTGGACGTCGTAGCGCTCCTTGTCGATGGCCTTCAGCACGGATGCGGCAGTCAGGCATGAGATGCCGTGTTCCGACGACTGGCCGCCGAAGATCAGTGCGACCCGGGTGCGTTCACTCACATGTCCTCCTAGTGCGTCGAGGAGTCTACGCGTCCACCCACCCGCATGTCCCACCGGCCGACGGGCGGCGGCTCGTCGCGGAGGTCCGCCACCATCGCGGTGAGCGTGTCGAGGAAGTGGTCGGTGACCTCGTCGAGGAGTTCCTTGGGCGCCGCGCCGTCGTCGGGTACCCGTGCCCTGAAGGCGGTCAGGTCGACGGCGGGCCCGGCCTGGATGTGCACGTCGCGGCGGCCGCCGAAGAGGCGTCGCCACTCGAGTTCCTTCTGGCCGAGGATCTCGTTGGCCCCCACCTGGGCCACCGGGATGACCGTGACGCCCGTCTGAAGCGCGAGTTGGGCGGCGCCGCGGCGGCCGCTCATCGGCCAGCCGTCGGGGTCGCCCGTAATGGTGCCCTCGGGGTAGATGACCACGGCCTTGCCCCGTTCCAGCGCCCGCCGGGCGTGCACCAGGGAGTCGCGGGCCTGGTCGGTGTCGCGGTAGACGGGGATCTGCTCGCACTTGCGGGCGACCCAGCCCAGCACGGGGACCTTCCAGATCTCGGACTTGCCGAGGTAGCGGGGCCAGCGCCCGCTGTAGATGAGGTACTCCCCCAGGAGGATGGGGTCGAAGTTGGAGATGTGGTTGGCCACCACCAGCAGCCCGCCGGCCTGGGGCACGTTCGCCTGGCCTGCCCAGTGCCGCCGGGCGACCAGCGGGATCACGAGGCGGGCGAGCTTCAGCACGAGGTAGCGGTAGACCCACGGGCCGGGCTCATGGTTCACCTGGTTGAGCGGGACGCGCCATGGCTTGCGACGGCGCTCGACGGTGCTCCGGTGAGGCATCCTGCAACTCTAGCGGCTGGCCTTCCGTGCCATGAGCCGGGGAAGCAATGGCCTGCCACGGTTCTGGCGGGTGACCACCAGTGCGTCGGTGACGAACAGCGCGACCGCCACCCAGATCAGTGCGAATCCCGCCCAGCGGCTGGGGGGCATCGGCTCCCCGAAGTACAGCCAGCCCAGGAGGAACTGGCCGATGGGCGCCACGTACTGCAGGATCGCGATCGTGACCATCGAGACGCGGCGGGCGGCGGCCGCGAACAGCAGCAGCGGGATCGCCGTCACGATCCCCGTGGTGGTGAGGAGGAGCCCGTAGCCGCCGCTGGCGGTGGACTGGCCCGTGACGGTGAGGTAGATCAGGAAACCGATCGCGATGGGAGCCACCGCCCCGGTCTCGATGGCCAAGCCGGGCAACGCGCCGACGGAGCGCCCCGCCATCTTCTTCACGAGCGAATAGGTGCCGAACGACAGCGCCAGGGTCAGCGCCGCCCAGGGCACCTGCCCGTAGGCCACCACCATCACGACGACCGAGGCAAGCCCGAAACACATCGCGGTCCACTGCAGGGGCCGGAGCCGTTCACCGAGCACGAGGATGCCCAGGGCGGCGACGGCGAGCGGGTTGATGAAGTACCCGAGCGCCGTCTCCAGCGTGTGACCAGTGAGGACGGCGAAGACGTAGGTGGCCCAGTTGACGACGATCAGGACGCCCGCCACGGCAAGCGACAGTGCCGCACGGCGGTCGGCCAGCGCCCTGCGCAGGTGGCCCCACTGCCGCAGCACCGTCAGGAGGACCACGCAGAACACCAGCGACCACAGGGCCCGGTGCGCCACCACCTCGAGCGCGCCGGATCTCTCGAAGAGGACGAAGTACAGGGGGAACAGGCCCCACAATCCGTAGGCGGCCAGACCGTAGCCCAGCCCCTTGTTGGAGTCCCTCACCGATCACCCGTCCTCGAAGCCACCTCAGGAGGATACGCCCATGGCGCCCTCGGGCCGCACGGGCGAGGCCAGGGTGGAATCAGTCGAGGGTCTCCATGAAGTCGAGGACGTCCATGTTCCATTCGCGGGCGTGTGAGTCGTTGACGCCGTGCGGGCCGCCCTCGATGACCGCCAGTTGCGACTGGGGGATGAACTGGTGCATCCGTTCGCTCGACTTGGAGATCGGCACGTTGATGTCACCGTCACCGTGGATCACCAAGGTGGGCACGTCGATGGCGCGACAGTCGTCGCGGAGGTCGGTGCCCCAGATGAGGATGGTCTCGACCGCTGCCCTGGGGTCGGACTGCCTGGCGATCTCAAGCGCCGCCAGGCGCACGTCGTCGCCCACCTGGAGGCCACGCTCCTGCGTGGAGTAGAACCAGCCGATGAACTTCTCCAGGAAGGCGTCGCGGTCGTCGCGGCACTGGTCGGCCAGCCCCTGGAAGCCCTCCATCGGCATCGCGCCGTCGGGGTTGTCGTCGGTGATGCACAGCGCCGGGGTGACCGACCCCGAGAAGATGGCGCCCGCCACCCGCTCCGAGCCGTACCTGCCCAGGTAGCGCGCCACCTCTCCCCCGCCCATGGAGAACCCGAGGAGCACCGCGCCACGCAGGTCCAGTTCGTCGAGCAGCGACTTCAGGTCGTCTGCCAGCGTGTCGTAGTCGTAGCCGCCGTCCGGCTTGTCGGACATGCCGAAGCCGCGTCGGTCGTAGGTGATGACGCGGTGGCCCGCATCCTCCAGGACCGGGATGTCGCGGGCGAACGCCTCGCCCGAGAGCGGCCAGCCGTGGATGAGCACCAGCGGGCGGCCGTCGCCCCCGGTGTCGGTGTAGTTGAGGGAAACGCCGGTGGCTGTGGTGACGGTGGGCATGTCGCGCCTCCTTGGGTGACAGACGGTGTCACCAGCAAGGCTAGCCGCGGAAGTCGTCCGGATCGACGGTGTCGAGGAACTCGCTGAACTGTTCCACCTGCTCCTCCTCCTCGGCGTCCGTCAGCTCGCCTTCCTGGATGCCGGCCTCGCGGAGCACCTCCTCGGCGACGAAGATCGGCGCGTGCACGCGCAGCGCCAGCGCGATCGAATCCGATGGACGCGCGTCGATGACCTGCTGGCCGGTGAGCGTGTCCAGCGTGATCTCGGCGAAGAACGTGCCGCCCTCGAGCTTCGTGACGGCCACCTTCTCCACGCGGGCGTCCATGGCGTCGAGCAGGCGGGCCATCAGGTCGTAGGACATGGGGCGCTCGAGCACCGCACCCTCGAGCGCCACCATGATCGCCGTCGCCTCCTGCCCACCGATCCAGATCGGCAGGAACACGCGCAGGTCGGGGCGCGGCACGCTGGGCTTGAGGAGTACCACCGGCAGCCCGCGGGCGTCGATGGCGATGCTGTTGAGGTCGACTTGGATCATGGCGGAACACCTCCGCGGTCGGGTCCTCCAGTCTAGCCGCGCACCCGCCGGCTCAGAGGTTGTAGCCGATGGCCCGCAGTTGCTCGCGGCCGTCCTCGGTGATCATCTCGAGCGTCCACGGCGGCAGCCACACCCAGTTGATCGTCACGGAGTTCGCCAGGCCGTCGAGGACGTACTTGGTGTCGTACTCGATCTTGTCGGTCAGCGGGCAGGTGGGCGAGGTGAGCGTCATGTCGATGGTGACGTTGGCCTCGTCGTCGATCTGCGCGCCGTACACGAGGCCCAGGTCGACGACGTTGACCATGAGTTCGGGGTCCACGACGTCCTTCATCGCCTCGAGGATCTCCTCGACCGACGGCACCGCGGTGCCGGTGGCTGGCTTGTCGCCGAGGTCGACGTCGGGCAGGTCGTCCTTCACCAGGTCGCTGGGTCGGGGTTCAGTCATATCGGGTCCTTGGGTTGTTCAGCTGTTCTGGGTGTCGGCCTGCAGGGTGGCGTCGCGCATGGCGGACCACCCGAGCAGTGCGCACTTCACACGCGCGGGGAACTTCGACACGCCCGCGAACGCGATCGCGTCCTCGAACACGTCCTCGTCCGGGACGATGGCGCCCTGGCTGTGCATGACCTCGAGGAACTGGTCATGCATCTCCATCGCGTGTTCGACGGAGGTGCCGATCAGCAGGTCCGTCATGACCGACACCGAGGCCTGCGAGATGGAGCAGCCCTCCGCGTCGTACGAGATGTCGGTCAGCTTGCCGTCATCGACCTGCACGCGGAGGGTGAGCTCGTCGCCGCACGACGGGTTCACGTGGTGCACCTCCGCCTGGAACGGCTCGCGCAGCCCGGCGTGGTGCTTCTCGCGGTAGTGGTCGAGGATGATGGTCTGGTACAGCTCGTCGATGTTCATGTCTCAGCCCTTCAACTTCGGGGCGAAGTAGTCGCGGGTGAAGACCAGCGCGTCGGCGAGCGCGTCGATCTCCGCCGGTGTGGTGTACAGGTACGACGACGCACGCGTCGAGCTCTGGTGGCCCAGCCGCTTGTGCAGCGGCCGCGCGCAGTGGTGGCCGCCACGGATGGCGACACCCCGGGAATCGAGGACCTGCATGACGTCATGCGGGTGCACGCCCTCGAGGTTGAACGAGATGGCGCTGCCACGGTCCACCGCGACGGTGGGGCCGAGGATGGTCAGCCCGTCGATCGACGTCAGCTTGCCCAACGCGTACTTCGTGAGCTCGTGCTCGTGCTCGGCGATGGCATCCATGCCGATGCGCGAGAGGTAGTCGACGGCGACGCCGAGGCCCACTGCCTGCGCGATGGGCGGGGTGCCGGCCTCGAACCGGTGCGGCGGGGCGGCGTACGTCGAGCGTTCCATCTCGACGACCTCGATCATCTCGCCGCCACCGAGGAACGGGGGCATGTTGGCGAGCAGCTCGTAGCGCCCCCACAACACGCCCAACCCGGTGGGGCCGAGCATCTTGTGGGACGTGAAGGCGAGGAAGTCCGCGCCCATCGTCGAGACGTCGGTGGCCTCGTGCGGGACCGACTGCGAGCCGTCGACCACCATCAGGGCACCGACGGCGTGCGCCTTCTCGGCCAGCAGCGCCACGGGGTTGTGGGTGCCGAGCACGTTGCTCACGGCGGTGATCGACACGATCTTCGTGCGCTCGTTGATGAGGTTGTCGCGCTCGGCGGCCTCGAGGTCGAGGCGGCCCTCGTCGGTGATGTCGAACCAGCGCAGCGTGGCGCCGGTGCGCTGGCACACCAGCTGCCACGGCACGATGTTCGAGTGGTGCTCCATGACGGAGATGACCACCTCGTCACCGGGCTTCAGCCCGGCACCGAGTGAGTTGGCCACGAGGTTGAGCGCCTCGGAGGCGTTCTTCGTGAAGACGACCTCCTCCGGGCGCGGGGCACCGATGAACCGGGCCACCTTCCCGCGCGCATCCTCGAACGCGTGCGTCGCCTCGGCACCCAGGAGGTGCATGGCGCGCGCGACGTTCGCGTTGTGCTGCAGGTAGTGCTCGGCCACGGCGTCGACCACCTGGCGTGGTTTCTGCGAGGTGTTGGCCGAGTCGAGATAGGCCAACGGGGACTCCCCCACCCTGCGGCGCAGGATGGGGAAGTCGGCCCGGATCAGGTTGGTGTCGAGCATCAGGCGTTGGCAGCTTCCTTGATGTACTTCTCGTAGCCCTCGGCCTCGAGGTTCTCGGCCAGTTCCTTGCCGCCCTCGGCCACGATGCGGCCGTCGACGAAGACGTGCACGAAGGTGGGCTCGATGTAGCGCAGGATGCGGGTGTAGTGCGTGATGAGCACGACGGCGCGGTCGCCCTGTGCCGAGTACTTGTTCACGCCCTCGGACACGATGCGCAGCGCGTCGATGTCGAGGCCCGAGTCGGTCTCGTCGAGGATCGCGGCCTTCGGGTTGAGCAGCTGGAGCTGGGCGATCTCGTGGCGCTTCTTCTCGCCGCCGGAGAAGCCCTCGTTGACCGAGCGGCTCGAGAACGACTTGTCGAGCTGAAGGTCGGCCAGCGTCTGCTCGACCTCCTTGACCCAGGTGCGGACCTTCGGGGCCTCGCCGTCGATGGCGGTCTTGGCGGTGCGGAGGAAGTTGGCGACGGAGACGCCGGGCACCTCGACCGGGTACTGCATGGCGAGGAACAGGCCGGCGCGGGCGCGCTCGTCGACGGACATCTCGGTGATGTCCTCACCGTCGAGCGTGACGGTGCCCTGGGTGATCTCGTACTTGGGGTGACCGGCGATGGCGTAGGCCAGCGTCGACTTGCCCGAACCGTTGGGGCCCATCAGCGCGTGGATCTCGCCCGGGTTGATGGTCAGGTTGACGCCCTTGAGGATCTGCTTCGGGCCGTCCTCGGTCTGGATGTCGACGTGCAGGTCGGAGATGACGAGGGTGGACATAGTTGCTGTTTCTCCTGGCTTCTTTTCTGTGGGAGCACGGGGCCTGCGCCCCGCGTGTCAGTAGTCGGTGGTGGTGGTGTCGACGTCGATCAGGACGTCGTCGCCGTCGATGCGGCATTCGAAGACGCGCACCGGCTCGGTGGCCGGCAGGTTGAGCGGGCGGCCGGTGGCCAGGTCGAAGACCGATCCGTGCAGGTAGCACTCGATGGTGTCGTCGACGACGTCCCCCTCCGAGAGAGCCACCTTGCCGTGGCTGCACTCGTCCTCGATCGCGTAGATCTTCTCGCCGTGGCGCACGATGGCGACGCTGAGTTCGTCGTCGACGTCGACCGGGAGGGGGATGTCCGTCGTCAGGTCCGAGACCCTGCAGACCGCCTGGAAGCTCACTGCTCGTCGGCCTTCGTGGTGGTCGAGCCGTGCACCAGGTCGAGCTCGCGCTCGATCGTGGCCAGCAGGCGGGACTCGATCTCCTTGATGCCGACCCGGCGGATGATGTCGGCGAAGAAGCCGTGCGCCACCAGGCGACGGGCCTCCACCTCCGGGATGCCGCGGGCCATGAGGTAGAACAGCTGCTCGTCGTCGAAGCGCCCGGTGGACGACGAGTGGCCGGCGCCGGCGATCTCGCCGGTCTCGATCTCCAGGTTGGGGACCGAATCGGCCTGGCACCCGTCGGTCAGGACCAGGTTCTTGTTCGACTCGTAGGTGTCGATGCTCTCTGCCACCTTGCGGATCAGCACGTCGCCGATCCACACCGAGTGCGCGCCCTTGCCGCGCAGCGCACCGCGGTAGTCCACGTTGGACTTGGTGTGCGGCGCGTTGTGGTCGACGAACAGGCGGTGCTGGATGTGCTGGTTCTCGTCGGCGAAGTACAGGCCGTAGGCCTCGAGCTCGCCGCCGGGGCCGTCGTAGCGCGAGTTCTCCTGCAGGCGGATGTCGCCGCCCAGGGAGGCGGTGACGGTCTTGACGTGTGCGTCGCGGCCGATGCTGACCGTGCGCTGCCCGCCGTGGACCGAACCGTTGTCCCAGTCCTGCAGCGTGACGACGTTGACGGCCGCGCCGTCGCCCACCACCACGTCGGTCTTCTCGGCGTAGTTGGCCGAGCCCTCGTAGCGCAGCACGATGGTGGCGCGCGCATTGGCGCCGACGGTCACCACGAGGTGGTCGCGTGCCTCGCCGCCGTTGCCGCGGCCGGTGAACACGATGGGCTCGGCGATCTCGGCGTTGGCGGCGATGGCGATGTGGGTGCGGTGCACCGACTGGTCCGCGGCCAGCGCGGAGATGCGGTCGGTCGGGGCCTCGTTGGCCAGCTCGCGGGCCTGCTCGAGCGTGATCTCCTCGACGGTGACACCGTCGGGGAACTCGCCGCTCCAGTCCAGCGTCCCCAGGCCCTCGACGGGGTTGAGGAGCGTCTTGAACCGCTTGAGGGGGGTGAAGCGCCAGATCTCCTCGCGGCCGGTGGGCTGCGGGTGGTCCTCGACGGTCCACGACGGCGTCGGGTGCAGGTGGGATTCGACGGTTTCGATGGCTGCGGCCACGTTGGGGGCCTCAGTGATGGTGGTCAATTCTTCTTCCTTCAGGTGATGTCGGGCGTCGGGGCTGGATCGGCGTCAGCCGACCGCGCCCTCCATCTGGAGTTCGATCAGGCGGTTGAGTTCGAGCGCGTACTCCATGGGCAGTTCGCGGGCGATGGGCTCCACGAAGCCACGCACGATCATGGCCATGGCCTCGATCTCCTCCATGCCGCGGCTCATCAGGTAGAAGAGCTGGTCCTCGGACACCTTGGACACGGTGGCCTCGTGGGCCATCGACACGTCCTCCTCGCGCACGTCGACGTAGGGGTACGTGTCGGAGCGCGAGATGGTGTCGACCAGGAGGGCGTCACACATCACGGACGATGCCGAGTGGCGGGCACCCGGGTCGACCTGGACGAGGCCGCGGTACGACGAGCGGCCGCCACCACGGGCCACCGACTTCGACACGATGGAGCTCTGCGTGTTGGGCGCGCAGTGCACCATCTTCGAGCCCGCATCCTGGTGCTGGCCCTCGCCGGCGAACGCGATCGAGAGCGTCTCGCCACGGGCGTGCTCGCCCATGAGGTAGACGGCGGGGTACTTCATGGTGACCTTGGAACCGATGTTGCCGTCGATCCACTCCATGAGGGCGCCCTCTTCACAGACGGCGCGCTTGGTGACCAGGTTGTACACGTTGGTCGACCAGTTCTGGATGGTGGTGTAGCGGCAGCGCGCGTTCTTCTTCACGATGATCTCGACGACGGCGCTGTGCAGCGAGTCGGACGAGTAGATCGGGGCGGTGCAACCCTCGACGTAGTGCACGGAGGCGCCCTCGTCGACGATGATCAGCGTGCGCTCGAACTGGCCCATGTTCTCCGTGTTGATGCGGAAGTAGGCCTGCAGCGGGATGGTCACCTCGACGCCCTTGGGCACGTAGATGAACGAGCCACCCGACCACACTGCGGTGTTCAGCGAGGCGAACTTGTTGTCACCGACGGGGATGACGGTGCCGAAGTACTCCTTGAAGAGTTCCGGGTGTTCCTTCAGCGCGGTGTCGGTGTCGAGGAAGATGACGCCCTGGCGCTCCAGTTCCTCGTTGATCTTGTGGTAGACGACCTCCGACTCGTACTGCGCGGCGACGCCGGCGACGAGGCGGGCCTTCTCGGCCTCAGGGATGCCGAGGCGGTCGTAGGTGTTCTTGATGTCCTCGGGCAGGTCGTCCCAGGTCTGCGCCTGGCGCTCGGTGGAGCGCACGAAGTACTTGATGTTGTCGAAGTCGATCTCGGAGAGGTCGGCACCCCACGTCGGCATCGGCTTCTTGTCGAACAGCTTCAGGCCCTTGAGGCGGAGGTCGAGCATCCACTCCGGCTCGTCCTTCAGGCCGGAGATGTTGCGCACGACGGCCTCGTTCAGGCCACGCTCGGCGGTGGCGCCGGCGTCGTCGGAATCGTGCCAGCCGTACTCGTACTTCGAGAGCGCTTCGAGGTGCTCGTCCTGGGTGGCGCCCAGGCCGGGCGCCTTGGGTGCGGTCTGAGTCATATCGATCTTCTCCGTCACTTTCTTCTCGGGATCTGCGGTGTGGGTAGCGGGTGGGGTACGTGCGTGGTGCACACGCCATCGCCGTGGGCGATGGTGGCCAGGCGCTGGACATGGCTGTTCAGCAACCGGGAGAACAGTTGGGTCTCGATCTCGCACAGGATGGGGAACTCGGCGGCCACGTGCGCCACCGGGCAGTGGTGTTGCAGCAGTTGGTCGCCCGTCCGGAGCGGACGCACGGAGGCAGCGTAGCCGTCGAGGTCGAGCACTTCGACGAGCGCGTCCAGGCAGCCGAGTTCCGGGTCGTCCTGCCGCAGCTGCAGGTAGCGCTGTTCGATCTCCTCGACCCTGTCGTGGGCCAGTTCGCGGATGGCGTTGGGGCCGGCCACGGCCTGGAGCCGGCGGATGGCGGCGATGGCGAGGTCGTCGTAGGCCTGCGTGAACTCGGCCCGGCCGGCGTCGGTCAGCACGAACACCTTCGAGGGACGGCCGCGGCCACGCGGACCGTAGACGCGCTCCTCGCGGGACGCCAGGATGCCGTCGTCGAGGAGGGAAGCCAGGTGCCGGCGCACGGCGGCCGGCGTGAGTGCGAGCCTGTCGGCGAGTTGCTTGGCGGTCTGCGGGCCGTCATTGAGGATGAGGTCGACGACTCGTTGGCGGGTCGGCGTCTCCACTACTTCCGTCTCCATCACGACCACCTCCAGACTCTTCACGCATGAATTAGCTTACGCATCTGTATCAAAAGTCAATCCCAATCTTCTTCACGATTCAAGCAAGGCTTGCCTAACCATCCGGATGGTGAGACGAGGCGCTCCCCCGCAGTGTCCGAAGCCCCCTCCACGCTCCTATAGGCTGTCGGTCGTGCCCGTCCTGACAGCTCGTGATCTGCGCCTCTCCTTCGGCAGGAAGCAGGCCCTCGACGGGTTGACGCTGGACGCCGAGGCGGGGGCCGTGACGGCGCTCCTCGGCCCCAACGGGGCGGGCAAGACCACCTTCATCCGCTGCTGCACCGGCCTCGCCACGCCCGACGGCGGCGAGCTGCGGTTGTTCGACGGGGAACCCGGCTCACCGGAGGTGCTGCCACGCATCGGGCTCATGCCGCAGACGACGGGTGCCTGGTCCGGCATCACGCCGGCGCGGCTGCTCACCTACCTCGCCCGCCTCTACGCCACCCCGCAGCCCGTCGACGAGCTCATGACGCTGCTCGGGATCGACGACTTCGCCACCACCGCCTACCGCCGCCTCTCCGGCGGTCAGCAGCAGGCCGTCAACCTGGCCGGGGCCCTCGTCGGCCGGCCAGACCTCGTCTTCCTCGACGAACCCTCCGCCGGCCTGGACCCGCGCAGTCGCCGGGCCACGTGGGAACTGCTCGCCCGGATCCGTGACGACGGCGTCGGGATCCTGCTCACCACGCACGACATGCACGAGGCGGAGGCGCTGGCGGACCGGGTCTACATCGTCGACCGCGGCAGGGTGACCGCGGAGGGCACCGTCGAGGAACTGACCGTGGACGGCTCGCTCGAGGACGCCTTCCTCACGCACACCTCCGGAGACCGCGCATGAGCACACTGGACTTCAGGCCGGCGGCAGGCGCCGCCCCGTTCGCCAAGCGGGTCTGGGCACAGGCCACGACGGAGGCCGGCCTCATCCTCCGCAACGGCGAGCAGGCCATCCTGGCGATCGTGATCCCCGTCGCCGTGCTGGTGGGCAGCGCGGTCTTCGGCGACTCCCTCGGCCTCAGCCTGCAGCAGATGGCCCCGTCGGTGCTCGCGCTGGTCATCTGGAGCTCGTGCCTGACCACGCTGGCAATCGCCACCGGCTTCGAGCGGCGCTACAACGTGCTGGAGCGCATCGCGGCCACCCCGCTCGGCAAGCCGGGGATCCTGTTGGGCAAGGGCCTCGGGATCTCGCTGATCACGGCGGCGCAGGTAATCGTGATCGTGGTGATCGGCCTGGCGATGGGCTGGCGCCCGGCCTTCACCGCCCTCTCGCTCGTCACGACGGTGGCGGTGGCTCCGCTGGCGATGGGTGCCTTCGCCGGGCTCGCGCTCTCGATCTCCGGCTCGCTGCGCCCCGAGGCCACGCTGGCAGTGGCCAACCTCCTCTACATCGTGGGGATGCCGCTGGGCATCCTGCTGCCGGTGGACCGCTACCCCGCCTGGCTCGAGCCGGTCCTCGGCCTGCTCCCCACGGCCGCCCTCGGGGAGGCGCTGCGTCACGGCGCCTCAGGGGTGGCGCTCGGCTGGCCGCTGCTCGTGGCCGCCCTCTGGTGCATCGGCACCCTGTTCCTGGCCCGGAAGGTCTTCACATGGACGTCCTGAGGAAACCCTTCGCCACCGAGAGGGCGCTGCGCACCTGGCTGTGGATCTCGCTGGTCTGCAACATGGGCATCGTCGTGACCGGTGCGGTCGTGCGGCTGACGGCCTCCGGCCTGGGCTGCTCCGAGTGGCCCCGCTGCACCCCCGACACGTGGACCACCACCCCGGAGGCGGGGATCCACGGCATCATCGAGTTCGGCAACCGGCTGCTGACGTTCGTGCTCGCCGCTGCGGCGCTGGGCGCGTTCATCGCCGCCTGGCGCAATCGCGGCCGGTTTTCCACCCTCTGGTGGCTGACCCTCGGCATCGGCATCGGCATCCCGTTTCAGGGCGTCATCGGCGGCTTCACGGTCTGGAGCCGGCTCAACCCCTTCGTCGTGGCGCTGCACCTGCTGCTGTCGGTGGCCCTCATCGTGCTGTGCGTCTGGGCACTGGTGCTCGGCCATCGCGCGGAGCCCACGCCCGTCAGCCGCCGGCAGCGGTGGCTCGTCGTCGTGACCTTCGTCGCCACCATGGTGTCGATCTGGCTCGGCACCATCGTCACCGGCTCGGGCCCGCACGCCGGTGACGCCAGCGCGCCCCGCACCGGGTTCGAGCTCGAACTCGTGGCGCGCATCCACGCCGCCTCCGCCTGGCTCGTCGTCGGGCTGTCCATCGCGTGCCTGGCGGTCTTCGTGCGGGCACGGCTCGAGCGGCCCAAGGGAGCCGCCCGCCTGCTGCTGGTCACCGTCGCCGCGCAGGGCGTCATCGGCTACGTCCAGTACTTCTTCGGGCTCCCGGTCCTGGTGGTGGCGCTGCACATGGTGGGGCTGACGCTGCTCACCGCCGCAGCCGCCTGGCTGCTCTTCAGCACCCGTTCAGGAGTACGCCGCGCATAGTGTCGGGCGCGGCCCCTAGGCTGGGGCCATGTCGATCAACCCCGTGCTCAGCACCGAACTCCCCTTCTCCCTGCCAGATTTCGCCCACGCCACCCCGCGTGACCACCACGTGGCGATCGAGGAGGGCATGCGGACCCAGCTCGGCGCGCTCGCCAAGCTGAGGGCAAACGCTGAGCCGGCCACCGTCGAGAACGTGCTGGCCGCCTGGGATGCGGCGGAGGACGTGCTGCGCCGCGCCCTGAACGCCTTCTTCGCCGTCTACGGCTCGGACGCGACGGACGAGATGATCGCCATCGAGGAGGAGGTCGCGCCGCGGCTCGCGGAGCACAGCGACTCGATCTACCTCGATCGCGAGCTCTACGCCCGCCTGCAGTCCCTCGAGGCCCGCATCACGGCGGGCGAGGCGGAGGCGGACGCGGAGGACCGCCACGCGCTCGACGAGCTGCTGCGCGCCTTCCGGCGCGCCGGCGTCTCGCTCGACGACGCCGGCCAGGATCGCCTGCGGGTGATGAACAAGAGGCTGGCCGAACTCTCCAGCAAGTTCGAGACCCTCAACCGCGAGGCCCGGGTGGCCGGCGGCTTCACCGTCACCGAGGAGGAACTCGCCGGCCTCACCCACGACGAGAGGGTTGCGCTGAAGACAGACGACGGGTACCGCATCGAACTGGTCAACACCACCCAGCAGCCCCTGGGCGCCAAGCTGGCCGACGCCGACGTCCGCCGTCGCCTCCTCGAGGCCTCCACCACGCGCGCGCTGGCCGGTGAGTTCGACACCCGCGCCGTGGTCGTCGAGATCGCGCGGCTGCGGGCCGAACGGGCCACGCTGCTCGGCTACCCCAACCACGCCGCCATCGTCGCTGAGGCGGGCACCGCCAAGACGGTGGAGGCCATCCTCGACATGCTGGTGCCGCTGGCGCAGGCCGCGCTGGCCAAGGCCGTGGACGAGGGCGCCCAGCTGCGCGCGCGCTACGCCGAGCTCAACCCCGGCGCCGAGTTCACCGCAGCCGACTGGGCCTTTGTCGAGGCCATAGTGCGCCGCGAACGGTTCGCGTTCGACGAGGCGGAGCTGGGCGAATACCTCCAGGTCGACAAGGTGCTCGACGCCGTCTACGCGGCCGCCGGCGAGCTCTACGGCCTGAAGTTCACGCCCCGCGAGGACCTGCACGGCCACGTGCCCGGCACCCAGACCTACGAGGTGCATGACGACGAGGGCATCATCGGGCTGTTCGTGATGGACTTCTGGGCCCGGCCCACCAAGAACGGCGGCGCCTGGATGAGCAACCTCGTGGACCAGTCGGGGCGCACCGGGGACCTGCCCGTGGTGACCAACAACTGCAACTACACCCCC
Organism: Tessaracoccus lubricantis; assembly: GCF_039544535.1. Lineage (NCBI taxonomy): Bacteria > Bacillati > Actinomycetota > Actinomycetes > Propionibacteriales > Propionibacteriaceae > Tessaracoccus > Tessaracoccus lubricantis. The sequence goes on from NZ_BAABLV010000036.1 coordinate 69,745, forward strand.
ACCACCACCGCCATCTCGTGGGACGACGTCATCACGATGTTCCACGAGTTCGGCCACGCCCTCCACGGCCTGCTGGCCAACTCGCGCTACGCCGGCTTCTCGGGCGCCAACACGCCGCGGGACTTCGTCGAGTTCCCCAGCCAGGTCAATGAGCACTGGGCCTGGACGCCCGGCCGCGTGCTGCCCGCCGAGTGGATCACCAAGCTGGAGGAGGCGTCGAAGTTCGGGCAGGGCTACGCCACCGCAGAGACAGAGCTGGCCTCCCTGCTGGACCTCGTCTGGCACACCACCCCGCTGGGCGAGCTGCCCGGCTCGGCAGACGAGGTGGAGGATTTCGAGCGTCGCGCCCTGGAGAAGTACGGGCTGGTCAACGACCTCGTCCCGCCGAGGTACCGCACGCAGTACTTCGCCCACATCTGGGGCGGCGGCTACGCGGCGAGCTACTACGGCTACGCGTGGGCCAAGGTGATGGACGCCGACGCCGTGGCCTGGTTCAGGGAGAACACCGAGGGGGACTCCCCCGCCATGACGCTGCGCCAGGCCGGCGAGCACTTCCGCCGGACCCTCCTGGCGCCCGGCGGCTCGGTGGACCCCATGGAGACCTACCGCAGCTTCCGCGGCCGCGACCCGGAGCTCACGCCGCTGCTCGAGCGCCTCGGCCTGGCGATCTGAGGAGACATGGACGGGCTCAAGGACATCCTGCACCGCAAGCTCAAGCACGAACGCGCTGCGCTCCTCTGGAAGGCGGAGGGCTTGGGCGAGCGTGATCTGCGCCTGCCCCGCACCGTCACCGGCACGAACCTCCTGGGCCTCATCAAGCACTGCCTGGCAGTGGAGCATGGCTACTTCGTGGACAGTTTCGGGCGCGCCTCGGAGCTGACCCTGCCCGAGATCGACTTCGACAAGGACCCCAACGGGGACTTCTACGCCACCCCGGAGGAACGCGCCGAGGACCTCATCGACCTCTACCGGGCCGTTGCCGTGGAGGTGGACCGCGCCATCGACGAGACCCCCCTCGACGCCCCCGGACACGTGGCGTGGTGGGGTGAGCGCGGCGGCACCACGTTGGGCTACGTGCTGGTGCACGTCCTGGCGGACATCACCAGGCATGCCGGGCACGCCGACATCCTCAGGGAGGGCATCGACGGCCGCGCAGGGCTGCTGGGCGAGGGCCCCAACCTGTGGGAGCCGGACGGCGGCTGGGACACGCACGTGCTGCGCCTCACCGCGATCGCGGAGGGCTTCAGCCCGCAGTGACCTCCACCGCGACGTCGGCGGTCTCCTCCTCCTCGGGCTTGCGGAGGAAGAAACCGGCGATGAGCGCCGCCGTCCACACCGCGCCCGCGCCGAGGAACGCCCAGTGGGCGCCCTGCAGCATGGCAGCGGCCTCCGTCGGAGCAGCGGGCCGGGCGGCGGCGGTCTGCATGGCGAAGATGGTCACGAACAGGGCGGTGCCTGCGGCTCCGGCCACCTGCTGCACGGTTCCGATGACGGCCGAGCCGTGGGAGTAGAGGCCCTTGGGCAGTGACCCCAGCCCAACCGTGAACAGCGGCGTGAAGATGGCGGCGAAGGACACCGACATGACGGTGTGGGCGGCCATGATGCCCCACCACGGCATTGCGGGGTTGATGGTGGACAGGTACAGGAACACGCCCAACACTACGAAGCTCGCCGGCACGACGAGCACCTTGGGGCCCACCCTGTCGTAGAGCCGGCCGATGAACGGTGACAGCACGCCCATGGCGATGCCGCCGGGCAGCAGCATCAGCCCCACCTGGATGGCCTCCATGCCGAAGGCGCGCTGCAGCAGCAGCGGCAGCATGATCACCGTGCCGAACAGCGCCATCATGGCGATGCTCATCATCAGCACCGCGACGGTGAACGTGGGGTACGCGAACGTGCGCAGGTCCAGCAGCGCCGCGTCACGCGCCTGCAGGATGAACTGCCGCGCCATGAAGGCGGCCAGACCGCCCACGCCGACGCCGATGGCCAGCATCGGCACCCAGAACTCCACGTCCTCGGCGCCCACGAGGCTGAGGCCGTGGACCAGCGGTCCGAACGCGAGCACGGTGAGCACCACCGAGATGAGGTCGAGCGGCGTGCGCTTCTCGTCGCCGACGTCCGTGAGGCGCCACACGCCCAGCGCCAGCATCAGCAGCGCCATGGGGAGCATGACCCAGAAGATCAGCCGCCACGACCCGACCTCCAGGATGAAGCCCGACAGCGTGGGGCCGACGGCGGGCGCCACCGAGATGACCATCGAGATGTTGCCCATGGTCTGCCCACGCTTCGCGGGCGGAACCAGCTGCATGATGGTGGTCATCAGCAGCGGCATCATGATCGCGGTGCCGGAGGCCTGGACGACGCGGCCGAGCAGCAGGACGGCGAACGACGGCGACACGGCGGCGATGAGCGTGCCGAGGCTGAACAACGCCATCGCCATCTGGAAGACGCGGCGCGTCGGCAGCCGGTCGAGCAGCCAGCCCGTGATGGGGATGACCACCGCCATTGTCAACATGAACGCGGTGGTGAGCCACTGGGCGGTGCGTTCGCTGATGGCGAGGTCGGCCATGATGGAGGCCAGCGCCACGTTCATGGTCGTCTCGTTGAGGATGACGACGAACGCTGCCACCAGCAGGATGGGGATGACCCCTCGGGTTGAGCGGGGAGTACTGCCCACGAGCAGGACTGCCTTTCGTGTGACGGCGCGGTCTGCCGCGCCCGAGCAGCCTAGGCGATGCCCGTGGATTGAACAATCACCGGGAATAGCGCAGCGGGTTGGGCGCGCACGAGGCCTCCGTCGCGATCCTCAGGCCCGCGGCGACCAGGCCCCTCTCCCGCAGCGGGTACAGCGCGGAGACGACCCGGTCCCGAATCGAGGTGGGGCTGATCGTGTTGAGGTAGATCTTCGTGGCGCCCTCGAAGCCGGCCACGGTCGAGACGCGCCACTTCAGCATGACGCGCCACGGCATGGCCAGGTTCACGTCGATGGGCCGGTAGTGCCACTCCTCGTTGGTGGGCACGTCGGCACCCGTGGCGGCGTGCATGGCGTGGATCATGTCGGACATGCCACGGATCTCGTCGGGGTGCTGGTCCCAGGGGTCGCAGTGCTCGGAGCGCGAATAGACCTCGATCGTCGGGTACCGGTGGCCGAACCCCGCGAACGCGACGGCGTGCTCGTTCTCGGCGATGACGAGGTTGTGCTGGGCCGCGTAGTTGGCCCCCGCCTCGTTGAAGATGTTGGGGTTGGCCCGCAACCGGACGAGCGCGGCGTCGTGCTGGTTGCCGCGGTCGTCTATGGAGACGAGCTGCTTGTGCAGGTGGTCGAACGACGCACCCGCGGGCTTCAGCCAGTTCTGGAAGACCACCACGTACCTGGCATACCTGTTGACCTCGAAGGCCATCCGCGTGCACTCGACGGTGTAGGCGATGAACTGTGCGTGTTCCTCCGGGGTGAGCGTCCCCGAGGACGCCAACTGGGAGTCGTCGGCCGCATCGTCGACGAAGTGCCGGCGAGCGATGATCACGTCGTGCCCGCCGCCGAAGAAGCCGGACGCCTGGGCGATCAGGTCGTCGTGGCCCATGGCCGCCACCTGCGCGTCGGTCAGGCCACGGGCGTAGAGCTTCGCCTCCACCACACGCATCACGTGGTCCAGCCCCGCGGGCGAGGCCAGGTAGGCGGCGCGCCGCTCCGCCACCGCGGGCGGCAGTTCGAATCCGTAGTTCTCGTGCCAGTAGTCGAAGCTGAGGATCTCGAACAGGTTGGGCACGCGGCGGAACTGCGCCACCGTGTCGAACAGTGACTCGGCGGGCGTGCGGTAGAGCGTCTCCCAGGTGCCGTCGTCGTGCCGGACCACCCTCGACTTCTCGGGCGGCGTGTCGAGGTAGCGCTGCTCGCAGAACGCGCAGTGGCGGCCCAGTTCTCCGTCGCGCAGGGGCAGGGGGTGTGGCGCCACCAGGCCCAGCGGGCGGTCGCCGCGCCCGGGCACCGTCCACACCTCGGTGCCGGTGAACGGGTTGAGCTGCTTGACGGTCCCGTCGCGCAGTTCGGTGATGTACTCGGGTTCGCGCACGAACAGCGTCATGTCCCGACACTAGCCGCGGCAGCAGTGGCAAGGTGGAAGTCATGACAGACCTTTCGCACCCACGGACAGAAGCGCCCGATTCGCCCTGGCTGGACCTCGACGCCTACATCCGCCTCCCCCGGCTCGGCTCCCTCAGCCTGTCCCCCGACGGCGGCACCCTGCTGTGCTCCGTCCAGGGCGTCAACGCCGACGGCACCGAGTACACCAGCGCCCTGTGGCGCGTCGATCCGCGCGGCGAGGCCCCCGCCAGGCGCTACACGCGCTCGGTCCAGGGTGAGGCCGCCGCGGCGTTCCTGCGCGACGGCTCGCTGTTGTTCACCTCGAAGCGTGACGTCCCGGCGGCTGGGGAGGATGCGCCGAAGAAGTCGACGACGGCGCTGTGGTGCCTCCCGCCCGACGGCGGCGAGGCGTACGTGCTCGCCCGCCGCGACGGCGGGTGGGGCAGCGTCCTGACCAGCCCGGTGTCCGACACGGTGGTGCTGGGCGTACTCATGCATGCCGGCGTCGAGGACGAGGAGGCCGACGCCGCCAGGCGGGAGGCCCGCGACAAGAAGAAGATCAGCGCCATCCTGCATGACGGCTACCCGGTGCGCTTCTGGGACAAGGACCTGGGCCCGGAGACGACGCGTTTGAAGGCCGCAACCGTGGGCGGCAGCGGCGACCTCGCGCTCGAGGGGCTGCGCGACCTGACCGGCGACGTGGGCCGCTCCCTGCACGACGCGGTGCTCTCGCGCGACGGCGCGACGCTCGCCGTCGTCTGGGGCGTGCCCAAGCCGGCCGGCGAGACCCTGACGCAGCTCGAACTCATCGACGTGGCCTCCGGCGAGCGCCGCACCATCGCGGCCGAGGACGACCACGAGTACGGCAGCCCGGTCTTCAGTGACGACGGCGCCACGCTGGCGTGCGTGCGCACCACCCGTTCCACCGCCGAGCGCGCTCCCCTGCCGTTGGTGTGGCTGATCGACGTCGCCACCGGCGACGGCCGCGCCCCCGCCGAAGGCTGGGACCGCTGGGGCACCCCGGTGGCCTTCTCGCCCGACGGCGGCACGCTGTATGTGACGGCCGACGAGGACGGCGCCTGCCCGATCCTTGCGATCGACGTCTCCTCTGGGGACGTGCGCAGGCTCACCGGTGACGGCGCGCACTCGTCGGTGCTGCGCAGCCCCGACGGCACGACGCTGTATGCGGTGAGGGCCTCGTACTCGAGCCCCGGTGAGATCGTGGCCGTCGACGCCACCTCCGGCGCGTCCACGGTGCTGCGCGCCCCCGTCGAGTACCCGGCGCTCCCGGGCCGCGTCGAACGCGTCGAGACGCAGGCGTCGGACGGCACGCGCGTCCCCGGCTGGCTCGTGCTCCCAGAGGACGCCTCCCCCGACCAGCCCGCCCCGCTGACCCTGTGGGTGCATGGCGGCCCGCTGAACTCGTGGAACTCCTGGTCCTGGCGGTGGTGCCCGTGGCTGCTCGTCTCCCGCGGCCAGGCCGTCCTGCTGCCCGACCCGGCACTGTCGACCGGCTACGGCCAGGCCTACGTCCAACGCGGCTGGGGCCGGTGGGGGGCCGAGCCGTTCACCGACGTGATGGCACTGACCGACGCGGTGGAGGCCCGCCCCGACATCCGTGCCGACACGTCGGTGATGATGGGCGGCTCGTTCGGCGGCTACATGGCCAACTGGATCGCCACCCAGACCAGCAGGTTCAAGGCGATCGTCAGCCACGCGTCGCTGTGGAACCTCGGCAGCTTCGGCCCGACGACGGACGCGGCCTGGTACTGGAGCCGGGAGATGACGCCCGAGATGCAGGCGAAGTTCTCACCGCACCAGTTCGCCGATCAGATCACCACGCCGATGCTGGTGATCCACGGCGACAAGGACTACCGCGTACCCATCGGTGAGGGGTTGGCCCTGTGGTGGGCCCTGGCCAGCGCGTTCGACGGCGACCCGGCCGACCTGCCGCACCGCTTCCTGTACTTCCCCGACGAGAACCACTGGATCCTGACGCCGCAGCACGCGAAGGTCTGGTACGAGACGGTGCTGGAGTTCGTGGCGGCGCAGCGCGAGGGCCGCCGCATGGGGGCGGTGGAGAACCTCTGAGGTCAGAAGAGGAGGGGGTCGATCGCGACGGAGAGGAACAGGATCGCGAGGTAGGTGTTCGAGTAGTGGAACAGCTTCATCGCCTTCAGCTGGGCCCCCTGCAGGCCGGCGCGGGCGCGGCGCCACAGCTGTAGCGCCTCCCCCAGGAAGATGAGGCCGGTGACCAGGGCGACCGCGGGGTACAGCCACCCGGTGGGCGTCACGGGCCACAGCAGCAGCGACACCACCACCGTGGCCACCGAGTACCAGAAGATCTGCGCCCCCACCTGAGGTGCCGTCCGGACCACGGGCAGCATCGGCACGTCGGCTGCGGCGTAGTCCTCCTTGTAGCGGAACGCGAGCGCCCAGGTGTGCGGCGGCGTCCACAGGAACACGATCGCGAACAGGACCAGCGGCGGCCACGCCACCGAGCCCGTCACCGCCGTCCAGCCGATCAGCGGCGGGAAGCAGCCCGCGATGCCGCCCCAGACGATGTTCTGGGAGGTGCGGCGCTTGAGCCACATCGTGTAGACGAACACGTAGAAGGCGTTTGCGGCCAGCGCCAGGCCGGCCGAGAGCCAGTTGGCCCCGAAGCCGAGCACCAGCGTGGCCAACACCCCCAGCACGATGCCGAACACCAGTGCGCTGCGCGTGGACACCTGGTGGCGGGGAACGGGCCGACGGCGGGTGCGGCGCATGATCTCGTCGATGTCGGCGTCGATGACGCAGTTGAAGGTGTTGGCCGACGCGGCCGCGAACATGCCGCCGATCATCGTCCACACGATCAGTTGCCACGGCGGCAGGCCACCTGCCGCAAGGAACATCGCCGGCACGGTGGTGACGAGGAGGAGCTCGATGATGCGGGGTTTGGTGAGTGCCACGTACGCCCGTACGACGTCTGTGAAACGAGCCTCCGTAGGCTGGGCCTCAGCCTGAACCGCCACACGCACCCCGATTCACACCCTTCGCGATTTCCGACGCAGTCTACCCGCCCGCCCACCGAGCACCCAAGTGGCGCCGTCCGTGCCCGACCGGCGGGCGTCGCGTGTCTTCCGCACCCTGCCGGGTACGTCTAGTGTTGGTCCCGATGAACGCCTACACCAACCCCCTGCGCGACCCTCAGGACCGCCGTCTCCCCCGGATCGCCGGCCCCTGTGTCCTGGTCATCTTCGGTGTCACCGGTGACCTGTCACGCAAGAAGCTGATGCCCGCCGTCTACGACCTGGCCAACCGCGGGCTGCTGCCGCCCGGCTTCGCGCTGGTGGGCTTCGCCCGTCGCGACTGGGAGAACCAGGACTTCGCCAAGGTCGTGCACGACGCCGTTAAGGAGCATGCGCGCACGCCGTTCCGCGAGGAGGTCTGGGAACAACTGCTCGAGGGCATCCGCTTCGTCTCCGGCGCCTTCGACGACGACGCGGCGTTCGAACGCCTCGGCGACACCATCCGCGAGCTGGACACCACCCGCGGCACCGGCGGGAACCACGCGTTCTACCTCTCGATCCCACCGTCGGGCTTCGAGCCGGTCATGACCATGCTGCGCAAGCACGGCCTCACCGAGGGCGGCGAGGACAACTGGAACCGCGTCGTCATCGAGAAGCCCTTCGGGCACGACCTGGCCTCCGCCCGGGAACTCGACGCCGTCGTCAGCTCGCTGTTCCAGCCCCACGAGGTGTTCCGCATCGACCACTACCTGGGCAAGGAGACCGTCCAGAACATGCTGGCGCTGCGGTTCGCGAACCAGATGTTCGAACCCATCTGGAACAACCACTACGTCAGCCACGTGGAGATCACGATGGCCGAGGACATCGGCATCGGCGGCCGCGCCGGCTACTTCGACGGCATCGGCATCGCGCGCGACGTCATGCAGAACCACCTCCTCCAGCTCCTGGCGCTCACCGCGATGGAGGAGCCCACCAGCTTCGAGGCCTCGCAGCTGCGCACGGAGAAGAAGAAGGTGCTTGCCGCCGCCCGCGTGCCGGAGCGCTACGACCTCCACACCGCCCGGGGCCAGTACGCCGCGGGATGGCAGGGCGGCAAGCCCGTGATCGGCTACCTGCAGGAGGACGGCGTGCCGGAGGGTTCCGGCACCGAGACCTACGCCGCGATCCGGGTCGACGTCGACAACCGGCGCTGGGCCGGCGTCCCCTTCTACCTGCGCACCGCCAAGCGGATGCCCCGCCGGGTGACCGAGGTGGCCCTGAGCTTCAAGCGCGCCCCGCACCTGCCGTTCACGGCCACCGACACCGAGGAACTCGGCACCAACGCGCTCGTGATGCGCATCCAGCCCGACGAGGGGGTGACGCTGCGATTCGGCGCCAAGGTGCCCGGCACCCAGATGGAGATCCGTGAGGTCTCGATGGACTTCGGTTACGGCGGCTCGTTCACCGAGTCCTCCCCCGAGGCCTACGAGCGCCTGATCCTCGACGTGCTGCTGGGCGACCCGCCGCTGTTCCCGCAGCAGGAGGAAGTGGAGCTGAGCTGGAAGATCCTCGACCCCGTCATCGCGTACTGGGCCTCCCTGGACGAACAGCCCGAACAGTACGAATCGGGCACGTGGGGCCCGCAGTCCGGCCACGACATGCTGGCCCGTGACGGCTTCAGCTGGCGACGCCCGTAAGGAACCCGGAGAACATGATCATCGACCTGACCGACACGTCGTCGCGTGACATCGCCGCGGCGCTCATCAAGGCCCGCCGCACCGTCGGCAGCGCCTCGGGCCTCGTGCTGACGCTGCTCGTGGTGACCGACGACGAACACTTCGACGAGGTGCTGGAGGCCGCGCAGGCCTCTGCCACCGCGCACCCGTCGCGCGTGATCGTGGTGACCTACGTCGACGGCGACGAGCCGTTCCTCGACGCCGAGATCCAGGTTGGCGAAGGGCACCCCGGAGACCTGCTGATCCTGCGCCTGCACGGATCGCTGCGCGAACACGGCGACTCGATCTGCCTGCCCCTGCTCCTGCCGGACTCCCCCACCATCGTGTGGTGGCCGAACAAGGCACCCGACAACCTCGCAGAGGACCCCATCGGCTCGCTGGCCGACCGGCGCATCACCGACGCGGCCGGCGCCCCCGACCCGCAGGAGGCGCTCGTGCGCCGCGCACGCAACCACGCCGACGGTGACACCGACCTCACGTGGACGCGCCTGACGCGCTGGCGCGCGCTGCTGACCGCCTCGCTGGACCAGACCCGCGCCACCGTCACGGGCGCCTGCGTTCGCTCGGCCCCGGACAACGCGCCCGCCACGCTGCTCGCCGCTTGGCTCAGCGAGCGGCTCGGCGTGTCCGTCGGGAGGGTCGACGGTGAACACCCCGGCGTCAACGAGGTGGTGCTCACCACCGACAAGGGCGACATCGTGCTGAGCCGGGTGCGCGAGGGCACCGCCCACTACCGGGTTCCGGGGCAGCCGGACCGCACCGTCGCACTCCGCCGCCGGCCGCTGACCGACCTCATCACGGAGGAACTGCAGCGCATGGACGCCGATGACGTCTTCGAGGCTGCGGTGCAGCGCGTGGTCAAGGACCTGGGGGCGAGCTAGATGTACACCCGGGTGGTTCGTCTGGAGACTGCCGATGACGTGAGCCGCGTGGTCGCTGCGCGGCTCCTCGCGCGCATCGTCGCACTCCAGCGCACGCAGGACACGGTGCATCTCTGCCTGACCGGCGGCGGCACCGCCAACGCCATGTATGAGCGGCTCGCCGAACTGGCCGACGGCTCGGAGCTGGACGCGTCGAAGCTCCAGCTCTGGTGGGGCAACGAGCACTTCGTGCCCGCCACGGACCCGGAGCGCAACTCCTTGCAGGCGATCAGCAGGCTGGCACGCACGGTGTCGATCAAGTCCGCCGACACCCACATGATGGCTGCTCAGGACGGCCGCAAGGACAGCCAGGAGTCGGCCGCCGAATACGAGGAGGAGCTGGGCGAGACCCTGTTCGACATCACGCTGCTCGGCATCGGCAAGGACGGGCACGTCGCCTCGATCTTCCCGGGGCACCCCAGCTTCGAGCCCACCAGCCGCGCCGTGATCGGGGTGGAGGACAGCCCGAAGTCGCCGACGGAGCGCATCTCGCTGACCATCCCGACGCTGAACCGCGGCAACGAGATGTGGATCATGGCCACCGGCGAGGGGAAGGCCGACGCGGTGGCCCGTGCCCTGGACGGCGACGAGACCATCCCCGCCGGGCACGTGCACGGCCGCACCGCGACGCTGTGGTACCTGGACGCCGGCGCGGCCGCCGGGCTACCGGCGCAGTACAGCTGCACCTTCTGAGGGGGAACCCTCAGTAGATGACCTCGCCCGCAGCGCGGCGGGCGCGCAGGGCGGACACCGCCTCCTCGAGGATCTGCGCGGCCTCGGCGTCGGTGCGACGCTCCTTCACGTAGGCGAGGTGCGTCTTGTAGGGCACGATCTTCGGCGGCGGAGGCGGGTTCTCCGAATCCAGGTTGGCCGGGAGGCCGCAGCGCGGGCAGTCCCACGTTTCGGGGACCTGGGCGTCGGCCGCGAACGCCGGCGTGGTCACATGGCCACTGGCGCAGAAGTACGACACGTGCATACGGGGCGCTGCTTCGCCGCGTTCTGCCTCTCCCATGGGACCGGCGCCGACACGGCTGCCGCGAATGGCGTTGCCACCTGCCACTTTGCTGTTCTCCTACTACGAGAAGTGATTGGGTGAAAGAGTTGGGGGTTGGGTGTGCGCTCAGGCGCCGACGCGATAGAGCACCAGCAGGCCGACGATCGTCAGCAGCCACACCACTGAGAGCACCACCGTGATGCGGTCCAGGCGACGCTCAGCGGTGGAGACGCCACCCATCGAGGTCGACATGCCACCACCGAACAGATCGGACATTCCGCCGCCACGGCCTTTGTGGAGGAGGACGGTGGCCGCAAGCAGGATGCTGAGGATCACGACGATCACGGACAGCGTGGTAATGGGCCAAGACACCAAGGGGACAATCACGCGGTACAGCCTAACCGAGACCCGGCAATAATCCACATCGAGCCACGCTGTGATGAGCGCTTGAGAACTGGGGTCGGCAACGGTGGACGCACGGACCCCCGGCAGCGGGAGCTGGGCTCCTGCTGCCGGGGGTCCGGGTGGGATCAGAACTGGTAGAAGCGCACGATCGCGGCGAACTCCTCGGGCTGCAGGCTCGCGCCGCCGACGAGGGCACCGTCGATGTCGGGCTGGGCCATGATCTGGGCCACGTTGCCGGACTTCACGGAGCCGCCGTACTGGATGCGCACCGACTCGGCGGTGGCCTCGTCGTACAGCTCGGCGACCTCCTTGCGGATGGCCCCACACACCTCCTGGGCGTCCTCAGGGGTGGCCACCTCGCCGGTGCCGATGGCCCAGACGGGCTCGTAGGCGATGACGAGGCCGGCGACCTGCTCGGCCGTCAGGTTGGCGAGCGTGCCACGCACCTGGTTCAGGGTGTACTCGACGTGCTCACCGGCCTTGCGGATGTCGAGGCCCTCCCCCACGCAGACGATGGGCGTCATGCCCGCGGCCAGGACCTTGGCGGCCTTGGCGTTGATGACGGCATCGTCCTCGCCGTAGTACTCGCGGCGCTCGGAGTGGCCGACGATGACGTACTGCACGCCGAGCTTCGACAGCATCGCAGTGGAGATCTCACCGGTGTAGGCGCCGTTGTCGTGCTGCGAGACGTTCTGGGCGCCGAGGCCGAACTTCAGGCGGTCACCGTCGATCAGCGTGCGGACGGTGCGCAGGTCGGTGAAGGGGACGCACAGCACGGCGTCCGACTTCTCCGGGTCCCATTCCTTGTCGACGAGCGTGTAGTGGAGCTTCTCCACCAGGCCGGTGGCCTCGATGTGGTCGACGTTCATCTTCCAGTTGCCGGCCATGATCGGCTTGCGGGTCATCAGTTGTCCCCTTCCAGGACGGCGATACCGGGCAGTTCCTTGCCCTCGAGGAACTCGAGCGACGCGCCACCGCCGGTCGAGATGTGGCCGAACTCGTCGTCGGAGTGGCCCAGGACGCGCACGGCGGCTGCGGAGTCGCCGCCGCCGACGACGGACAGGCCATCGACCTCGGTGAGCGCCTTGGCCACCGCGGCGGTGCCGTTGGCGAAGGCCGGGATCTCGAACACGCCCATCGGGCCGTTCCAGAAGACCGTCCTGGCGCCCTTGACGGCCTCGGCGAAGAGCTTCTCGGTCTCGGGGCCCATGTCCAGGCCCATCTTGCCGTCGGGGATGGCGTCGACGGAGACGACCTCGACCTCGCCCTTGGCCTCGCGGGCGTCGAAGTCCATGCCGTCGGCCACGCGGACGTCGACGGGCAGGAGGATCTGCTTGCCTGCGGCCTCGGCCTGGGCCAGGTAGTCGCGGCAGGTCTGCAGGTTGTCCTCGTCGAGCAGCGAGGAGCCGATGTCCTTGCCCTGCGCCTTGAGGAACGTGAACAGCATGCCGCCGCCGATGACCAGGGTGTCGGCGACCTTGAGGAGGTTGTCGATGACCTGGAGCTTGTCGGCGACCTTGGCGCCGCCCAGCACGACGACGTAGGGGCGCTCGGGGTTCTCGGTCAGCTGCTTGAGGACGCCGACCTCCTTCGCGACGAGCGAGCCCGCGGCGTTGGGCAGCAGCGAGGCCACGTCGTAGACGGAGGCCTGCTTGCGGTGGACCACGCCGAAGCCGTCGGAGACGAACAGGTCGCCGAACGCGGCGTACTTCTGCGCGAGCTCCTTGCGGGCGGCCTCGTCCTTGGACTCCTCAGCGGGCTCGTAGCGCACGTTCTCCAGCAGGGCGACGTCGCCGTCGGCCAGCGACGCGACGGTGGCCTGGGCGGACTCGCCGACGACGTCGGTGGCCAGCTTGACGTCGGTGCCCAGCAGCTCACCCAGGCGGGCGGCGACCGGGGCCAGGGAGTACTTGGGGTTGACCTCGCCCTTCGGGCGGCCGAGGTGGGCCATGATGACGACGCGGGCCCCGGCCTCGCGCAGTGCCGTCAGGGTGGGCAGCGCGGCGCGGATGCGGCCGTCGTCGGTGATGTTCTTGTCGGCGTCCAGCGGGACGTTGAAATCGCAGCGGATGAGCACCCGCTTGCCGGACAGATCGCCCAGCTCAGCAACGGACTTCACTTCGGTCCTCTTTCTTGTCGGATTTCCTTGGGGCGACAACGGCCCTGCAGCCCCACGCGGGGGCCACAGGGCCGTTGTCTCAGACCACGGGTGTGGTGTTGATCAGAGCTTCGAGCCGACCAGGACGGTCAGGTCGACGAGGCGGTTGGAGTAACCCCACTCGTTGTCGTACCAGCCGAGGACCTTGACCTGGTTGCCGATCACCTTGGTGAGCTTGGCGTCGAAGACGCAGGAGGCCGGGTCGGTCTCGATGTCCTTGGACACGATCTCGTCCTCGGTGTAGACGAGGACCTTGCCGTCGGCGGCCTTCTTGATGATCTCGTTGATCTCCTCGACGGTGGTCTCACGCGAGGCCTCGAAGGTGAGGTCGGTGGCGGAACCGGTCGGGGTGGGGACGCGCATGGCGTAGCCGTCGAGCTTGCCCTTCAGTTCGGGCAGCACGAGGGAGACGGCCTTGGCCGCACCGGTGGTGGTGGGGACCATGTTGAGGGCCGCGGCGCGCGAGCGACGCAGGTCCTTGTGCGGGCCGTCCTGCAGGTTCTGGTCCTGCGTGTAGGCGTGGATGGTGGTCATGAGGCCCTTGACGATGCCGATGCCGTCGTTGAGCGCCTTGGCCATCGGGGCGAGGCAGTTGGTGGTGCAGGACGCGTTCGAGATGATGTTGTGCTTCTCGGTGTCGTACAGGTCGTCGTTGACGCCCATGACGATCGTGATGTCCTCGTTCTTGGCGGGAGCCGAGATGAGCACCTTCTTGGCGCCGGCCTCGATGTGGGCCTGGGCCTTGGTGGCGTCGGTGAAGAAGCCGGTGGACTCGATGACGATGTCGACGCCGAGGTCCTTCCACGGCAGCGCGGCGGGGTCCTTCTCCGCGAAGGCCTTGATCTCCTTGCCGTCGACGATCAGGGCGTCGTCGTCGTAGCTGATCTCACCGGGGAAACGGCCCAGGATCGAGTCGTACTTGAGCAGGTGAGCCAGGGTCTTGTTGTCGGTCAGGTCGTTGACGGCAACCACGTCAAGATCGGCCCCCGCAGCGACGAGCGCGCGGTAGAAGTTACGGCCGATGCGGCCAAAGCCGTTGATTGCAACCTTTACGGTCATGAGGAATTCGATCCCTTTCGAGCTACCGAGCGCACAAGTGCGCAGATGGACACCACTCATCCTAACGACTTGCTCACCTCGAGCAAGAAGGGGGGCCGGTTAATGAGCGTCTGGATCAGCTGTCTCGGAGGTCGGCGGGCAGGCTGGCCTCCGTGGTGGGCACGCCTCGTTCCTCGGCGACCTTGTCCGCCGTGGCGAGCAGGCGGCGGATGCGGCCAGCGATCGCGTCCTTCGTCAACGGCGGCTCGTGCAGCTGGCCCAGCTCCTCGAGGCTCGCCTGGCGGTGCTGCAGTCGGAGGTTGCCCGCCTCGCGCAGGTGGTCGGGCACGTCGTCGCCGAGGATCTCCATCGCGCGTTCCACCCGGGCACTGGCCGCGACGGCGGCTCGGGCCGAGCGACGCAGGTTCGCGTCGTCGAAGTTGGCCAGCCTGTTGACCGACGCCCGCACCTCGCGGCGACGGCGGCGCTCCTCCCAGAGGATGCGCGTCTCGGGTGCGCCCATGCGGGTCAGCAGCTCGGCGATGGCGTCGCCGTCGCGGATGACCACGCGCTCGACGCCCCGGACCTCGCGCGACTTGACGGCGATCCCCAGCCTCCGCGCCGCCCCGACGAGCGCGAGGGCCGCCTCCGAGCCGGGGCAGGTGATCTCCAGCGACATCGAGCGGCCGGGTTCCGTGAGCGATCCGCGCGCCAGGAAGGCGCCGCGCCACACGGCCACCGCGTCGGCCAGCGACCCGCCCACCACGATGGGCGGCAGCCCGCGCACGGGCCGGCGGTGCTGGTCGACGAGACCCGTCATCCGGGCCAGCTGCTCGCCGCCCTGGACCGCGCGGAGCGAGTAGCGTGGGCCGCGGCGCACGCCGGAGGCGTTGATCACGAGGAGGTCGGTGTCGATGCTGTAGAGGTCGGCGATGAAACTGCGCAGCCGGCGGGCCGCTCCCCCGGTGTCGAGCTCCGCCTCCACGACGATGCGGCCACCCACCAGGTGCAGGCCTCCCGCGAAGCGCAACATCGCCGCCACCTCCGCCCGCCGCACGGACGGGTGGGGCGCGACGACGGCGGCCAGTTCGGCCTTCACCTTCTGCGTCAGAGCCATGGGCGGGATTCTGCCATACGGGAACGCGCAGGCACCCGGGTCGAGTTCGTCACCCGGTGATCACCTCGCTGAACACCGACGCCAGGCGGTGCCGGTCGTGCGTCGAGGAGCCGTCGCGCGAGGCGATGTCTGCGCGCACGAGCCGCCCGCCGAGCGACTGCACGTAGCCCTCGATGTGCTCGTCGTCCGCGGTGAAGCGGGTGTCGGCGATCACCACGTCGAGCCGCAACTTCGGTGCGTGCTCGGCGAGCAGTTCGATGTGCCGCGAGGCCGTGAAGCCGTCGGTCTCGGCCGCAGAGGTGATGTTCAGCACGAGGATGCGCTGGGCCCTCGTCGTCACGATGGCCTCGGCCAGCTCCGGCACGAGGAGGTGCGGGATCACCGAGGTGAACCAGGAGCCCGGGCCGAGCACGACGGCATCGGCCGACATGATCGCGTCCACCGCCTCCGGCCGGGCGGGCGGCTGGTCCGGCACCAGCCGTACCCGCTGCACCTCCGCCCGGGTCTTGGCCACGGTGGCCTGTCCGCTGAGGGTGCACACCTCGTCGGGGGCGAACGGGTCGAGGCCGAGCACGTCGGCCTCGATCTCGAGCGGCACCGAGCTCATCGGCAGCACCCTGCCCCGGGTGCGCAGCAGGTCGCCCACCATGTCGAGGCCCTGGACCGGGTCCTCGAACTGTTGCCACAACCCTGCGATCAGGAGGTTGCCGATGGCGTGGCCCGCCAAGGGGCCGTCGCCGGTGAACCGCGACTGCAGCACGCTGGCCCAGGTGCGGCCGGCGTGGTCGTCGGAACACAGCGCGGCCAGTGCCATGCGCAGGTCGCCCGGCGGGAGACAGTTGAACTCGCGGCGCAGCCGGCCCGAGGAGCCGCCGTCGTCGGCGACGGTGACCACGGCGGTGAGCTGGTCCGTCACTCGGCGCAGGGCCGTGAGCGACGCGGCGAGCCCGTGGCCCCCGCCGAGCGCGACGACCCTCGGCAACGTGGTGATGTTCATTCCTTCCCCAGATCCCGGTGCAGCACCGTGGTGGGGAAGCCGTGCTCGCGCAGGCGCAGGGAGAGCTCCTCGCTCATGCTGGTGGAGCGGTGCTTGCCGCCCGTGCAGCCGATCGCGACGGTGACCTGGCGCTTGCCCTCGTTGAGGTAGCCGGGCGCGACGGTGGCCAATAACTGCACCATGTGCTCCTGGAAGAGCTGGGCCGCCTCCTGCTTGAGCACGTACTGGGCGACGTCCTTGCTGAGGCCCGACTTGGGGCGCAGCTCGGGGATCCAGTACGGGTTGGGCAGGAAGCGCACGTCGAAGACCATGTCGGCGTCGACGGGCACGCCGTTCTTGAAGCCGAAGGAGATCAGCGCGATCTTGAGCTTGTCGGTGGCCTCGTCGCCGAAGTGGTTGGCCACGCGCTGCACGAGCTGGCGGGCGGAGAGGCGGGTGGTATCGACGACGATGTCGGCGGTGGCCCGGATGTCGGCCAGCAGGCGCCGTTCGCGCGCGATGCCCTCGATGAGCCGGTCGCCCCCCTGCAGGGGCAGCGGACGCCGGTTGGACTCCTGGCGCTGGACGATGATGTCGTCGTCGGCCTCGATGAACACCGTCGTGATGCGGCCCCCGGCCTCCTCGAGGGCTGCCAGCGCGGCCGGCAGCTGCTCGAACTGTTCGCGGCTGCGCACGTCTGCGACCACGGCGACCTTGTAGACGCCGTCCTGGAGCAGCGTGCGGGCCAGGCCGGGCAGCATCACGGGCGGCAGGTTGTCGACGGTGAACCAGCCCAGGTCCTCCATGGCGTGGGCGGCCGTGCGTCGCCCCGCACCGGACAGGCCGGTGATGATGGCGAACTCCTGGTGCGGCGCGTCGGTCATGGCGCCCACCCTAGTGCTCTTCCGGTAGCCCCCGCGCGTGCAGCGCCTCGCCGGTGCGCTGCGCGTACGACACGGCGTTGACGACGGCTGGCGTGAGCAGCAGCGCCACGTTGCGCTCCTTTCCCCTGGCGCGCGCAGCGGCGCGCGCGTCTTCGATGGAGCCGGCCAGGAACGGGATCGAACGCACCATCAGCGCCACCATGAGCGCAACCGCGTCCGGGTTGATCCTCACGTACCGCAGGACGCGGAGACCCCGGCTCAGGGCGTCGAGCAGGTCTGCCGTCGAGGTGGTCAGCGTCAGCATGCGGGCTGCCAGGACGGCCAACAGCATGTTGCCCGCCGTCACGAACGCGGCCTCCCACCGCAGCCCGATGGCCTGGTAGATCGCCAGCAGCCCGAGGAAGAACCAGATGTACCAACCGAAGGCGAAGATCCTGCGCAGCCCCAGGGCAGAGGCCAGCAAGGCGACCAGCACCAGCACCAGCCCGGCAAGCGTGGCCCACCAGCGGAAGATGAAGATGGGCGGCACGGCCAGCGCCAAGAGGATGAGGTACTTCGCGCCGACGGGCAGCCGGAAGAGCCAACCATTGCCGGGTTCGAAGGTGCCCAGCACGCTGGTGTGCGCGCTCACCGGCGGACCTGGTCCGTCATGGCTCGTGCGTAGAAGTCGACGGTCTCGTGTGGGGCGCCGTCGGCGACGATGCGGCCGCCATCGACGACGATGACGCGCTCGGCGTCCGTGGCCACGTCGAGGTCGTGGGTGGAGAAGATGACCTGCTGCTCCAGTTCGGCAAGGACGCGCCGCAGCAGGTGCTTGTTGCGCAGGTCGAGCAGCGTCGTGGGCTCGTCGGCCACCAGGATGGCCGGATCCACCGCGAGCACGCTGGTGAGCGCGACGAGTTGGCGCTCACCGCCGCTGAGGTCGTAGATCGACTGGTGCGCGACGTGGCCGATCCCGCGCTCCTCGAGCAGGGTGTGCGCACGGGCGCTGCGCTCGGCCCGGTTCCTGATCCTCGAGCGGAGGCTCAGCTCCACGTCCTCCACCGGCGTCGACATCAGGAGCTGCGCGAGCGGGTCGGTGAAGATGAACCCCACCTTCTGCCGCACCGCCCTGCCGTCCATGGCTGGGTCGAGCCCGTCGACCAGTACCTGCCCGGACGTGACGGTGCGCAGGCCGTTCAGCAACCGCAGGAGCGTCGACTTGCCGGAGCCATTGGCCCCGATGACCGCGATGCGGCGCTCCGCGAGCTCGAGCGTGACGCCGTCGAGCAACACCCTGTCCGGGTCGCCCTGCCGGGGGGCGGGGACGACGACTCGGGCGTCGCGGAGCAGGATCATCGGCCGAGCAGCCGCGGGAACGCCTTGTGCACGGCCACCGCGATGAGGACCGCGAGCAGGCTCTTGGCGGCGTCCCAGATCCAGAACGGCATGTCGATGGTGACCATCGCCTCGATGAAGGGCTTGTCGAGGTAGGCGGCCAGCCAGCCGACGCCGACGGGCAGCACCACGAGGTAGCGGGCGGCGAGGCAACCGAGGAAGAACCACACCGAAGTCATCGCCGACAGGCCGCTGCGCAGGGCCCACTTCGCGGCCAGGCCGATCAGCACGGTGCCGAGCACGAAGGAGAGAAGGTAGCCGCCGGTGGGCCCGAGGAACACGGAGAGACCCGCCTTGCCCCCGGCGAAGACCGGGAGGCCGGCGACGCCGACGACGATGTAGAGCAGCACCGCAGCCGCGCCGCGCCACGGCCCGAGCACCAGCGCCGCCAGGGCAACGCCGAGGGTCTGCAGGGTGAACGGCACGGGACCGAACGACACCGTGATCTGCGACAGCGCCGACAGGAGCGCGGCGAAGACGGCGATGTAGGCGAGGTCGGCCGGCGCGAACGACCGGGTGCGGGCGGCTACAGCGGTGCTGGTGGACATGGCGTCACTCCTGGTTGAGGCGGATGACCACATTCAAGCACGCAATTTGAACATTGTTCAAATCCGGGCGGAGCAGCTCCTCCACGCCCGGGTCAGGCTTCGGTCACCTCGCCGGTGGTCAGGTTGATCGCCTCTCCCCCAGTGTCGGCGACGGCGGCCTTGACCGACGCAGCCAAACGCGGGCCGAAACCGGGCACCTGCGCGATCTCCTCCACGCCGGCCTGACGCAACTTCCGCAGGGAACCGAAATACGTCAACAGAGCCTTCCTGCGCAGCTCACCCAACCCAGGGACGCCATCGAGCACCGACTCCACCACCGTCTTCGCCCGCCTCGACCGATGATGCGTGATCGCGAAACGGTGCGCCTCATCACGCAACCGCTGCAGCAGGTACAACCCCTCCGAGGCCCGCGGCAGAATCAGCGGATACTCCTCCCCCGGAACCCACACCTCCTCCAGCCGCTTTGCCAACCCACACAGCGCGATCTCACCGTCGAGCCCATGCTCCCTCAACACCGCCGCCGCAGCATTGACCTGCGGCAGACCACCATCGACCACGATCAACGCCGGCGCGTAGGAGAACCGCGCCGCCTCCCCCGTCGTCGGATCCACCTTCACGTCAGCGGTGCGCTCATCGGTGAGCCGACGCAACCTGCGATGCAAAACCTCGCTCATGGCGGCGACGTCGTTGGAGCCCTCGAAGCTCTTGATGATGAAGCGGCGGTACTCACTCTTGCGCGGCATCCCGTCCTCGAACACCACCATCGAGCCCACCGTCTCGGTGCCCATGGTGTGGGAGATGTCGAAGCACTCGATGCGCAGCGGCGGCTCCTCCAGGCCGAGCGCATCGGTCAGTTCCTCCAACGCGAGGGAACGGGATGTGAGATCGGTGGAGCGGCGCAGCTTCGCCTGGGCCAGCGACATCTCCGCGTTGCGCACCACCGTGTCCAGCAGCGCCCGCTTCTCGCCGCGCAGCGGCACGCGGATGTCGACCTTGGATCCGCGCCGCACGGACAGATCCGCGATCAACGTGTCCTCGGCCTCCACCGACGTGAGGATGAGCGGCGGGATCTCGAGGTCGTCTGTGTAGAGCTGCTCGAGGAAGGCCTCCAGTAGCTCGCTCAGCGATCTGTCATCTGCCCGGTCGGCGATCCAGCCCCGCTCTCCGCGGATGCGACCGTCCACGACGTGGAAGGCCTGGACGGAGACCTGATGGCCGTCATCGGCGAGGCCCACGATGTCGGCGCGCACCCCGTCGCTGAGGACGACGGAGTTCTTCTCCTGCACCTTCTTCAGCGCAGCCAGGGAGTCGCGCAGGACGGCGGCGCGTTCGAAGTTCAGCTCTGCGGACGCGTCGTACATGTCGCGTTCGATGCGGCCGATGATGCCCCCGGTGTTGCCGCCCATGAACGAGCAGAAGTCCTCGGCGATGGCGCGGTGCTCCTCTGGGCTGACGCGCCCGACGCAGGGGGCGCTGCACTTGCCGATGTCGCCCAACAGGCACGGCCTACCGGAGGAGCGCGCCCGGTTGAACACCCCCTGGGTGCAGGAGCGCATGGGGAACACCCGCAGCAGCAGGTCGACGGTCTCCCGGATGGCCCATGCCTGACCGAACGGCCCGAAGTACCGCACGCCGCGCTTCTTCGCGCCACGGCCCACGAAGACCCGCGGATACTCCTCGTTCATGGTCACGGCCAGCCACGGGTATGACTTGTCGTCGCGGTACTTGACGTTGAAACGCGGGTCGAACTGCTGGATCCAGGTGTACTCCAGCTGGAGCGCCTCCAACTCGTTGGCGACCACCGTCCACTCGACCTTGGCTGCGGTGCGCACCATCGTCTGGGTACGGAAGTGGAGCGCCTTCGGGTCGGCGAAGTAGGAGTTGAGGCGTTGGCGCAGATTCTTGGCCTTGCCGACGTACAGCACGTGACCGAACGCGTCGAAGAACCGGTAGACCCCGGGGTCCGTGGGGATGCTGCCCGGACGGGGACGGTAGCTCGCGGGATCGGCCATGCCGGCCAGCCTACTCAGGAGGCGAATACCGGCCTATCCTTGGTCTATGACCACCACGAGCCGAGACGTGACGACCCTCACGGCCCGCGAGGAACTCATCCACTCCATGCGGGCCTGGCGCAAGAGGCGGCGCATCGCGTTCTTCACGCGGGTGCTGACGATCATCGCCGCGCTGGCGCTGGCCGCTCCGGCCACCGCGCTGCTGCTCGGCCAGTTCACCATGATGCGCGAGGATTACGTGCCCATGCGGCACGTGCCTGGCGCCGACGGGTCGATCTCCATCTCGAAGGCCGACACGTACGTGCTGGTGCGCTACGCCGCCGAGCTCCCGCGCTGCACGATCACCGACGCCGAGGGGTACGAGCTGCTGCAGGAGTCCTGGAGCTTCGAGGCGGACCCGCCCGCCGTCGGCACGTCGTTCTACGCCCAGCCCGGGCGCTACACGGTGCTGTGCCAGGGCGGCCAGGAAGGCGTGGTCGCGTTGAACCAGGACGACTACGAGGACTCGCTGCGCGGTCCCTGGTCGCTGGACAAGCCGGCCATCCCGCTGTTCATCGGCGCGCTCCTGGTGTACTACGCCGGGCGCTTCGCGGCCAACCGCATCGCGCCCGAGTCGATGCGGCCGCTGTACCCCGCCTGACGTCGGCTGGGCAGGGCTCGTCAGCGAGCCGGTGTCGACGACTTGGCGTGCACGCAGGCTGCGTGGCAGCCCGGCGGTTTCGACACGCTCGCAGAGCTCGCGGCTCAACCAGCGTCAGAGGAGGTTCTTCAGGAACTGGCCGGTGGCCGACTCCTCGGTGGCGGCGATCTGCTCCGGCGTGCCCGTCGCGACGACCGTGCCGCCGCGCGAGCCGCCGTCGGGACCCATGTCGATGATCCAGTCGGCGCTCTTGATCACGTCCAGGTTGTGCTCGATCGTCACCACGGTGTTGCCCTGGTCGACGAGCCGCTGCAGCACGGCGAGCAGCCGTCGGATGTCCTCGAAGTGCAGGCCGGTGGTGGGCTCGTCCAGCACGTAGAGCGTACGCCCGGTGGAGCGCTTCTGCAGTTCCGCGGCGAGCTTGACGCGTTGCGCCTCGCCGCCCGACAAGGTGGTGGCCGGCTGCCCGAGACGGACGTAGCCCAGCCCGACCTCTTCGAGAGTCTTGAGGTAGCGCGCGATCGACGAGATGGACTCGAAGAACACCGCCGCCTCGCTGATGGGCATGTCGAGCACCTCGGCGATCGTCTTGCCCTTGTAGTGCACCTCGAGGGTCTCGCGGTTGTACCGCGCCCCGTGGCACACCTCGCACGGCACGTAGACGTCGGGCAGGAAGTTCATCTCGATCTTGATGGTGCCGTCGCCCATGCAGTTCTCACAGCGCCCGCCCTTGACGTTGAAGGAGAACCGGCCCGGCATGTAGCCGCGCACCTTGGCCTCGGGCGTCTTGGCGAAGAGCGTGCGCACCTTGTCGAACACGCCCGTGTAGGTGGCCGGGTTGGACCGGGGGGTGCGGCCGATCGGCGACTGGTCGACGGAGATCACCTTGTCGATGTGTTCCAGCCCCTCGAGCGACTTGTGACGGCCAGGCACCGCCTTGGCTCCGTAGATGGCCTTCGCGGCGGCGGTGTACAGGATGGAGTTGACCAGGGACGACTTCCCCGAGCCCGACACCCCCGTCACCGCGATGAACTGGCCGAGGTTGAACGCGACGTCGACGTTGCGCAGGTTGTGTTCCCGCGCACCCTTTACCACGAGCTGAAGGCCGTTGCCCGGTCGGCGGACGGCGGGCACCGGGATCTCCAGGCGCCCCGACAGGTATGCACCGGTCTTCGACTCCGGATGGCTGAGGAGTTCCTCGACGGTGCCGCTGACGACGACCTCGCCGCCGCCCTCGCCTGCTCCGGGGCCGATGTCGACCGCCCAGTCCGCGGCCCGGATGGTGTCCTCGTCGTGCTCGACGACGATGAGGGTGTTGCCCAGGTCGCGGAGCCGGTGCAGGGTCTCGATGAGCCGCAGATTGTCGCGCTGGTGCAGCCCGATGCTGGGCTCGTCAAGGACGTACAGCACCCCGACGAGGCCGGAACCGATCTGCGTGGCCAGCCGGATCCGCTGCGCCTCGCCACCGGAGAGCGTGCCCGCGGCGCGCGAGAGGGTCAGGTAGTCGAGGCCGACGTCGAGGAGGAAGCGCAGCCGCAGGTTGATCTCCTTGATGAGCCGCTCGGCGATCGCCGCCTCCCGCTGGGTCAGTTCCAGCTGGCCGAGGAACTCAGCGGCCTCCCCGATGGACAGCTCCGCCAGTTCGGCGATGTTGCGCTCCTTCACCGTCACGGCCAGCGACGACGCCTTCAGCCGCGCGCCGCCGCACCGCGCGCAGTTGATCTCGCGCATGTAGCCACCCCATCGGTCGCGGGCGGCGTCGGTCTCGGCCTCGTCGAACCGACGTCGGATGAAGGGGATCACGCCCTCGTACTTCTGGGAGAACGAGCGCACGCGCCCGAACCGGTTGCGGTACTGCACCACCACGTTGCCCTTGGCACCGTGCAGCAGCAGCTTGCGGGTGGCGGCCGACAACTGCCGCCACGGCGTGGTGACGGAGAAGCCGTGCTCCTCCCCCAGCGAGTCGAGGACGCGTTCGTAGTGGGCCTTGATCGTGGGGGTGGTCCAGGGGGCGATCGCACCCTCGGCGACCGAGAGGTCGTCGTTGGGGATGATCAGTTCGGGGTCCGGGTCCAGCAGCGTGCCGAGGCCCGAGCACTCGGGGCAGGCGCCCCACGGGCCGTTGAAGGAGAACTGCCGGGGCTCGAGTTCGTCGATGTTGACGTCGTGCTCGTTCGGGCAGCCCATCTTCTCCGAGAAGCGGCGCTCGCGCTCCGCATCGCCCTCGGGGCGGTCCACGAAGTCGATCGTGACGACGCCGCCGGCCAGGTTGAGCGCCGTCTCGACCGATTCGGTGATGCGCTGCTTCGCGTTGGGACGCACGACGGCGCGGTCGACGACCACGTCGATGTCGTGCTTGTACGTCTTGGCGACCGTGGGGAGGTCGGTCAGCGAGTAGGTCTCGCCGTCGATGCGCACGCGGGAGTAGCCGTCGCCGGTGAGTTGGCGGAACAGTTCGGCGTGCTCACCCTTGCGTCCGCGCACGAGCGGGGCGAGGACCTGGAAGCGGGTGCCCTCCTCCTCGCCCATCAGCCGGTCGACGATCTGCTGCGGGGTCTGCTTGCCGATCACCGCGCCGCACACCTCGCAGTGCGGCACGCCGATGCGGGCGTAGAGCAGGCGCAGGTAGTCGTAGACCTCCGTGATGGTGCCCACCGTCGAGCGCGGGTTGCGTGACGTCGACTTCTGGTCGATCGACACCGCAGGCGACAGGCCCTCGATGAAGTCGACGTCCGGCTTGTCCATCTGCCCGAGGAACATGCGCGCGTACGCGGACAGCGACTCGACATAGCGCCGCTGCCCCTCGGCGAAGATCGTGTCGAACGCCAGCGACGACTTGCCCGAGCCGCTCAGGCCGGTGAAGACGATGAGCGAGTCGCGGGGCAGGTCGACGGAGACGTTCTTGAGGTTGTGTACGCGGGCGCCGCGCACGATGAGCCGATCATTCACGCCCGCAATGGTACGTCTTTGCTAGTTTGGGGCACATGCCGATCAACCGCCTGCCGTTCGGCGACGTGGTGAGCGCTGTGCGCGAGCACACGTCGCTGCTGCTCGGCACGACCATCGGTTTCACCGAAGAGGACTGGGCGCTGCCCACCGGCCTGACCGGCTGGACCCGCAGCCACGTCGCCGCGCACCTCGTCGAGGGCGCCCGGGCGATGGTGCGCGTGATCGGGGAACTGCAGGAGGGCGTCCAGAGCGAGATGTACGGCTCGCGCGGCGAGGACCGGCAGGCGATCGAGCTCGGCGCGATCGCCGGCGGTCTCGCGCTGCAGATCGAGTTGGACACCAGCGCCAGCGAGTTGCAGGAACTCCTCCCCGAACTCGACGGCGACCTGCGCGAGATCCGGCTGCGCGACGGGCACCACATCCCCGCCCGGCACGTGCCCCTGGCGCGGCTCAGCGAGGTGGTGCTCCACCATCTTGACCTGGATGCCAACTTCAGTGCCTCCGTCCTGGAACCGGACATCGCGCTCGGGCTGCTGGCGTTCCAGGTGGAGCGGATCGGGCACCGCGACGATTACCCTCCGCTGCGTCTCGTGGCAGACGAGGGCTACGAGGGCACCGTGGGCCGCACGGTGGATCCGGCCACCTTCCACGGCCCGGCCGCCGATCTGCTCGCCTGGCTGATGCGGGGCGTCGAGTCGAGCCGCATCTACCGCGCCAACGATGACGGGGGCGACTAGCCGGCCAAGCCACGCCCTGGGTTGTCGGTGACCGCGACTACCCTGTGATGCATGCGTCCGATCGAAGAACTGCAGCGCCAGGTGGCTCCGTTGGAGGTCATCTCGGAGTTCTCGCCGTCCGGTGACCAGCCCACCGCCATCGCAGAGCTCGAGCAGCGCGTCAAGGCGGGCCAGCAGGACGTCGTGCTGCTGGGCGCCACCGGTACCGGCAAGACGGCCACCGTGGCGTGGCTGGCGGAGCGGCTGCAGCGCCCCATGCTCGTGATGCAGCCCAACAAGACGTTGGCCGCCCAATTCGCCAACGAGCTGCGCGACCTCATGCCGAACAACGCCATCGAATACTTCGTCTCCTACTACGACTATTACCAGCCCGAGGCGTACCTCCCCCAGACCGACACCTACATCGAGAAGGACTCCTCGCTCAACGAGGAGGTGGAGCGCATGCGGCACGCCGCCACGTCGTCGCTGCTCACCCGACGGGACTGCATCGTGGTGGCCACCGTGTCGGCCATCTACGGCCTGGGCACGCCCGAGGAGTACCTCCAGCAGCGCGTCACGCTGCGGGTGGGCGAGGAGTACGAACGCGACACCCTGCTCAGGCACCTGGTGGACATCCAGTACGCCCGCAACGACATCGGCGGCGGTCGCGGCACCTTCCGGGTGAAGGGCGACACCTTGGAGGTGTTCCCCATGTACGAGGAGAACGCGCTGCGCGTCGAGTTCTTCGGCGACGAGGTGGAGCGCATCGTCACCATGCACCCGCTCACCGGCAACGTGATCCACGAGGAG
The DNA here is from genome assembly GCF_039544535.1 of Tessaracoccus lubricantis. Taxonomy (NCBI): domain Bacteria; kingdom Bacillati; phylum Actinomycetota; class Actinomycetes; order Propionibacteriales; family Propionibacteriaceae; genus Tessaracoccus; species Tessaracoccus lubricantis. The sequence goes on from NZ_BAABLV010000036.1 coordinate 96,099, forward strand.
TCCGAGGCCTACATCTTCCCGGCCACGCACTATTCGGCCGGGCACGACCGGATGGAGCGCGCCATCGTCGGCATCGAGAAGGAACTCGAGGAGCGGCTCGCCGAGTTCGAGGCCCAGGGCAAGCTGCTCGAGGCGCAGCGGCTGCGGATGCGCACCCACTACGACATCGAGATGATGCGCCAGATCGGCACCTGCTCCGGCATCGAGAACTACTCCCGCCACATCGACGGCCGCGCGGCCGGTTCCGCCCCCTCGTGCCTGCTCGACTACTTCCCGGAAGACTTCGTGCTGGTCGTCGACGAGTCCCACGTCACCATCCCCCAGATCGGCGGCATGTACGAGGGCGACGCCTCCCGCAAGCGCACGCTGGTCGAGCACGGGTTCCGGCTGCCCAGCGCCATCGACAACCGGCCGCTGAAGTTCGACGAGTTCGTCGAGCGCATCGGCCAGACCGTCTACCTGTCCGCCACGCCCGGCCCCTACGAGATGGACCGGGCCGACGGGGTGGTCGAGCAGATCATCCGCCCCACCGGCCTTGTGGACCCGGAGGTGATCCTCAAGCCCACGAAGGGTCAGATCGACGACCTCATGGCTGAGGTGAAGCTCCGCGTGGAGCGCAACGAGCGCGTGCTCGTCACCACGCTGACCAAGAAGATGGCCGAAGACCTCACGGACTACCTGATGGACCACGGCATCCGCACCCGCTACCTGCACTCCGACATCGACACCATCCGACGCATCGAGCTGCTGCGCGAGCTGCGGCTGGGCGAGTACGACGTGCTGGTGGGCATCAACCTGCTGCGCGAGGGCCTCGACCTGCCCGAGGTGTCGCTGGTTGCCATCCTCGACGCCGACAAGGAGGGCTTCCTCCGCTCGGAGCGCTCGCTCATCCAGACGATCGGCCGCGCCGCGCGAAACGTCGCCGGCCAGGTGCACATGTACGCCGACAAGATCACGCCGTCGATGGAGGCGGCCATCGACGAGACCAACCGCCGCCGCGCGGTCCAGATGGCGTACAACACCGCCAACGGGATCGACCCCCAGCCGCTGCGCAAGCGGATCGGCGACGTCTCCGAGATGCTGGCCCGCGAGGACGCCGACACCACCGAACTACTCGAGGAGGCCGCGTCCAAGGGTGGTCGGCGCAAGGGCCGCGGACTCGACGCATCGGCCATGCCCACCGAAGAGCTCAGCACCCTCATCGAGGACCTGACCGCCCAGATGCACCAGGCCGCTGCGGAGCTGCAGTTCGAACTGGCCGCGCGTCACCGTGACGAGATCGCCGACCTCAAGAAGGAGTTGCGCGGCATGATCGAGGCCACGCGCTGACCCCTCCCGGCCCGCGTCCCCCGATTCCGCCATTCCCCGCGCGCACCACCGCCGCCCGGCTAGTCTCGTAGCAGACCAACCGTCGGCACCGCGCACGTGCCGGGAAGGGGCCCGACGTCGATGAAGACCACGGCACTGCACGCACTCCACACCGAACTGGGCGCCAAGCTCGTCGACTTCGCGGGCTGGGAGATGCCGCTGCAGTTCTCCGGCGGGGTGAAGGAGCACCAGCACACCCGGGAGGCCGCCTCGCTGTTCGACGTGTCCCACATGGGCCAGGTGCTCGTCCGCCCGGAGTCCGGCAACCTGGCGGCTGCGGCAGCGGCACTCGAGTCGCTCATCCCCGCCAGCGTCGCGGGCCTGGAGGAGGGCAGGCAGCGCTACGGCGTGCTGACCACCGACGACGGCGGGGTCGTCGACGACCTGATGTTCGCCCGCCACGGCGACCACTTCTTCCTCGTGCTCAACGCCTCGCGCACGGACGTCGACCTCGCGCTGCTGCAGACGTTGGAGGGCGTCACCGTCGAACACCTGGAGAACCGATCGCTGCTGGCGGTGCAGGGGCCGAGGGCGGAGGAGTCGCTGGCGACGCTGGTCCCCGAGGTCCGGGAGATGACGTTCATGGACACGCTCCGCGTCCTTCGTCCTGCCGGCGACTTCGTCGGAGGGCAGGCTCAGGAGGCGGTGGAGGTGTGGGTGTCGCGCTCGGGGTACACGGGTGAGGACGGGTTCGAGGTCTCGCTCCCCAACGAGCACGCCGAGGCCTTCGCGCGGGCGCTCCTGGCCCTCGACGGCGTCGAGCCGGCAGGGCTGGCCGCCCGCGACTCGCTGCGCCTCGAGGCCGGCATGTGCCTCTACGGTCACGAGCTCACCGAGGGCATCACCCCGGTCGAGGCCGGCATCGCGTGGGCCATCCCGAAGGTGCGCCGCACCGGTGGCTCCAGGGCGGGCGGGTTCCCGGGCGCCGACACGATACTTCGCCAACTGGACGACGGCGCCCCCCGGGAGAGGGTGGGCCTGCGTCCGGAGGGGCGCGCCGTCGCCCGCGAGGGTGCGCCGCTGTTCGCCGACGAACACGGCACCGAGCAGGTGGGCGTGGTCACCTCCGGTGGGTTCGGCGCTACCGTCGGGGGCCCGATCGCCATGGGCCTCGTGCCGGCAGGTGCCACCGTCGGCACCGTCTTCCACACCCAGGTGCGCGGCAAGCCGCTGCCGCTGACCGTCACCGAACTGCCCTTCGTCCCCCACCAGTACAAGCGCTAGAGGAGCACCATGATCAAGTTCACGGAGGAACACGAGTGGGTCGACACCGAGACGCATGCGATCGGCATCACCAGCCACGCGGCCTCTGAACTCGGCGACATCGTCTTCATCGACCTCCCTGACGCCGGCACCAGCGTCACGGCCGGTGAGGAGGTCGTCGGCATCGACTCCGCCAAGGCCGTCTCCGGCATCAACGCCCCGTTCGACGGCGAGGTCACCGAGGTCAACGAAGCCCTGGCGGACGCCCCGGAGACCGTCACGCCCGACTCGGCGATGGAGACGTGGTTCATCAAGATCCGCCCCGCGGACCCGGCCGCCGCCGAGGGCCTGATGGACGAGGACGCCTACCGCTCGATGATCGGCTAGGCGGCCCGATGACCACCTGGGAGACCCCCGACGTCCAGCCCGACGACTTCGCCACCCTGCGCCACATCGGCCCCAGCCGGCTCGAGATGGCCGCGATGCTGGAGGTCGTGGGGGCCGGCTCGCTCGACGAACTGGTCGACGAGACCGTCCCGCCGGGGCTGAGGCAGTCGGACCCGCTCGACTGGGAGCCGCTGACCGAGCACCAACTCACGATGAGGCTGCGCGAGGTGGCGGCGGCCAACACCGTCATGACCTCGCTCATCGGCCAGGGCTACCACGGCACCGTCACTCCCCCGGTCATCCAGCGCAACGTGTTCGAGAACCCCGCCTGGTACACGGCCTACACGCCGTACCAGCCGGAGATCTCGCAAGGCAGGCTCGAGGCGCTGCTCAACTTCCAGACGATGGTGGCCGACCTCACGGGCCTCCCGCTGGCCAACGCGAGCCTGCTGGACGAGCCCACCGCCGCGGCCGAGGCCATGGCGATGGCCCGGCGCTCGGCCAAGTCGGCCTCGCGGCGGTTCTTCGCCGCCGACGACCTCCACCCGCAGACGCTCGCCGTCCTGGCCACCCGCGCCCAGCCGCTCGGCATCGACCTGGTGGTCGGCCCCGTCGACGGCTGCCCCACCGATGACGTGTTCGGCGCGATCTTCGCCCACCCGGGCACGTTCGGCCACGTCCGCGACCTCACCAGCCAGTGCCACGCCGTCAAGGAGGCCGGCGGCGTCGCCGTCGTCGCGACGGACCCGTTGGCGCTGTGCCTGATCAAGGACCCGGGGTCGATGGGTGCCGACATCGCCATCGGCTCGGCCCAGCGCTTCGGCGTGCCGATGGGCTTCGGCGGCCCCCACGCGGCCTTCATGGCCTGCCGCGACGAATTGAAGCGCGCCCTCCCGGGGCGCCTCGTCGGCGTGTCCAGGGATGCCCGGGGCAACCGCGCCTACCGCCTCGCACTCCAGACGCGTGAACAGCACATCCGTCGTGAGAAGGCCACCTCCAACGTGTGCACCGCGCAGGCGTTGCTGGCCGTGATGGCCTCGTTCTACGCCGTGTTCCACGGGCCCAAGGGGCTGCGGTCCATCGCGCAGCGCACGCACCTCATGGCCGCCACGCTCGCCACTGCGCTGCGGGAGGGCGGCGCGCTCGTCGAGCCGGAGGTCTTCTTCGACACCATCACGGTCGACGTCGGCGTCGGCCAGGCGGGCATCCTCGCCGCCGCAGAGCACCGTGGCATCAACCTGCGCCGCATCGGGCGGCACCGCGTCGGCATCTCGGTGGACGAGACAACCGACCTCGAGATCGTGGCGCGGGTGCTCGACGCCTTCGGCATCGACGAACGCCCGGGCCTGACGGACACCCCCGCCCTGCCCGACGACCTCCTGCGCACCACCGACTACCTCACGCACCCGGTGTTCCACCTCAACCGCGCAGAGTCGGAGATGATGCGCTACATGCGGCGCCTGTCGGATCGCGACCTCGCGCTCGACCGGGCGATGATCCCGCTGGGGTCGTGCACGATGAAGCTCAACGCCGCCGTCGAGATGCGGCCCCTCAGCTGGCCGGGCTTCGCCGAGCTCCACCCCTACGCGCCGGCGCACCAGACCCGCGGGTACGCCGAGCTGACCGCCGACCTCGAGGCCAAGCTGTGCGCCATCACCGGCTACGACGCGTTCTCCATGCAGCCCAACTCGGGCGCGCAGGGCGAGTACGCCGGGCTGCTCACCATCGCGGCCTACCACCGCGCCAGCGGCGAGGACCGCGACGTGTGCCTCATCCCCACCTCGGCGCACGGCACCAACCCCGCCTCGGCGCAGATGGCCGGCATGAAGGTGGTGGCGGTCAGGGCCACCGCCGAGGGCGAGATCGACGTCGACGACTTCCGCGCGAAGGCAACCGAGGCAGGTGACCGCCTCGCGGCGGTGATGATCACCTACCCGTCCACGCACGGCGTCTTCGAGGAGACCGTCCGCGAGGTGTGCGCCGTCACGCACGAACACGGCGGCCAGGTCTACATCGACGGGGCCAACCTCAACGCTATGGTGGGCCTCGTGCGGCCGGGCGAGATCGGCGGCGACGTCAGTCACCTCAACCTGCACAAGACCTTCGCCATCCCGCACGGCGGCGGCGGGCCCGGGATGGGGCCGATCGGCGTCAAGGCGCACCTGGTGCCCCACCTCCCGGCAGACCCGCAGCACGGTCAGCCCGGGGCCGTCTCCGGCGCCAGGTACGGGTCGGCGTCGATCCTGCTGGTCTCCTGGGCGTACGTCCTGCTCATGGGCGGCGCCGGGCTGACGCAGGCCACCAAGGTGGCGATCCTGTCGGCGAACTACCTGGCCAGCCGCCTGTCGGAGGCGTACCCCATCCTCTACACCGGGGCCAACGGCCGGGTGGCGCACGAGTGCATCGTGGACCCGCGGGCGTGGGCGAAGGCGGGCGTGACGGTCGACGACATCGCCAAACGGCTCGTCGACCACGGCTTCCACGCCCCCACCATGAGCTTCCCGGTGGCGGGCACGCTGATGATCGAGCCCACCGAGTCCGAACCCAAGGCAGAGCTGGACCGCTTCGTGGCGGCGATGCTCGACATCGCCCGCGAGGCCCGTCAGGTGGTCGACGGCGAGGTCAGCGCAGCTGAGTCGCCGTTGCGCAGGGCGCCGCACACCGTCGAGGACCTCGTGGCGGAGTGGGACCGGCCCTACACCCGGGAGCAGGGTTGCTTCCCGGCGGGCTCGTTCCGCGTCGACAAGTACTGGCCGGCGGTGGGTCGCATCGACAACGCCTACGGCGACCGCAACCTCATCTGCAGCTGCCCGCCGTGGGGCGACGACTAGGGCGTGCCCGCCGCGGCGTTGAGCTTCTCCCACAGCTGCGCCACCTGACGCACCGTCGACGCCTGGTCCCCGTCGTTGTCGATCACGTGCGTGGCGGCCTCGCACCGCTGGATCCGCGTCGCCTGGGCCTGCACCCGCTGGGCCGCCTCGTCCGGGCTCAGGTCGTTGCGGTGCATCAGGCGCCGCAGCTGCGTCTCCACCGGCACGTCGACGACCACCACCTCGTCGAACTTGTCCTGCTGCCCGGTCTCCACCAGCAGCGGGATGACGTGGACCACCACCGCGTCGTCGGGTGCGCCACGCTCCAGCTCCGCGGCCCACTTCCGGACCAGTGGGTGGACGATGGCGTTGAGGTCCTTGCGGGCGGCCTCGTCGGCGAAGACGATCTTGCCCAGCTCGGGGCGGTCCAGCATGCCGTCGACGGTGAGGATGCCCGGGCCGAACCGCTCCACGACCGCCGCGAGGCCCGGGGTGCCGGGTTGCACCACCTCGCGCGCGATGACGTCGGAATCGATGATGATGGCGCCGCGCTGCTCCAGCTCTTCAGCGACGAAGGTCTTCCCTGAGGCAATACCCCCAGTCAGAGCAACTCTTACCATTGCACCCTCCTGCGTGTAGTGTGACGAGACCAGACCCTGACACTGGCATGAAAGGAAACATCATGGCACGCATCCTCTGGATCGTTCTCGTCGTGCTGGTCATCCTATGGCTGCTCGGCTTCCTCCTGAAGGTCGGCGGCGCGTTCATCCACGTGCTGCTCGTGATCGCACTCATCGTCCTGATCGTCAACCTGGTCACGGGCCGCCGCGCGCTCTAGCGCAGTCGCCGAAACGCCGAGAGGCCCGCCCCCATCGGGGGCGGGCCTCTCGAGTGTTACGCGGGATCAGTTACCGGCGAGCTTGTCGCGCAGCGCCTGCAGCGACTCGTCAGAGGCGAGCGAGCCCTCGGACTCGGTCTCCGTGACGTAGCCGGTGCCGGCCTCGACGGCAGCCTCGCGCTCGGCGGACTCGGCGGACTCCACCTGAGCCTTGTGGGCCTCCCACAGAGCGTGCGCCTGGGCGTACTGGGCCTCCCAAGCAGCGCGCTGCTCTTCGAAGCCTTCCTTCCAGTCGTTCGTCTCGGGGTCGAAGCCCTCGGGGTAGATGTAGTTGCCCTGCTCGTCGTAGGACGCCTGCATGCCGTAGAGCGCCGGGTCGAAGTCGATAGCGGCGACGTCGACACCCTCGTTGGCCTGCTTCAGCGACAGCGAGACGCGGCGACGCTCGAGGTCGATGTCGATGACCTTGACCATGCGGTCATCACCGACGGCGACGACCTGCTCGGGGATCTCGACGTGACGCTCAGCGAGCTCGGACACGTGGACCAGGCCCTCGATGCCCTCGCCGACGCGGACGAACGCACCGAACGGAACCAGCTTGGTGACCTTTCCGGGCACGATCTGGCCGATCTGGTGCAGACGGGCGAAGGTCTGCCACGGGTCTTCCTGGGTGGCCTTGAGCGACAGGGAGACGCGCTCGCGGTCCATGTCCACCTCGAGCACCTCGACGGTGACGGGCATGCCGACCTCGACGACCTCGTTCGGGTGGTCGATGTGCTTCCAGCTGAGCTCGGAGACGTGCACCAGGCCGTCGACCCCGCCAAGATCGACGAACGCGCCGAAGTTGACGATGGAGGACACGACACCCTTGCGGATCTGGCCCTTCTGCAGCTGGGTGAGGAACGTCTGGCGAACCTCGGACTGGGTCTGCTCGAGGTAGGCGCGACGCGACAGGACCACGTTGTTGCGGTTCTTGTCGAGTTCGATGATCTTGGCCTCGAGCTCCATGCCGACGTACGGCTGGAGGTCGCGGACGCGACGCATCTCCACCAGCGACGCGGGCAGGAAGCCGCGCAGGCCGATGTCGACGATCAGGCCGCCCTTGACCACCTCGATGACGGAGCCGGTGACCACGCCGTCCTCTTCCTTGATCTTCTCGATCGTGCCCCAGGCGCGCTCGTACTGTGCGCGCTTCTTGGACAGGATGAGGCGGCCTTCCTTGTCCTCCTTGGTCTGGACGAGGGCCTCGATCTGGTCACCCACCTGGACGACGTCGAACGGGTCGACGTCGTGCTTGATGGAGAGCTCCTTTGAGGGGATGACGCCTTCGGTCTTGTAACCGATGTCGAGCAGGACTTCGTCCCGGTCGACCTTGACGACGGTGCCGGAGACGATGTCCCCGTCGTTGAAAGAAATGATGGTGGCGTCAACCGCGGCGAGGAAGTCGTCGCGCGTGCCGATGTCATCGACTGCGACAGTCGAGGCCTCAGTGGAGGAGGTCATGTAGTAGGGCTCCGAAATAGTGGATGATCTTCATGCACTGCGCCCGTGACGAATCACCGTTCCCCACTCCGTCCGAGGGAACGCAGGCCACAGTGCCCGCCCAGCCTACCCCGCACCATCGAGCAAGGGCAACCCGGAGCGCCACATCCCGTCAACCGGAGAACACTAGCGGTTATGGGCCGATCCGGCCAATGCCTATGCTGGCCCATGTGTCGCAGACCCCACACCCGCCGGCCGGGCGGAACAAGACCCGCATCCTCATCGTGTCCTGTGCCGTCCTCGTTGCCGTCGTCGCGCTGCTCGCGTTCGCGCTGACCCGTGGCGGCGCCCCCGCCGCCGGCCCGCAGTTGCCCCCCACCACCCCGGCAGCCTCCGCCCCGTCCTCGCCCTCTGGCCCTCCGACGAACGCCCCGGCGTCGCCGTCGAGCCCGGCCGAGCCGTCGGCCGACCCGGAGTTGGGCGAGTGCACCCAGCCCACGGAGGGATTCGTCCCCCAGCGCTTCACGATTCCCGCGCTTGACGCCGATGAGGCGGTGCTGGCGCTGAACCTGGACGAGGACGGCAACATCGCGGCTCCGCCGCCCGACCAGCCGCGCACGGCGTCCTGGTGGAGCGGCGGCCCCAAGCCGGGCGCCGGGGCAGGCAAGGCCGTGCTCTCGATCCACACCTACAACCCCAGCCTGCCCCCGGCGCTGGGCAACGAGATGTACGCCGGCGGCACCTCACAACTGCGGCCGGGCGACCTCATCAAGCTGTACGGCCGCGACGGCCAGGTGCAGTGCTACGAGTACACCCACGACGTGAAGGTGTGGGTCAGCGACTACGACCCGGATTCGGACGTGCTGGTCGACTTCGAGGGTGACCCGCAGGTCGCGATCATCATCTGCTGGGACTACGAGGAGAACACTCGGGGCTGGGATTCGCGGGTCATCTTCTACGGCACCCCGGTGGCCCCGGCCGCCTAGCGTCCGGCGGAACCGGCCGGCGGCGCCGCCCGGTCAGTGGGCGGCGGACTGCCAGCTGTCCCCCACGCCGATCGACACCTCGAGCGGGACGAGCAGCTTCGCCGCGCCGCCCATCTCGCGTGCAACGAGCTCCCGCACGGCGTCCTCCTCGCCCGGCGCGACCTCGAGCACGAGTTCGTCGTGCACCTGCAGCAGCATCCGGCTGGCGAGGCGCTGGTCGTCGAGGGCGCGGCCGAGGTTGATCATCGCCACCTTGATCACGTCGGCCGCCGAGCCTTGGATGGGCGAGTTGAGCGCCGCCCGCTCCGCCATCTCGCGGCGCTGGCGGTTCGTGGTGGTCAGGTCCGGCAGGTAGCGCCGGCGCCCGAGCATCGTCTCGGTGTAGCCGACTCGGCGGGCCTCGTCGACGATCGCGGCGAGGTAGTCGCGCACGCCGCCGACGCGGGAGAAGTAGTCGTCCATGAGGTCGCGCGCCTCCGCGACGGAGATCTTCAGCTGGTTCGACAGCCCGAAGGCGCTCAGCCCGTAGGCCAGGCCGTAGTTCATGGCCTTGATCTTGGCGCGCATCTCCTGCGTCACGCCGTCGGGCTCGACGCCGAAGACGAGCGAGGCCATCTCGCCGTGGAAGTCGCGGCCGGATTCGAACGCCTCGATCAGCCCGGGGTCCTCGCTGCCGTGCGCCATGATGCGCATCTCGATCTGCGAGTAGTCGGCCGACATCAGCGACTCGAAGCCCTCCCCGGGCACGAAGGCGGCCCGGATCTGGCGGCCGACGGAGGTGCGGATCGGGATGTTCTGCAGGTTCGGATCGGTCGACGACAGCCTGCCCGTGGCCGCGATCGTCTGCATGTAGGTGGTGTGGACCCGGCCGTCCGCGCGGACGGTGGCCAGCAGCCCGTCGACCGTCTGGCGCAGCCTGATGCGGTCGCGGTGCGCCAGCAGGTGGCCCAGGAACGGGTGCTCGGTCTTCTCGAACAGCTGCTCCAGCGCCTCGGCGTTGGTGGTGTAGCCCGACTTGGTCCGCTTGGTCTTCGGCATCCCGAGCTCGTCGAACAGCACGCCCTGCAACTGCGACGGCGACCCGAGGTTGACCTCGTGGCCGAGGACGTCGTACGCGGCCTGCTGCGCATCCTGCACCGCGCGGTCGAACTCGTCGCGGAGGCTGTGGAGGCGGTCGACGTCGACCGCGATGCCGAGCCGCTCCATCTGCGCCAGCGTGCGCTGCAGCGGCAGCTCCACGCCGGTCATGAGGGCGGCGGCGTTGCGCTCGGCGAGCTGCTGCGACAGCACCTCCGCGAGGTCGTGCACGGCGCGTGCGTGCAGCAGCGCCACCTCGACGCCGGAGTCGTCCTCGTCGCCGAAGTCGAGCGCGAGCTGGGCGTCGTCCTCGGCGGGCTGCCCCACCGCGAGCTCCCGGTGCAGGTAGCGCACGACCAGGTCGGACAGGTCATAGGTGCGCTGGTCCGGGCGCAGCAGGTACGCGGCCAGCAGCGTGTCGAGCTGGACGCCGTCGAGGTCCCAGCCACGGCTCCAGCAGGCCAGGGTGGGGCCCTTGGCCTCGTGGATGAGCTTGGGGCGGTCGGCGTCGGCCAGCCAGTCGGCCAGCGCCTTGTCGTCCTCCGGCCTGAGGTCTGCGGTGTCGAGGTAGGCGCCGGAGCCGTCGGCCGCAGCCAGGGCCAGCGCGGTCAGGTCGCCGACGCCGGCTCCCCACGAACCGACGAAGTGCACCGCCGTCGCCTCCCGTGCGTGCTGGTCGAGCCAGGCCGCCACGTCGCCCTGCCCGAGGCGGGCGCCCTCGACGGTGAAGGTCTCGGTGGCCACCGGCTCCTCGGACGCGGTGAGTTCCAGCAGGCGCTCGCGCAGCACGCGGAACTCCAGCGCGTCGAACAGCTCGTGCACGCGTTCCCGATCCCAGTCCACGCGTACGGTGTCGGGCAGGGCCAGGTCGAGTTCGAGGTCGCACACCAGCGCGTTGAGCTTGCGGTTGCGCACGACGCCGTCGAGGTTGGCGCGCAGCGACTCACCCGCCTTGCCGGGAATCTGCTCGGCCCGGGCGACGATGTTGTCGAGCCCGTCGAACTGCGTGATCCACTTGGCCGCGGTCTTCGGGCCCACGCCGGGCACGCCGGGCAGGTTGTCGCTGGTCTCGCCCACGAGCGCGGCGATCTCGGGGTACCGCGCCGGCGGGACGAGGTATTTCTCCTCGACGGCGGCGGGCGTCATGCGCGCGAGGTCCGAGACGCCACGGCGCGGGTAGAGCACGGTGACGCGGTCGTTGACGAGCTGCATCGCGTCGCGGTCACCCGTGACGATGTAGACGTCGTAGCCCTCTGCCGCGGCGCGGGTCGAGAGCGTGGCGATCAGGTCGTCGGCCTCGTAACCGGCCAGCTCCACGAACGGGATGCGCAGCGCGCCGAGCACGTCCTTGACCAGGGCCACCTGGCCCTTGAACTCGTCCGGCGACTTCGAGCGGTTGGCCTTGTACTGCGGGTACTGCTCCGTGCGGAACGACTCGCGGGCCACGTCGAAGGCGACCGCGACGTGCGTGGGGCGTTCGTCGCGCAGCACGTTGATCAGCATCGACGTGAACCCGAACACGGCGTTGGTGTGCTGGCCGGTGCTGGTGGCGAAGTTCTCCACCGGCAGGGCGAAGAACGCCCGGTAGGCCACGGAGTGTCCGTCGATCAGCAGTAGTTTCTTCGCGTCAGTCACAGCTCAAGAGCCTACCGTGGCAGAGTAGGGGCCCATGGACGCCATTCCCGCCTGGCTCGCCGACCAGGTCTCCCCGCTCGACGACAAGCTGGGCCTGAAGATCACCGAACTCACGCCCGAACGCGTCGTCGGCTGGATCCCCGTCGAGGGCAACGAGCAGCCGTTCGGGCTGCTGCACGGCGGGGCCAGCGGCGTCGTGGTCGAGACGTTGGCGTCGATGGGGGCGATGGCGCACGGCTGGCCGGACCGGGTCGGCGTGGGCGTCGACCTCAACGTGACGCACCTGCGCGCGGCGAAGAAGGGTCGGGTGACCGGCACCGCCACCGCACTGCACCTGGGCCGCACGATGGTGACCTATTCGGTGGAGTTGGTCGACGACCAGGGCCGGCTCACTGCGACCGGACGCCTGACGTGCCACATGGTCAGCCGCCACTGACGGTCCCTGAGGGTCGGTCCCTGAGCGTCACACGTGCGAGGTACGAGCACCGTGTGACGACGAAGGGTCGGGTGGGACGACGAAGGGCCGGTGAGGCTTCCGCCGCCCGGCCCACCGTCGTCTGGCGGTTACTTCTTCTTGTGCGAGATGACGCCCTCGGCGACATCGCGCATCGACTTGCGCATGTCCATGGCGGTCTTCTGGATCCAGCGGAACGCCTCGGGCTCCGTCAGGCCGAGGTCCTGCTGCAGGATGCCCTTGGCCTGGTCGATGATCTTGCGCGACTCCAGGCGGTCCTCGAGGTTGGCCAGTTCGTCCTCGATGGCCGCGATCTCCTGGAAGCGACCCATCGCTATCTCGATGGCCGGGACCACGTCGGAGGCACCGAACGGCTTGACGACGTAGGCCATCGCGCCTGCGTCGCGGGCGCGCTCCACGAGGTCACGCTGGCTGAAGGCGGTGAGCATCACGATGGGCGCGATGCGCTCCTCGGCGATGATCTCGGCAGCCGTGATGCCGTCCATCTTCGGCATCTTCACGTCCATGATGACGAGGTCGGGCACCAGGTCGCGGGCGAGCTTGACGGCCTCTTCACCGTCGGCGGCCTCCCCGACCACGTCGTACCCCTCCTCGGTGAGGAGTTCGACAAGGTCGAGTCGGATGAGCGCCTCATCCTCAGCGACAATCACGGTGGGCTTCTTCTTCGTCATGTGCGGCACTTTTCCCTCGCCCCGGGAGGCGAGCTTCGTCGGTCAACCTGAGTGGATACTACTCCGATGAGGGGCAACATGCCCACTCAGCGCCGCATGGGCGGTATGTGCAACAATATGGTGGCCCGCCCGGGTGGCGGAATGGTATACGCGGACGGCTCAAACCCGTCTGGCCGCAAGGCCGTAGGGGTTCGAATCCCCTCCCGGGCACGCAGGACACCCCGCCAGGATCTCTCCTGGCGGGGTGTTCGCTGTCAAGCGGACGGTGCCGCGGCGATCACTGGGGTTCGCCGAGCTCCTTGATCTTGTGCACGCGCAGGTTGTTCGTCTTGCCGGGGATGCCCATCGGCGAGCCGGACAGCAGGACGATGCGCTCGCCGACCTCGATCATGCCGCGGTCCCTCAGGTGGCGGTCGACGGCCTCGACGACCTCTTCCTGCTCGCTGAACTCCGGGGTGACCTGGGTGTCGACGCCCCACGAGAGGGTCATCGTCTGGCGCGTGGACTTCTCCGGGGAGAACACGAGCATGGGGATGGGCGAACGCAGGCGCGAGATGCGGCGGCCGGTGTCGCCCGACTTCGTGAACGCGACGAGGTAGCGGGCGCCGATGCGCTCTGCGACCTCGGCAGCGGCCTTGGCCAGGATGCCGCCGGTGGTGTGCGGGTCCCAGTCGATGATGTGGATCTCGGCGTGGCCTTCGCGCTCGGTCTTCTCGACGATGCGGGCCATGGTGGCCACGGTCTCGACCGGGAAGTCGCCGACGGAGGTCTCACCCGACAGCATGACGGCGTCGGCACCATCGAGGATGGCGTTGGCGACGTCCGAGGTCTCGGCGCGGGTGGGGCGCGGGTTCGAGATCATCGACTCGAGCATCTGGGTGGCGACGATCACCGGCTTGGCCCACTTGCGGGCGGCGCGGATGATCTTCTTCTGCACCAGCGGCACCTCTTCGAGCGGCAGCTCGACGCCGAGGTCACCGCGGGCGACCATGAAGGCGTCGAACGCGTCGATGATGTCCTGCAGGTTGGCGATCGCCTGCGGCTTCTCCAGCTTGGCGATGACCGGCAGGTGACGACCCTCCTCGTCCATGATCTCGTGGACGCGCTTGATGTCGTCGGCCGAACGCACGAAGGACAGGGCGATCATGTCGACGTCCTGGTGCAGCGCCCAGCGCAGGTCTGCCTCGTCCTTGTCGGACAGGGCGGGGACGGACACGGCGACGCCGGGGAGGTTGATGCCCTTGTTGTTCGACACGGGGCCGGGGACGGTGACCTCGCACACGACGTCGTTCTCGGTGACCTCGATGGCGCGGAGGCCGACCTTGCCATCGTCGATCAGGATGGGGTCGCCGACGTTGACGTCTCCGGGGAGGCCCTTGTAGGTGGTCGAGCAGCGCTCCTTGTCACCGAGGATGTCATCGGTGGTGATGGTGAACCTGTCACCCACCTCGAGGAACTGCTTCTCGTCATTCAGGAAGCGGCCAAGACGGATCTTGGGGCCCTGGAGGTCGGCGAACACGCCGACGGTCTTGCCGGTCAGCTCGGCGGCCTCACGGACGTTCTTGATTCGGTTGCCGTGCTCGTTGTAGTCGCCGTGGCTCATGTTGAGACGTGCAACGTTCATGCCGGCATTCAGGAGCTCCACCAGGCGCTCGACGGTTTCGGCGGACGGGCCGAGGGTACAAACGATCTTTGCTCTACGCACGGGCCCAGCCTACTGCAAGGGGCCCCGAGACCACATCGGGGTATCCCGATGATCAGCGGGCCTGCCCGATGCCCGCGCGCACGAGTTCGAGGGCGTGGGCCAGATCCGACGGGTACGGCGACGTGAAACGCACGTCGTCGCCGGTGGTGGGGTGGACGAAGCCCAGTTCGACGGCGTGCAGCCACTGCCGGATGAGCCCGAGGCGTTCGGCCAGCTTCGGGTCGCTGCCGTACAGGGGGTCACCGACGCACGGGTGGCCGATGGCCGCCATGTGCACGCGGATCTGGTGGGTCCGGCCGGTCTCGAGGTGGACCTCGAGCAGTGTCGCCGCGCGGTGCGCCTCGAGCGTCTCGTAGTGGGTGACCGAGTGGCGGCCGCCCTCGATGATCGCCATCTTCCAGTCGGCGCCGGGGTGCCGGCCGATGGGGGCCTCGATGGTGCCGGTGAACGGATCGGGGTGGCCCTGCACGAGCGCGTGGTAGATCTTGTCGACGGTGCGGTCGCGGAAGGCCTGCTTGAGGACGCTGTAGGCGACCTCCGACTTGGCCACGACCATCAGGCCGCTGGTGCCCACGTCGAGGCGCTGCACGATGCCCTGCCGCTCCGCGGCACCCGAGGTGGCCACCTGCACGCCCGCGGCCGCCAGGTGCTCGACCACCGACGGGCCCTCCCAACCGAGGCTGGGGTGCGCCGCCACGCCGACGGGCTTGTCGACGACCACGAGGTCGGCGTCCTCGAACACGATGCCCACGCCGTCTGCCAGTTCGGGCCGGACCTGCACGCCGACGGGGGCGGAGTCGTGGAGGTCCAGCAGCTCACCCCCGCGGACCCGCTGCGAACCCTTCGCCACGACGGCACCGTCGAGGCGCACGTTGCCCTCCTCGATGAGCGTCTCGATGCGGGACCGGGAGTAGCCCGAGATCCGCGCGGCCACGGCGTCGAGGCGGTCGCCCGCGAGCGCGTCGGGGATGAGGAAGACACTCATGCGGCCGCCTTCTCCAGCTTCCTCTCCCTCGCCTCCGCCAGGAAGCCGGCGACGATGATCAGCCCCGCAGCGAGGGTGATGCAGACGTCCGCCCAGTTGAAGATGGCGAAGTTCGGCACCTGGAACATGTCGATGACGTGCCCGTGCAGGGCCGCCGGCGGCTGCGTGATGCGGTCCACCAGGTTGCCGGTGATGCCGCCGAGCAGCAACCCCACCGCCACGGCGTGCCACAGCCGGGTGATGCGGGTCAGCGCATAGAGGCACCCGAGCGTCGCCAGCATCGCGAAGACCGTGAAGACGATGGTCACGCCGGAGCCCATGCCGAAGGCGGCACCGGGATTGCGGATGAGGTTGAGGCTCAGGAGGTCGCCGACGATCGGCACGCGCTGCCCGGGGGTGAGGTACGTGACGGACGCGATCTTGACCAACTGGTCGACCGCGAGCATCGTCACGCCGAGGCCGCCGGCCAGGAGGCCGACGCCCCAGCGCTGCTTGTTCAGCGCCGTTCCTCGCGCTGCTTGCACGTCACGCAGATGGTGGCGCGGGGGAACACCTGGAGGCGCCCCTTGCCGATGGGCTGCTCGCACACCTCGCAGTAGCCGTACTCGCCCGTGTCGAACAGGTGGAGCGCCAGGCGGGCCTGCTCGGCCATCTCGCGCACGTTCTGCGCCAGCGACAACTCCTGGTCGCGCTCGAAGTTGCTGGAGCCGACGTCGACCGGGTCTCGCCCGGCGCCGTCCGACCCGCCGCGCATCAACGACTCCAGCTCTGCCTCGGTCTGTTCGATGCGTCGTTCCATGCGCTCGATCTCCTCGACGAGTTCGGCGCGTTGTTCGGCAACCTCTTCAGGCGTCCACGGCTCCTCCCCCTCGAGCACGGGGAGGACCACCTGGGTCTCAGGGGTCTTTTTCGTCGTCGGCATGGCTGCTCTTTCTCGCAGTGGTGGTCTGGTTGGGGAAGGCTACACCAGTAATGGCGCAACGCAACAGGCCGACCCGCCAAGGGATCGGCCTGTTGAGACAAAGGGGTGTGACTAGCGCTGATCCCCGCCGGCCAGCGCATCGAGACGCGGGGTCTCCGAGTGACGCTGCTGCGCGAGTTCGGGCACGTCGTGCGGCTCGGGACGGTCGTCGTTGAGCGACGCCAGGAACCGCTGCAGGGAACCGGTGAGGTTCTTGCGGTAGCTGGACTCGAACGAGCGCAGCGCGTCGACCTTGTGGGTGAGTTCACCCTGTTCGCGCTCCAGGGCGGAGAACAGTTCGTGACGGCGCTCGGTGGCCTGCCTGTCGATGTCGGCCGCGCGGCTCTCGGCCTCGCTGGTCATCTGTTCGGCGTTGACGCGGGCCTCGGACTCGACCCGCTCCGCCTTGGTGCGGGCGTCGGTCTTGATCTCGGTGGCGCGCTGCTCGGCCTCGGCGATCTTGCGCTGCGCCTCGGCCTGCGCCTCGTTGACCAGCGTGGTGGCCTGGTCGGTCGCCATCTGCAGCAGGCGCGTGACGGCGGGGGCCGCCTCCTCGGAGGTGGTCACCGTGATGTTCTCGGTGCCGCCGCTGACCTGCGTGACGCGCTCGGAACGGGCGCGGTCGTACTCGGCGCGGACCTGCTCGAGCTGGCTGCGCAGCTGGTCGTTCTCAGCGGACAGTTGGCGCACCCGCTCCTCCGCTGCGGCCTGGTGCGCGGCGCTGGAGTCACCGCTGCTGCTCAGCGCGGCGTTGAGCCGGTCGATCTCCCCGCGCAGCGAGGCGATCTGGTTGTCCTTGTCCTGGAGCGCCGCACGCAACTCGGAGTCGTCGACGACGGCCGGCTGCACGCTGGTGGACTGCACCGAGTCCAGCTCGCGACGCATGCGCTCGCGCTCCTTCTCGAACTCGTCGAACGTCAGTTCGACCTTGTCGATGAAGGTGTCGACGTCGCCGACCTGGTAACCCGTCTCGCCACGCCGGGACATGCGGAATCGGATCTGGCGCACCTCGTCGAGTGTCAGACTCATGTTGGCTCCATATCGAAAGATGATCAATCCACCGGCCGCAGCCGGTTGTCTGAGGCTAGCGTAGCCCCATGGCACCCTGCCAACACCTCAAGCAGCGGTGAAGGGTTCACACGGGCAGGTAGACGAGGACCAGCTGCGCGAGGATCTGCAGCAGGATGAACAGCACGAGGAACCCCAGGTCCAGCGAGACGTTGCCCAACCGCACCGGCTTGATGAACCTGCGCATGAAGCGCAGCGGCGGGTCCGTCAGGCTGTAGATGGTCTCCACCAGCACCAGCACGAATCCCTTGGGGTGCCAGCCGGGGGCGAACATCGGCACCCACGAGATGATGGCGCGGGCGATCAACACCCAGACATAGAGGTTGATCAACCACCAGAGAAGATAGGCGACCACTCCGGCTCAGCTCTGGTTGAAGAAGCCGCCCGACACGATGCGCTCCTTGTCCTCTGGCCCCACGACGAGGTTGTGCGGGCAGAGGAGGAACACCTTGCTGGAGACGCGCTCGATGTTGCCCTGGAGCCCGAAGACGAGGCCGGCGGCGAAGTCCACCAGGCGCTTCTCCTCGCCGTCCTCCATGTCGGACAGGTTCATGATGACGGGGATGCCGTCTCGGAAGTTCTCACCGATGACCCGCGCCTCGTTGTACGAGCGCGGCCGGACGCTGACGATACGGCTCAAGTCCGCCACCTCCTTCTGCGCCTGCGCGACGGGCGCCACCGGCTTGGGGCGGCGCTGCGGGAGCGGCTGCACGCGGCTCACTTCCGCGCTGGGCTCGTCCTCCTCGACGTAGACGTCGTCCGTGAGCTCCCCTTCGGCGTCGTCGATCTCGTCATCCCGATAGCGACCGTCCTCGACGAGTCCCATCCACGCGGCAAGCTTGCGAACGCCCACGAGAGTCTCCTTCTGGTTGATACGAAGAAGGCTAGCGCGCCGCACCAGTGGTTGCCGGATGCGACGCTCCGACGCGCCGCGATCACTTCATGAAGTCGGGCACGTCCAGGTCGTCGTCGTAGTCAGGGCCGGGCTGCGGCGCAGCGGGACGCTGGCCGGGCATGGGGTTGGCCTGCGGGGCGCGGAACTGCTGGTTGCCGGGCGAGGTGGGCTCGGCGTCGGCCTGCTGCGGCTGGGGGCGCGGCTGGGGCGCAGGCTGCTGGACCTGCGGCTTGGGGGCGACGCGCGACTGCTGCGGGCGGCGCTGCGGCTGGCCACCGTCGAACCCGGCCGCGATCACGGTGATGCGCACCTCGTCGCCCAGCGCGTCGTCGATGACGGTACCGAAGATGATGTTCGCCTCGTCGTGCGCGGCCTGCTCGATGAGCTGGGCTGCCGCGGACACCTCGAACAGGCCGAGGTCGGAGCCACCGGCGATCGAGAGCAGGACGCCGTGCGCACCGTCGATGCTCGCCTCGAGCAACGGCGACGAGATGGCCATCTCCGCCGCGGCGCGGGCGCGGTCCTCACCGCGGGCCGAGCCGATGCCCATGAGGGCCGAACCGGCCTGGCTCATGATGGACTTCACGTCGGCGAAGTCGAGGTTGATCAGGCCGGGGGTCGTGATGAGGTCCGTGATGCCGGAGACACCCTGCATCAGCACCTGGTCTGCCTGCTTGAACGCGTCGAGGATGGCCACCTGGTGGTCCGTCATCTGCAGCAACTTGTCGTTGGGGATGACGATCAGCGTGTCGACCTCTTCGCGCAGCTGCTCGATGCCAACCTCGGCCTGCGAGGCGCGGCGCCTGCCCTCGAACGAGAAGGGGCGGGTCACGACGCCGATGGTCAGCGCGCCGAGCGAGCGGGCGATCTTGGCGACGATCGGCGCGGCACCGGTGCCGGTGCCGCCGCCCTCCCCAGCGGTGACGAAGACCATGTCGGCACCCTTGAGGGCCTCCTCGATCTCCTCGGAATGGTCGTCGGCGGCCTGGCGGCCCTTGGCCGGGTCCGCGCCGGCGCCGAGGCCGCGCGTCAGCTCGCGGCCGATGTCGAGCTTCACGTCGGCATCGCTCATGAGCAACGCCTGCGCATCGGTGTTGACGGCGATGAACTCCACGCCGCGGAGCCCCGCTTCGATCATGCGATTGACGGCGTTGACGCCGCCGCCGCCGACACCGACGACTTTGATCACCGCGAGGTAGTTCTGAGATGCGCTTGCCATGGCCTAGAGACTATGGGCGTGCCCGGGGATCGTCCAACGCCACGACGGAAACCCTCGATATTCACCTCAAGTGCTACTTCAGGGTTTGGGTTGACGGTTGTTCCGCGTGCTATCGCGTCGTGGGGTGCCCCGGTGCCGACACGTCGTAGACGGTGGCCTCCACGCTCAGTAGAGCACTGACCACCTGGGCCTTCAACTCGGACTCGTCGGCGCTGCCCCACACCACGGTGCGCCCACCCTCCAGCGTGAAGGAGATCCGGTCCACCGCTGCGGCCTGGACCGCCACCACCTCGGGCCTCAGCTCCGGCGGGATGTGGCGGGCGACGGTGGCCACGTCGGCCAGCAGCCGCTGCTGGTCCTCGACGGCGGCGACCACCGCGAGCAGGTCCCCCTCTGCGGGCGCGGGCGTGCGGTGGAACGCCACGCCCTCGTCGTCGATCCAGTCGTACTGGCCGTCGCGTTCCCGCAGGAATGCGGCGGTGCGCTCGGTCACCTCGATGGCGACGGTGTCGGGCAGCTGCCGCGACACCTCCACCGAGCGCACGGCGGGCAGGTCCTGCACCCGCTCGGTCACGGCCCCCAGGTCCTGCGTGAGCAGCGGCTCGCCGAGCGAGACCTGTGCGGCGGCGGCCACCTCGTCGGTGGTCAGCAGCGACACGCCGGAGACGGAGACCTGCTGTGCGGCGAAGACCTGTGAGAAGAACGCCAGCCACACCCCGAGCCCGACGAGCAGCACGGCGCCGACGACGCCGCCGCCGAGCCACCACCTGCGACGGCGCTCGGCGTTGCGCTTGTCCTGGAGTGCCCTGGCGAACTCACCCGGGGGCAGCGCGTCGTTCACCGCGCGTCTGGCCGCTGCTTCAGGAGGTCCGCAAGCAGCGGGCCGACGATCGTGACGTCGCCGCAGCCGAGCGTGATGATGAGGTCACCGGGCTCCGCGATCTCGTTGAGCGCTGCGGGAAGGTCGTACTTCTCCTTGACGTAGACCAGGTTCTCCTGGCCGTGCCTGCGGGCCGCGTCGACCACGAGCTCACCGGTCACCCCGGGGACCGGGTCCTCCCGCGCGCCGCAGATGTCGTTGATCACGGCGATGTCGGCCAGCGTCATCACCTCACCGAACTCGTCGGCGAAGTCGATGGTGCGGCTGTACAGGTGCGGCTGGAAGCAGGCGATCAGCCGGCCGCTGAGGCCGGTGGCCTCGTTGCCCGCCGACGTGGCGCGCCGGGCCGCTGTCAGGGCGGCGCGGATCTCCGTGGGGTGGTGGGCATAGTCGTCGAACACGCGGATGCCGGCGGTGTCGGTGATCAGCTGGAAGCGGCGCAGGGTGCCCTCGAAGCGCCCGAGCGCGTCTACGGCCTCGTCGTGGCTGAGGCCCAGCACGCGACCGACGGCGTAGGCCGCCGACGCGTTGGCGAGGTTGTGGTTGCCCGGCACCTGCAGCACGATCTCGCCGGAGTCCTCGCCGTAGGTGATCGTGGCGGCGACGCCGTTGCCGTGTGCCCGCACGTCGGTGATGCGCACGTCGGCGTCCTCGGCCTCGCCGTAGCGGATGATGTGCGGGGTCTCCCCCACCAGCTCCGCGGCGAGGGCGCGCGAGCCGGCGTCGTCGACGTTGATGACGACGTGCTGGACGTGGGGGCGCGTCGCGAACGCCCGGAAGCCGTCGGCGTAGGCCTCCGGGGTGCCCCAGTTGACCAGGTGGTCGGCCTCCACGTTGGTGATCACGGCGACCTCAGTGGGGTACTGCAGGAAGGAGGCGTCCGACTCGTCGGCCTCGACGACGAACGCCTCGCCGGAGCCGACCGCCGAGCTCGCGCCGGTCGTCGACAGCGGCCCGCCGATGACATAGCTCGGGTCCCGGCCCGCCTCGCTCAGCATCACCGCGGTCATGGCGGTGGTGGTGGTCTTGCCATGCGTGCCGGCCACCGAGATGCCGCGCTTGCCCTGCATCAGCGCGGCGAGTGCCGCAGAGCGGTGCCAGATGCGCAGGCCACGGCGACGTGCCTCGACGAGTTCGACGTTCTCGGCGCGGATCGCCGAGGAGATGACCACGGTCCTGGCGTCGCCCACCTGCGCGGCGTCGTGGCCGACGTACGTGGTCACGCCCGCACGCTGCAGGCCCCGCAGTGCCGTCGAGTCGGACTGGTCGGAGCCGGAGGTCTTGATGCCGAGTTCGGCGTAGAGCCGCGCGATGCCGCTCATGCCGGAGCCGCCGGCGGCGATGAAATGGACCGGTCCCACCTCTTCGGCGGGCACCACCTCAATGGGATTGAGGAGCATGGCTGTGGTCAACCTTTCTCAGACTGCGTCGATGATGGCGGCGGCGAGGACCTCGGCCGCGTCGGCCGGATACATGTCGCGGCACGTGGCCGACATCTGCGCGAGGCGCTGTGGATCTCCGAGGATCTCGGTCACGACGCTGCTCAGTCTAGCCGCGCTGATCTCGGCGTCCGGCACGAGCACTCCCCCGCCCGCAGCGACCAGTTCGGCCGCGTTGCGTCCCTGCTCGCCGTTGCCCCATGGCAACGGGACGAACACGACGGGCAGCCCGCTCACCGCGGTCTCCATCACCGTGCCGGCGCCGGCCCTGCCCACCATCAGGTCCGCCGCGGCGTAGGCCACGGCCATGTCGGAGACGAACGCCACCGGCCGGTACTGCGCGCCGGACTCCCCGGTGACGACGGCGTGCACGGCGTCGTCGAAGTTCTTGGGCCCCAGCACGTGGAGGACCTGGATCCCCGCGGCGAGCAGGTCGTCGCGGGCGGCCTCCACCGCCTCATTGATGCGCACGGCGCCCTGCGAGCCGCCGCTCACGAGCAGCGTGGGCCGCTCGGGGTCGAGCCCGAACTGCGCGCGGGCCTCGGCCGCCCCCACCGTGGGGTGGGTGATGGTGCGGCTCATCGGCATGCCGATCAGCCGGCCGCCGGGCAACTGCGTCTCGGCGAACGTGGTGGCCACGAAACGGGAGCCCTTGGCGCCGATCTTGTTGGCGATGCCGGCGATCTTGTTGGCCTCGTGCACCACGACCGGCACCCGCATGAGCCGGGCGGCGAGGTAGACGGGGATCGAGACGTACCCGCCGAAGCCCACGACGACGTCGGCCCTGGCCCGCTTGATGACCCGGCGGGACTCCAGCACCGACCGGGTGAGCGTGTAGGGCAGCTTCACGAGGTCGAGGTTGAGGGTGCGTGGCAGCGGCACGGGCGTGATGAGTTCGAGGTCGAGGCCCGCCTCCGGGATCACCCGGGTCTCGAGCCCCTTGGCCGTGCCGACGCACACGATCTCGACGTCGGGCCGGGCAGCCTGCAGGGCCTTCGCGGTGGCGATCAGCGGCGACGTGTGGCCGGCGGTACCACCGCCGGCGAGCACCACGCTGGTCACGAGTCCTCCCTGCCCGCCGCCATGACGCTGGTCATCCGCGGCCTGGCCGGGACCTTGCGCGACGCGAGGTAGGCCCGGGCACCGGGCGTGTCCCTGGCGAGGCACAACAGCACGCCCACGCCCATGAGGCTGGCGATCAACGCCGAGCCGCCGTAGGAGACGAACGGCAGCGGCACGCCCAGGACGGGCAGCAGGTGCATGACCACGAAGATGTTGATGGTGGCCTGGCCGAGGAACCAGGCGGTGATGCCGGCGGCCACCACCCGGTTGAACATCTTGTCGGAACGGATGGCGATCTCGAGGCCGGCCCAGCCGAGCAGCGCGAACATCGCGATGATCAGCAGCACCCCGAACAGCCCGAGCTCCTCGCCAATGACGGCGAAGATGAAGTCGGTGTGCGCGCCGTCCTTCAGGCCACCCCACTTCTGCTTCGAGGCGCCCAGCCCGAGGCCCCACCAGCCGCCGGAGGCCAGCGCGTAGAGCGCGGCCATGGGCTGCGACGACAGGTCGGTGTTGGACTGCGGGTCGAGGAACACGCTGATGCGGCTCATCCGGTTGCCGGAGCCGTAGACCAGCAGCACCGCGAGGCCTGAGACCAGCGCGCCGAGCGGGAGTAGCACCCTGAGCGGGGTGCCGATGAACCACATGACGGCCACGAGGATGAGGCCGACGATCAGGCCGGTGCCCAGGTCGTGCCCGGCGAGCACCAGCGCCAGCACGAGGCCGCCGAGCGGCACGAACGGGACGGCGAGCTGCAACGGTTCGTGCAGCCGGCCCCGCTTGACGTGGAAGACCGTGCCACACCACACCACGAGGGCGAGCTTGGCGAACTCCGAGGGCTGGAATTGGACGGTGCCGATCAGCAGCCAGTTGCGGTTGCCGTTGACCAGCACGCCCAGGCCAGGGATCTGGACGGCGATCAACAGCACGACGCCGATGCCCCAGAACAGCCAGCCGAGCTTGCGCAGCAGCGAGGTGGGGAATCTGCTGAGCAGGACCATGAACACGAGGCCGGCGCCCAGGAACGCGAGTTGCCGCAGGGCGAAGTAGTACGGCCCGTCCTGCGTCGACTGGGCCAGCGCGGCCGATGAGCTCAGCACCATGAGGGAGCCGATGCCCACCAGCACGCTGACGCTCGCGGCGACGAAGTAGTACGGGGCCATGGGCGAGGCCGCGAGGACCCGCACCTGGGACCAGATGGTGAACCGCGCGACGGGGGAAGTTGCTGCGTCGGACGCCATTTCCTGTGTTCCCTCCTGCCGGGTGTCTATCCGAGGTACTTCTGCACCGCTGCGGCGAACGCGTCCCCGCGTGCCGAGTAGCTGTCGAACATGTCGAGGCTGGCGCAGCCCGGGGAGAGCAACACCGTGTCACCCGGCCGGGCGAACTGCCCCGCGAGGGCGACGACCTCGTCCATCACCCCAGTGTCGGTGGTGTCGAGCACCCGGACCGGGACGTCGGGCGCGTGTCGCGCAAGCGTCTTGGCGATGAGGTGCCTGTCGACGCCGATCACGACGGCGGCGCGCAGCTTGCTGCGGTGCCGCTCGATGAGCTGGTCGAACGTCGTGCCCTTGGCCTGGCCGCCGGCGATCCACACGAAGGACTCGAAGGCGTTCATGGCCGAGTTCGCGGCGTGGGGGTTGGTGGCCTTGGAGTCGTCCACCCAGACGACACCGTCGGCCTCCGCGATCCGCTGGATCCGGTGCCCACCCAACTGGAGGCGCTGCAGGCCCTTGGCCACCGACGAGTGGTGCACGCCGTAGCTGCGGGCGAGGGCGGCGGCGGCCAACGCGTTGGCCACGTTGTGGGGCGCGGCAGGCTGCACGTCGGAGACCTTGGCCAACTCGAGCGCCGAGTCGCGGCGCTGCTCGACGAAGGCGCGGTCGACCAGCAGGTCGTCGACGACGCCCAGCATCGAGATGGCGGGCGTGCCCAGCGTGAAGCCGATGGCGCGGGCGCCCTCGACGACCTCCGCCTCCTCGACCAGTCGCTCGGTGACCGGCTCGTCCACGTTGTAGACGCACGAGTGCGTCACGCCCTCGTAGATCTTGGCCTTCTCAGCCGTGTAGCGCTGCATCGCGTCCGGCGCGCCCTCGTACCACTCGAGGTGGTCGGGGTGCACGTTGAGCACCACCGCGGAGTGCAGGTTGACGTTGTTCATCCAGTGGAGTTGGAAGCTGCTCAGTTCGACGGCGAACACGTCGTAGTCGACGTCGTCGAGGATGGCCTCGATGATGGGCCGGCCGATGTTGCCGACCGCGGCAGCCTTGCGGCCGTCGGCGATCAGCATGGCCTCCACCATCTGCGTGGTGGTGGTCTTGCCGTTGGTGCCGGTCACGCCCAGCCACGGGATGACCCGGTCGGGCTGCATCATGCGCCACGCCAGTTCGGTCTCGCCCCACACGGGGACGTCCGCGGCGGCGGCCTGTCGCAGCAGGGGCGCGGACGGGCGCCAGCCGGGCGACGTGACCACCAGGTCGGTGCCGGGCGGCAGCTCGGCCGTCGACCCCGGGCCGAGACGCACCGTCACGTCGAGCTTCTCGAGCAGCTCGGCCTTCTCGGCGTGCGCTGTCGACTCGTCCAGGACGATGATCCTGGCGCCCAGCGACATCAGGCCGTCCGCGGCGGCGAACCCGGAGACGCCCAGGCCTGCGACGACGACCTGCGCCGAGGGCCAGTCGGAGAGGCGGTTGGCGGTGCGGATCCAGTCGAGCGTCACGATCCGGTCACCCATTCGGCGTAGAACACGCCCATGCCGGCGGCCACGCACAGCCCGCAGATGATCCAGAAGCGGATGACGACGGTGACCTCATCCCAGCCCTTCAGCTCGAAGTGGTGGTGGATGGGCGACATCTTGAAGATGCGCTTGCCCTTGGTGGCCTTGAAGTAGCTCACCTGCAGCGCCACCGAGCCGACCTCGATGACGAACAGCAGGCCGAGGATGACCAGCAGCAGTTCGGTGCGGGTCATCACCGACAGGCCGGCAAGCGTGGCACCGATGGCCATGGACCCGGTGTCGCCCATGAAGATCTTGGCGGGCTTGGCGTTCCACCACAGGAAGCCGAAGCAGGCGCCCGCGAAGGCGATGGCCAGCACCGCCAGGTCGTTGGGGTCGCGGACCTCGTAGCAGCGCGCGGCCATGGACCGGACCACCGAGGGGCGCGAGCACCACTGGTTGAACTGCCAGATGTTGACGATGGTGTAGGCGGCGAACACCAACGTCGCGGAGCCGGCCGCCAGCCCGTCGAGGCCGTCGGTGAGGTTGACGGCGTTGGACCAGGCGGCGATGAGGAACAGGATGAAGACGGCGGCGAGCACCACGGGCAGCGTCAGCCAGGGGATGTCGCGCAGGAACGAGATGGCGGGAGACGCGGGCGTGATGCCGCGGCTGTTGGGCAGCGTCAGCGCGGCGACGGCGAACCCGCCGCCGATGAGCGCCTGGCCGATGAGCTTGCCCCGCGGGGTGAGCCCCAGGCTGCGCTCCTTGGAGATCTTCGACCAGTCGTCGAGGAAGCCGAGGAACCCCATGCCGACCGCCAGGCCGATGAGCAGCAGGCCCGAGACGGTGGGGGGCTGCCAGCGCAGCAGGTGGGTGACGGTGTAGGCCAGCACGACGGCCGCGATGATCACCAGGCCACCCATCGTGGGGGTGCCGCGCTTGACGTGGTGGGACGTGGGGCCGTCCTCCCGGATGAACTGGCCGTACTGGCGCCGGGTCAGGAACTTGATCAACAGGGGCGTGCCGATCAGTGAGAACAGGAGCGACAGTGCACCTGCCGTGAGGATGTTGATCACTTCGCCGCTCCGCCCTGGCCGGCCAGTTCGGCCGCCACCGTTTCAAGTCCGACGCCGCGCGAGCCCTTGATGAGCACGACGTCGCCGGGGTTCAGCGTAAGGGAGGCCACGACCTCGTCACGATCCGCCGTCCGCGCCGTGATGCCCTCTGCGGTCGCGCCGGCCACGGTCTGGCCCGCGAGGTCGCCGACGGCCACGATCTCGGAGACGCCGAGGTCGGCGGCCAGCCGGCCGGTCTCCTCGTGCAGTTCCTCGGCGAGGGGGCCGAGCTCGAGCATGTCGCCGAGCACCGCGACCACGCGCGCGCCGGGATGCTCGCGGCGGGTCCCGTGCGCGAGTTCCACGGCCGTCACGAGCGCGGCCGCGACCGAATCCGGGTTGGCGTTGTACGAGTCGTTGAGCACGAGGACCCCGTCGGGGCGAGGCGTCAGCTCCATCCGCCAGCTCGAGCGTTGCTGCGCGGCCGACAGCGCCCCTGCGACCAGTTCGATGTCGAGGCCCACCGCGAGCGCGGCGGCGGCCGCGGCGAGCGAGTTCGGTACCTGGTGGCGGCCGATCACGCCGAGCGTGACGCGGGCGCTGCGTTCGCCGTCGCCGTCCTCGGCCACCAGGTCGAAGCTGGGCTGGCTGAGGACGTTCATGGTGACGTTGCGGGCGCTCACGCGCAGGTCGCCGCCGCGCAGCTCGCCCTCGCCGAACCATGCGATGCGCGCCTTCGTGACCGAGGCCATGCCGGCGACGTTGGGGTCGTCGGCATTGAGCACGGCCCACCCGTCCGGTGCCAGGTCAGCCACGATCTCGGACTTGGCGATGGCGGTGGCCTCCACTCCCCCGAACTCGCCGACGTGCGCGCGGCCGACGTTGAGGCAGACGCCGACGTCGAGGCCGACGAGCGAGGTGAGCCACGCGATGTGGCCCTTGCCGCGGGCACCCATCTCGGAGATGAGGTAGCGGGTGTCGGCGTCCACGCGGCAGGCCGTCAGCGGCACGCCCACCTCGTTGTTCTGCGACCCGGCCGGCGCCACCGTCGGGCCGGCCGCCTCGAAGACCTGGGCCATGAGGTCCTTGGTGCTGGTCTTGCCGGAGCTGCCCGTGATGCCGATGGAGACCATCCCCCGGGCGCGCTCCTCGCGCACGATGCCGCGGGCCAGCCAGCTCATCCCCGCGATGGAATCCTCCACCAGTACGTGCGGCACCTCGGCCGCGGTGGTGCGCATGCCGAGCACCCCGCGCGCCCCGGCCTCGACGGCGGCGGCGGCGAAGTCGTGGCCGTCGACGCGCTCGCCGGGGATGGCGACGAACAGTGCGCCCTCGGTGGCCTCACGGTTGTCGATGACCACGTCAGGACCCACCTCGATGTCGGCGTCGTCGCCGAAGAGTTCGACGGCGGCGGGCTGCATCAGCTCCACCACCTCAAGCATCGTGCGCACGCGCATCGGGGTCTCCTTCCTCACCGGCACGGCTCCAGGCGCGGGCCGCCTCCTCGACGTCGTCGAAGTCGACGGTGCGGTCCGCCAGGATCTGGCCCCGCTCGTGCCCCTTGCCGAGGATCGCCACCACAGTATCGCCACCGGCCATCTGCAAGGCATTCTCCACCGCGGCGCGCCGTCCGGGCACCTCGATCAGCTGCGTCCCCGCCCGCTGGGCGGCGCGGGCCCCGGCCATCACCTCGGCGCGGATCGCGGCGGGGTCCTCGGAACGGGGGTTGTCGTCGGTGATGATCGTGACGTCACTGAGCCGGGCCGCCACTGCGCCCATCTCGGGACGCTTCTCCGCGTCCCGGTCGCCGCCGCAGCCGAGCACGGTGATGAGCGTGCCGATGCCCTGCAGCGACTGCAGCGCCGCCTCCACCGCCTGGGGGGTGTGGGCGAAGTCGACGACCACCAGCGGCGCGCCGACGCCCAGGTCCACGCGCTGCATGCGGCCGGGGATCTGCGCCTTCGACAGGCCGCGCAGCGCGGCCTCGGCGGGCAGGCCGACGGCCTCGAGCATGGCGAGCGCGACGACGGCGTCGACCATGTTGTAGACGCCGGGCAGGCTCAGCTCTAGCGTGAGGTCCTCGCCGCCGCGGGTGACCGTGGCGACCCCGCCCAGCGGGTGGACCGGGCGATAGTCGCTCATGCGGTAGTCGGCCTCGGGACCCGTGCCCGCGGTGATGAGGCGACTCTGGCCGTGCGCGGCGACCCTGTCGGCGATCACGCGGCCGGCGCCGTCGTCGACCCACACGACGCTCGACCTGGCCCTGCCCGCGTCGAACAGTTTCGCCTTGGCCTCGAAGTAGTCCTCGATCGAATGGTGGAAGTCGAGGTGGTCGCGGCCGAGGTTGAGGAAGGCCGCCACGTCGAACTCGATGGGGTCGACCCGGTTGAGCGCCATGGCGTGCGAACTGACCTCGACGGCCACCGCGTCGGCGCCGCGCTCCACCATCACGGCGAGCAGCGCCTGCAGGTCGGGCGACTCGGGCGTGGTCACCGTCGACCGGCTGGAGCGCAGCTCCTCGCCGCCGAGCCTGAACCCGATGGTTCCGATGGTGCCCGCCAGCCGCCCGCCGGCCATCAGGCCGGCCTTCACCAACGCGACGGTGGTCGTCTTGCCGTTGGTGCCGGTGACGCCGAGGGTGGTGAGTCGCCGCGACGGGTGCCCGAAGACGCGGGCGGAGACGGTTGCCATGGCGGCGCGCACGTCGTCGGCGACCAGCACGGGGACGCCCAGTCCGTCGAGGAGGCCGGCGCCCTCGGGGTCCGTCAGGACCGCGGCAGCGCCGGAGTCGACGGCGGCGCAGGCGAACTCGGCGCCGTGGCGCTGGCGCCCGGGCAGGGCGAGGTACAGCCAGCCCGGTTGGATCTCCTGCGAGCTGAGGCTCACGCCGCTGATGGGCACCGGACTGGTGGTGTCGCCGACGAGGTCGAGCCCCGCCACCAGGTCGGTGAGCGGGGCCGCCGTCGTGTGCGTGGGCCGGATCGATGTCATGTCAGTCGAAGGTGGTGGGCAGATTGGGTGCCTCCGTGGTCGAGGGTGCCACGTTGTACCGGGGCAGCGCCAGCGAGAGGATGTTGTTGGTCACGGGGAGGGCCAGCCGGCTGCCGAGGTTGCCGTTGCTGGGCCTGTCGAGCACGACGTAGACCAGCAGCTGCGGGTCCTCGGCGGGCGCCACGTTCACGAACGAGGCGGTGAAGCCGTTGTAGCACTTGCACTGCGGGTCGAAGCGCTGCGCGGTGCCGGACTTGCCCGCCGTGCGGTAGCCGGGGATCTTGCGGTTGTCGTTGAGCGTGATGACCGACTCCATCATCTCGACGACCGCGGCCGAGGCCTCCTCGGAGACCACGCGGCGGCTCGTCGGTTGCGGCAGCTCGATCGGGGTGCCGTCGGAGGCCTTCGCCGACTTGAGGATGACCGGCTGGTGGTACGTGCCACCGTTGGTGACCGACGCGACGGCCGCAGCCATCTGCACGGCGTTGACGCTGAGGCCCTGGCCGAAGGAGACCTGGTCGCGCGTGTAGTCGGGCATGTCCTTCGTCGGGATCTGGCCGGTGGACTCGCCGGGCAGGCCGGTGCCGGGCTTGGCGCCGAGGCCGAACGAAGACAGGTAGTCGGTCAGCGTCTGCTTCTCCAGGTCGCGGGTCAGCATGATCATGCCGACGTTCGACGACTGCGCCACGATGCCCCGGGCGGTGAGGTTGAGGTCGCCGTGCGCGAAGGAGTCGCGCACGACGCCGCCGCCCGACGCGATGCTGCCGGGCACCACGCGCTTGGTGTCGGGGGTGACCAGGCCCTGGTCGGCGAGGGCCGCCATGGTGAGCACCTTCTGCACCGAGCCCGGTTCGTAGACCTCGGTGACCGCACGGTTGCCCAGGTCCTTGCTGTCGGCGGCCCCGGGGTTGGCGGCGTCGAAGCTGGGGCCGTTGGCCAGCGCCAGGATCTCACCGGTGTGGATGTTCATCACGACGGCGGTGCCGGTCTTGGCCTTGGCCTCGCGCATGCCGTCGGCCAGGGCCTGCTCCACCATCCACTGGAGGTCGGAGTCGAGCGTCAGCTCGTAGGTGGCGCCGTCGACCGGCGGCGTCATGATGTTGGTGCCCAGCGGGATGCGGCCGTAGGTCGAGGCGTCGTAGACCTGCTCGCCGGGCGTGCCCTCGAGCTGTGCGTCGAGCGCGTACTCCAGCCCGGCGGCGCCGTCGCCCTCGGCGTTGACGAAGCCCACCACGTTGGATGCGACGGACCGGTTCGGGTAGACGCGGATGGGATCCGGCGCGCCGAACACGCCGTACCAACGGCGCTTGCCCTCGCCGTCCATGCCCGCGCGCATGTCGGCCTCGATGGCGGTGAACGTGGCGGCCGGCACGCGTCGGGCCACCACCTCGTAGCGCGAGTCGGGCGTGTCGATGATCTCGAGGTACTTCTCCTTGCGGCCGCCGAGGTGCTTGGCGAGGATCTCCGCCACGGCGGCGGGCGCGGCCGCCGCCTCCTCCTGCTTGCGCCTGCTCATCGCGTAGCGCTTGTCGGCGCCGTTGGTGCGCACCATGTCGGGGTCGATCGACACGAGCATGGCAGGCTCCGTGCTGGCGAGCACGACGCCGTTGCGGTCGACGATCTCGCCCCGCGTGGCCGGCAGTTCGCGCTTCGACTGCATCTTGGCGGCGGCCTCCGCCGCGAACGCCTGCGAGTCGAGGCCCTGGAGCTGGATGGCGCGGATGCCGGCGCCGCCGAGCAGCAGCGCGAAGACCAGCATGAACACACGGATGCGCACCGACGAGCGGCCCACTGGCAGCCGCACGGTCTTGCGGTAGGTGCGGGGGGCACCGGTGGGCTTGGAGGTGCGCACCGTCGGCTTCGACGTGGGCTTCCTGCGGGCGGCCTGCTGGGGGGCGGGCCTGCGGGTGGCTGGTCGCTTCCGGGGCGGGCGCTCGGGGCTCACGGCTGCCCCCCGGTGGCGCCGGCCGCGACCAGGTCGCTGTCGGCACCGGTGTCGGCGGGCTGGGCGGGCCGTGTGGTGGGGACGACGGGCTTGGGCAACGGCTTGGTCGCGATGCCCCGCAGGAACGGCATCTCGTCCTGGGTGGCGGCCTTCGGGTAGCCGGTGACCGAGCCGTCGGCGAGGTTGATGAACGCCGGGTACGGGTTGGGCACCATGCCCAGTTCGCTGGCCCGCAGCGCGAGGGCGTTGGCGCTGGACATCCGCTGGATGTGCGACTCGAGCGCGGCCGACGTGTAGCTGAGTTCGGTGGCCTCGCGCCGGAGGCCCGCCAGCTCGCGCGACTGGGCGCCGACGTTGGTGGTCACGATCATGACGCCGGCCATGCCGACCGCGATGAGTCCCAGGATGATGCCGACGAAGCCCATCGTGGAGACGGTGGCGCCGGGGGTCGGCGGGACGACCCCCAGTTTGGGCCGGGCGGGCGCGGCCGCGACCAGATCGTCGGTGGTGATGGGCTGGGCGCTCATGCTGCCTCCTTCGTTCGTTCGGCCACGCGGAGTCGCGCGGAGGCCGCCCTCGGGTTGGCGGCGATCTCTTCCGGGGTGGGTTTCTCGGCCCCGCGGGTGAGCAGGGCCAGTTCGGCCTTGAGGTGGTCGGGGACCAGCGGCATCTCGCGGGGCGCGCGATCCGTGGCCTTGGCGGCGAACGCACGCTTGACCGCGCGGTCCTCCAGCGAGTGGTAGGCGAGCACCGCCATGCGGCCGCCGACGGCGAGCGCGTCGATGGCTGCGGGGAGCACGCCGTCGAGCGCCTCGAGCTCCCGGTTGACCTCGATGCGCAGGGCCTGGAACGTGCGCTTGGCGGGGTGGCCGCCGGTGTGGCGCGCGGCGGCCGGGATGGCGCCCGAGATGGTCTCGACCAGGCGGGCGGAGGTCTCGAAGGGGCGCTGCTCGACGATGGCCCGGGCGATCCGGTCGGCGAATCGCTCCTCGCCGTAGCGCGACAGGATCCGCGACAGCTCGCGGGCCGAGTAGGTGTTGAGGACGTCGGCGGCGGTGGGGCCCTCCGTCGGGTTCATCCGCATGTCCAGCGGCGCGTCGACGCGGTAGGCGAAGCCGCGCTCCGTGCGGTCGATCTGCAGCGAGGAGAGGCCGAGGTCGAGGAGGATGGCGTCGACGGTGGTGAGGCCCAGGTCGTCGAGGACGTCGGGCAGCTCGTCGTAGACGGCGTGCACCAGCGTGGCGCGCTCGGCCAGGTCGCCGAGGCGTTCGCGGGCGACGGCGTGCGCGTCGAGGTCGCGGTCGATGCCGATCAGCCGGGCCTCCGGACAGGCCTGCAGGATGGCGATGGCGTGCCCGGCAAGCCCGAGGGTGCCGTCGACGTAGATCGCGCCCGGATGCGACAGTGCCGGGCGCAGCAGGTCGACGATGCGGTCACGCATGACCGGATCGTGAACGTCCGTGAAGCCCTGCATCTGCGGTTCGACCCTTCTTCGTTGCTGTGCTGTGTCGTGTGGCTGGTGTCCCCACCAGAGGTTCCCTTCCGGGCCGGTCCTGACATCGGGGAAGTGAGGTCAGGGCCTGACCGGCCGGGAGCCACCGGCGGGGGGTATCAGAATCCGGTCAGGGCGGTGAACTCCTCGTCCAGGTCGGAGAAGTTCTCCTCCCCTGCTGCGCAGTACTCGTTCCAGGCGTTGACGTCCCAGATCTCGGCATGGTCCCCGGAGCCGATCACCACGACCTCGCGGTCCAGGTTGGCGTACTGCCTCAGTGGTGGCGGGATGGTGATGCGCCCTTGCCGGTCCGGCACCTCGTCGCTGGCGGCGGCCATCATCATGCGCAGATAGTCGCGGACCCGCTTGACGGTGCTGGGAGCGGCGAGTGCGGCCGCCATCTTGGCTTCGAACGTCGGCCTGGGGAAGACGGCCAACGCCCGCTCCTGCGTCCGGGTGACGACCAGGCCGTCCTCGAGCGCCTCGCGGAACTTGGCAGGCAGGATCAGGCGGCCCTTCTCGTCCAGCTTCGGGGTGTACGTCCCCATGAACAACATGCGACAGGCCTCCTTCCCCCACGTGCCATCCACTTTGCTCCACTGCGCACCACCTTAACCCACTTTCCCCCACTTACCCACCACTTTTTGTCGGTGCGTTGTGCTCGCACGCCCCTTTATCGTCGGTCTGGCCATCCGGACGACACGGCGCCCACCCTCATCACGCCTGTCGGTGCGGATGCGGACGCCCGCTCGGGGCGAGGGGCGGTTAGTCTTGGTCTCGCTCGCCGACCGACCACGAGGAGCCCCCGGTGAACCAGCCCGCCGTACCGTCACTGCACGAGGTGTCCCAGCTGGCCAGCAGCATTGCTGGCGAGATGGCACGGGTCATCGAGGGTAAGCCGCACCAGATCCGCATGGCGGTGATCGTGTTGCTGGCCGAGGGACACCTGCTCATCGAGGACGTGCCCGGCGTGGGCAAGACCGTCCTCGCCAAGTCGCTCGGCCGCGCCATCTCGGGCGACGTCAAGCGCATCCAGTTCACGCCCGACCTGCTGCCCAGCGACGTGACCGGCGTGTCGGTGTTCAACCAGTCGACCAGGGAGTTCGAGTTCAAGCCGGGCGGGATCTTCGCGCACATCGTGCTGGGCGACGAGATCAACCGCGCCTCCCCCAAGACCCAGTCGGCCCTGCTGGAGGCGATGGCGGAGAGCCAGGTGTCGGCGGACGGCAAGACGTACCAGCTGCGCCAGCCCTTCATGGTCATCGCGACGCAGAACCCCATCGAGATGGAGGGCACCTATCCCCTCCCCGAGGCCCAGCGCGACCGGTTCATGGCCCGCATCACCATGGGCTATCCCGCCCGCACCGCCGAGGTCGCGATGCTCGCGCACCACGCGGGCGGCGACCAACTGGCCACGGTCAGCGCCGTGACCGACGCGGCCTCCGTCGCGGCCGCCATCCGCGCGATCCGGGCGGTCTACGTGGCCCCGGTGATCAACGACTACATCGTCAGCATCGTCGACGCGACGCGCCAGCACCCCGATCTGCGGTTGGGCGCGAGCCCCCGCGCCTCCCTCCACCTGATGCGCGCCGCGCGCGTGGAGGCCGCGCTCGGCGGCCGCGACTACATCATCCCCGAGGACGTGCGCGCCCTCGCGGTGGAGGTGCTGTCGCACCGCGTGCTGCCCACCGTCGAGGCCCAGGTGGCCCGCCGCGACCCGGGTGACATCATCACCTCCGTCGTCTCGTCGGTGCCCACGCCGGCCCGGAGCTGACGCGTGCGCCGAGGCACCCGGCTCACCGGGCGGGGGATCGCGCTGCTGTTGTGCGGCGCGCTCGCCACGGTGGCCGCTGCCTACATCGGCGAGGTCGACCTGCTCTGGCTCGGCCTCGCCCTCGTCGCGCTCCCCCTCCTGGCGCTCGGCTACCTGTTCCTGGCGCGGCCGTTGGTCGACCATGAGCGCTCGCTGACGCCGCCCACCATCCCCGTGGGCACCTCGACGAGGGTGGTGCTCCACGTGGCGAACCAGTCACCGGCGCAGGCCTCCGCCCTGCGGTTCCACGACTCCGCCGACGAGTCGCTCGGCGGCGGCGCCTCGTTCACCATCGCCCGTGGCTTCGGCGAGTGGACGCAGGCCGTGGGCTACACCGTCCAGGCGCTGCGCCGCGGCCGCTTCACCGTCGGGCCGCTGTGGGCGCAGGCCGGTGACCCGCTGGGACTCGCCCTGAGGGGCTTCGTGGCACGCGGGCGCAATTCGGTGCTGCGCGTGACCCCCCGCATCTGGCGGCTGGAGGACCTCGCCGGCGGCGCCGGCCTCGGCAGCGCCGGCGACGCCACCCCGCAACGCATCGGCTCCGCCGGGGCCGACGACGTGCTCGTGCGCGAGCACCGGCACGGCGACGACATCCGGCGGGTGCACTGGAAGATGACGGCCAAGCGCGACGACCTCATGGTGCGGCTCGAGGAACACCCCTGGGACCCGTCCAGCACGCTCATCGTCGACACGCGCCGCGACGCCCACCGCGGGCACGGCGCCGACGGCTCGCTCGAATGGGCCGTCTCCGCCGTCACCTCGGTCGCGGCCCTGCTCAGCGAGGGACGCCACAAGCTGGCCATCCTGTCGCCGTCGGGGCGGGTCTTCGAGACCGGGCACAGCGTCGGCGAGGCCTCGCGCCAACTGATGATCGAGGCGATGACGGACCTGGCCACCTCGGAGGAGACCTGGCTGGGATCCGCGGTCGACGACCCGGAGCTGCTCACCTCCGTCGCCTCCCTGGTGGCGGTGACCGGCCTGCTGTCCACCGCCGACGCCGCTGCGCTGGCCGCGGCCGGTGGGCGTGCCCGCAGCCTCATCGCGCTGGTCCCCGACGCGGCGGCGTGGCACGCCGACGACGACGAGCATCGCGAGTCCATCCGCTTCCTCCGCGGCCGCGGGTGGCGCGTGGAGACCTTCCGCCCACTGGAACCGGTGCCCCAGGTCTGGGAGCGGGTGACGCGATGAGGTTCACCCACCACCCGTTCTCCAGCGTGGTCGTCGCCGCCGCCGTGTGGCTGTCCCTGCTGCCCCTGTCGCCGCTCCTGGGCGGCTTCGGCGAGGTCCTCACGCAGGCCTGGTTCATCCTGGGCGCCTCAGCCGCCGTGGGGCTGGCGCTCGGGCTGCTGCGCGCACCCCGGGCGCTGATCCTCTTCGTGCAGCTGGCCGTCATCCTCGGCGTGCTCACGTGGCGCGGCCTGCGCCTTGCGCCGCGCGGGCAGGCGGTGGAGTCGCTGAGGGAACTCACCGCCGACGGCGCCGCGGCCATCCGCGACGGCGTGCCCCCGCTGCCGCCGGAGCCGGGCCTGTTGTGGCTGTGCCTGGTACTCACGGCGCTGCTGGTGATCATCGTCGAGCTGCTCGTCAACGGCCTGGAGCAGCCGGCCTGGACCATTGCACCGCTGGCGCTGTCCTACGGCATCGCCGCGCTCGTCATCGTCCAGGACCTCGACTGGCTGCTGCTGGCGCCGGTGCTCCTCGCCTACGTCGCCGTCCTCCTCAGCACCACCGGCGTCACCGACGCCGCGGGCAAGGCCTCGCGGGCGGGGGCGCACCACGCGGCCCGGGTGTCCGTGGGCATCGGCTTCGCCGTGGCGGCCCTCGTGGCCGCGCTGCTGGTCGCCGCCGCGGTGCCGCTGGGCGACAAGCGGCCGTGGACCGAGGGCGGGCAGGACGGCCCCATCCAGTTGAGCGACCCCACCGTCCGCCTCGACCAGGACCTGCGCCGCCCCACGGACAGCCCGGTGCTCACCTACCGCACCAGCAACGGGCAGCCGGTCTACCTGCGCACCGTCGCGCTGCCGAACCTCAGCGCCTCGGGCGCCGGGTTGGTGCCGATGAAGCTCAGTCGCGGCGGGCTGGACGGCGACTACGACTTCCCCGGCGAGAGCGTCTCGGTCGAGGTGCAGATGGATGCGGTGCCGTCGGAGTACCTGCCCGCCCCGTTCGCGGCGGACTCCTACGACGCCGCCGGCTCGTGGAGCCACGACCCCGAGACGCTGGCCATCGTCGCCTCCGGCCCCAACCGCACGTCCCAGACCGTCAACCTGGCCTATCGCGTC
The DNA here is from genome assembly GCF_039544535.1 of Tessaracoccus lubricantis. Taxonomy (NCBI): domain Bacteria; kingdom Bacillati; phylum Actinomycetota; class Actinomycetes; order Propionibacteriales; family Propionibacteriaceae; genus Tessaracoccus; species Tessaracoccus lubricantis. The sequence continues at coordinate 133,542 of NZ_BAABLV010000036.1, forward strand.
GAGTCGACGCTGCCGTCACCCACCCTCGACCAGATCTCGCTGGCAGGCGCCGGTGCGGGCCCGGACCCGGTCAACCGGCAGGTCCCCGACGGGCTGAGCCCCGCCGTCGCCGCGCTCACCACCGACGTGGTGGCCGGCGCGACCACGGCCGGGGAGAAGGCGCTGGCGATCCAGCGCTTCCTGCGCTCCGACGCCTTCGGCTACACGCTCGAGGCACCCAACACCGCAGGGACCGACACGATCTCGAGCTTCCTGCTGGAGTCACGCTCCGGCTACTGCATCCACTTCGCCGCCGCCATGATCACCATGGCGCGCCTCGAGGGCATCGACGCGCGGATGGCGATCGGCTTCGTGCCCGGAGAGGCGCAGGACGACGGCAGCTACCAGGTGACGTCGCACGACGCGCACTCCTGGCCCGAGCTGTACCTCGACGGCCTCGGCTGGGTCCCGTTCGAGCCGACGCCCGCCTACCAGGGCGACCCGGAGTACGTGGAGCCGTCGGCGATGCAGCCGTCGGCGGCCCCGTCGCCGTCGCCCACGCCGACGTCGGTGTCCAGCCCGCAGCCCACGACGGTGCCGCCCACGGCGGAACCCACCCCGACCACGCCCACGCCCCAGGAGGAGGCCCCCGGCGGCGCCGTCGCCAGCGTGCTCGTGGCGCTCCTGGTGCTGCTGGTGCTGGCCCTGCCGGCGCTGGTGCGGCTGGGACTGCGGATCTCGCGGCTGCGGGGCGACGGCGAGCCCGCCCAGGTCGCCGATGGGGCGTGGCGCGAGGTGCAGGCGCTGTTCGCCGACTACGGCCTGCCCTGGCCCGACGGGTCACCCGGGCCGGTCGGCCGGGCAGCGGCCGAGGGGTTGTCGCCCCGCGGCGCGCAGGCGCTCGGAGTCATCGCGGCGACGGTGGAACGCAGCCGCTTCGCACGCGACGGCGCGCCCGTCACCGACCTGCCCGCCGAGGTGCGCGCACTGCGGACCGCGCTGGCCGCCCAGGCCACCCGTGGCCGGCGCCTGCGGGCGATGCTGTGGCCGGCGTCGCTGTGGCGCCCGGAGCGGTAGTCAGCCAGCTCTTGGGCTTGGGGTCCACCCGGCATAGAATGGTCGCCACCGGTAGCAAGGGAGAAGGCCATGGCGCTGTCTGAACAAGAGCAGAGGCTGCTCGAGCAGCTTGAGGCGTCCCTGAAGGCCGAGGACCCCAAGTTCGCCGACGCCCTGAGCGGCACGACGCAGATCAAGGTGCACCGCCGGCGGGCGGCCATCGCCGGGCTCGTGTTCATCGTCGGGGTGGTCGTGCTCATCGTGGGCGTGCAGGTGCACCCGGCCGTGAGCATCGCGGGCTTCCTGCTCATGCTCGGAGGCGCGCTGGTGGGCATCAGCTCGTGGCGCCGGGTGGCAGACGACAACGCGCAGCCCAGCCGCCCCGGCTCAGGGCCCCGCACCTCCCCCGGTGCAGGTTCCAGCCAGGACTTCATGGACAAGCTCGAGGAGCGCTGGCGTCGCCGCCAGAACGGCGACCTCTGACGTCAGGCCAGCTGCATCGTCGTGATGCAGGTGGGGTCTTCCGCGCCGGTGGAGATCTCCTGCTCGGCCGTCCTGCCGTCGCGGGTGACGGTCACGGTCGCCCGGATGTCCGCAGGCAGCCAGAACCCGGCGAACCCGTTGTCATGGGTGGTCACGGTCTCGTCGACGAGCTGCTCACCGTCCGCCGTGACGATCGACACCTCGATCTCCTCGCCCGCCAGTTCGCCCTGGCACGAGGCGAGGTTGTGGTTGTAGCACTCGTGGGTCTGCGACACGTACGGCGCGATCGACAGGTAGAAGCCGTCGTCGACGGGGAGGGACACCTCCGCGCCCGCGTCGTCGGTGAGGATGAGTTCGGTGGGGCGGATGGAGCCGTAGGGCCCGGCCTCGCGGTCGGCGTTCGTGGCGTCGAGCGATGCGACGATGTCGCTCACCGACATCCCGTCGAGGTCATGCTCGGCGAGGAAGGCCGAAGCGTCTGAGGGAACTGCGGACCCCGTGGGGGCGGCCTCCGTCCGGGAGGGCTCCGTGGTGGCGGCCGAACAGGCCGTCACGATGGGGAGCAAGGCCGCTGCGGCCAGGGACAACAGTGTCTTCGTCATGCCATCACCGTATACCCCTCCCCGGTAGGGCCAGCGCCGGGGTGCTCCTCACGACGCGTGCAGGACGGGCCGCCGGGTGAGCCTGGCGCGCTGCACCGCCTTCGGGCCGAAACGCAACACCGCCCTGTCCACCGCCTGCTCCGCCTCGCTCCACCCGTGGGTGGGCTCATCGAGCGCGGGCTGCTCGTAGGTGGCCGCCTTCGGCACCAGCTTCTCCATCCGCACCCCCACGCGGCGGATGCGGGCCCGTTGGAGGTGGAGCTTCCCGAACAGCCGCATGGCCTCGGCGTAGATGTCGTTGGTGCGGTCCGTGAACGCCTTGAGCGTGCCGGTGCGGGTGATGGTGGTGAAGTCCGCGAACCGGACCGACAGCGTCACGGTGCGGCCCACCATCTCCTGCGCCCGCATGCGGGAGGCGGTGCGCTCCGCCATCCGCAGGATCTCCGTGGCGACGATGGCGGCGTCGTCGGTGTCCCTGCCGAACGTCTCCTGCGAGCCGACGCTGTGCTCCGCCGGCTGGCGGGCCAACACGGAGCGCTCGTCGCGGCCCCAGGCGAGGTCGAACAGCATGGCGCCCAGGTTGTCTCCCATCGCACGCTGCAGCGTGCCCCGTGGGGTGGTGGCCAGGTCGCGCACCGTCTCCAGCCCCAGCTTGCGCAGCTTCCCGGCAGTCACCTCCCCCACGCCCCAGATGGCGTCCACGGGCAGCGGGTGCAGGAACGCGATCACGTCCTCCGCCCGGACCAGCCGCAACCCGTCCGGCTTGGCCTGCTTCGACGCGAGCTTGGCGATGAACTTGTTGGGGCCGATGCCGACGGAACAGGCCACGCCCTGCTCGTCCATCACCTGGGCGCGCAGTTGCTCGCCCACGGTGACGGGGTCGTCGCCGAGGCGGCGCATCGCGGTGGTGAGGTCGATGAAGGCCTCGTCGATCGAGGCCATCTCCACCTTGTCGGTGAGCGTGTCGAAGATCTCACCGATGCCGGCGGAGACCGCGCCGTAGTGGTCGTGGTCCGGGTGCACGACGGCGACCTGCGGACACAACCGCCGGGCCCGGCTGGACGGCATGCCTGCGGTGATCCCGTACCGGCGCGCCGGGTAGTTGGCCGACAGCACCACGCCGCGGGTGGAGCCGCCCACGAACATCGGCACGTCGCGCAGCTCGGGGTGGCGGGCCATCTCCACGGAGGCGTAGAACGCGTCCATGTCCACGTGCACGACGACCTGACGGGGGCCGCCCGTGGCGGCGGGGGCGAGGGTACGCATCCGGTTCACCTTCCTGAGCTTCCGGGGCTGGAGTGCCACAGTTTGCGCGGGGCCTCCGCGGCACCGGTGCCAGCGGGTTTGATGTCTGAATAGGGCGACTGCTTGAACCCGCTGGCGTGCACCAGCACGCGCCGCCTGCCCATTCCGCCGGCACGGGTGTGGTTCTGCGGATCCGGTGGGGGTGCCTCACCGTCTGCCGGGAGCGGGACCTCCGTCGGCGTCTGGGCGGCCTCGGCCGGCTTCCACTCGCCCACCAGCGAATAGCCCTCGGGCACCTCGTCGAGGATGGCGGTCACTGCGGCGATGGCCTCCGCCTCCGTCGCCCCCTGGTCGAGCGCGGCGCGCCAGGCCTCGTCCAGGGTGCCGAGGTCCCAGGCACCGGTGGCGCGGATGGAGATGCCGCGCGCGCCGGTGCGGCGGATGAGGCCGCGCACCAGCAGGATCCACGACGAGAACACGGTGGCCGCGTACGGCCCCTGGACGTCCTCGAAGAAGGTGGTGTCCACCGGGCCCGTGGAGTCGTCGAGCGTGAGGAAGATCACGCGTCGCCCGGAACGCACCGGAGGGGTCTGCGTGGCCACCTTCACGCCGGCGACGAGCACCTCGTCGCGGTTGCGCTGCTGCAGCAGGGTGCGGGAGCTGGCCGCGCCGATGGCGCGCAGCAACGGCAGGTAACGCTCCATGATGTGATGGCTGGCATCCAGCCCGAGGATCTCGAGTTCGGCCTTGAGCCGCTGCTCGTCGTCCATCTCCGCCAGGCCGGTGGGGACCACGTCGGCGGTGGGTTCGGCCTCCTCGTCGCCGAAGCTGAACGCGCCCTGCAGCGCCCCCACCCTGCTGTCCGCCCTGCGTTCGCGGTGCAGGTCCGCCAACGCCAACAGCAGGTCGCGGCGCGTCACCTGGGTGCGCCGCTGCACGGGCGCGCGGCGCCCGATGCCGTACAGGCCGTCGAACGCACCGGCCAGGATGAGCCGCTCGACGACGGGCTCTGAGACGTTGGCACGCGACCAGAAGTCCGTCAGCGAGGCGTACGGCCGGGCCGCCACCACCTGGCGCATCTCCTCCTCGGAGATGCCCTTGACGTCTGCCAGCGACAACCGGATGCCCCAGCCCTCGGCCCGCGGCAGGCCATCTCCCCCGGGCGCGGGCCGTTCGTGGGGGGCGGGTGGACGCGTGGAAGGCCTCCCCATGGCCAGGTTCTCCGGCAGCCGGAGGGCCTCCTCGCCGTCGTCCTCGGCCAGCGGTTCGGCGCGGTATTCCTGCACGCTGCGGTTGACGTCGAGGCCCAGCACGGCGATGTCCATGCGGCGGGCCTCCTCCAGCAGCAGCCGCTTGGGGTACATCCCGGGGTCGTGCGTGAGGATGCCGGCCAGGAAGTGCGCGGGGTAGTGCCGCTTCAGCCACGCCGACTGGTAGGTGGGCAGCGCGAACGCTGCCGCATGCGCCTTGCAGAACCCGAACGAGGCGAACGACTCGAGGATGGCCCAGATCTCCTCGCACAGCGCCGCCGGGTAGCCGTTGCCCAGGGCCTTCGGGACGAACCACTCCTTGACCTTCGCCTGGCCCTCGCGGTCCCCCAGCGCACGGCGCACCTCGTCGCCCTGCGCCAACGAGCAGCCGGTGACGATGGAGATGATCTGGATGATCTGCTCGTGGAAGACCACCACGCCGCACGTCTGCTCCAGCGCCGGGATGAGGCTGGGATGGAGGTACTCCGGCTCCGTCCAGCCCTGCCGGGCCTCGAGGAACGGGGTGACCATGTCCGACTTCACGGGCCCCGGCCGGAACAGCGAGATGTCGACGATGATGTCGTGGAACGTCTCCGGCCCGAACTTGCCCACCAGTTCGCGCTGCCCGGGTGACTCGATCTGGAAGCAGCCCAGCGTGGCGCGGTGGGCGATCATGTCGTAGACCTCCGGGTCGTCGAACGGCGCGAGCGCGTCGATGTCGGGCGCGGGGCCGGCGGTGCGTTCGATCTCCGTGAGCGCATGCGCCATGGCCGACTGCATGCGGATGCCCAGCACGTCGAGCTTGAGCAGCCCGAGGTCCTCCACGTCGTCCTTGTCGAACTGGCTCATGGGGTAGCCGCCGAAGCTGTATTCCAGCGGGGTGCGCTGGCCCAGCGAGGAGTCGCTGAGGATCACGCCGCACGGGTGCAGCGCGATGTGCCGTGGCAGGCCGTCGAGTGACTCGACCAGGGAGAACAGCACGTCGAGGCGCTCCTCCCCCAGCCCCGCGGCGCGCAACTCGGGGAGGTCGCGCAGCGCGGCGCGGGCGTCCCTGGCCCGGATGTGCGGGAACGCCTTGGCCATGGCGTCGATCTCCACCGGTGGGAGGCTGAGCGCCGCGCCGACGTCGCGCACGGCGTGGCGCACGCGATAGGTCTCGATCATCGCGACGCACGCCACCCGCTGCGCGCCGAAGGTGGCCAGGATCTCGTCGTAGACCTCCGTGCGGCGCGCCGACTCGACGTCGAGGTCGATGTCGGGCAGCGCCATGCGCAGCGGCGACAGGAACCGCTCCATGATGAGCCCGTACCTCATCGGGTCCACGCCGGAGACCCCCAGCGCGTAGTTGACGAGGCTTCCGGCGCCCGACCCGCGGGCGGCGCAGCGGATGCCCATGCCCCGGATGAGTCCCACCACGTCCGCCACGGTGAGGAAGTAGGACTCGAAGCCCAGCTTGCCGATGACGGCCAGCTCGTCGTCGAGGCGCTCCAGCGTCTGCCCGTCCGGGGTGCCGTACCGCTCTGCCAGGCCCGTCTCGCAGCGGGCGCGCAGCACGCCGGCCGCCTCCTGCGCGGTGGTGCCGAGGGTCTCGAACTCCGGCAGCCGGATCTCGCCCAGCCCGATGTCACCGATGGGGTCGAGCATGCACCGCTCCGCCAGGCCGCGGGTGGCGGCCAGGAGGGACGCCGCATCAGGCCGGCCCGCCAGCAGCGAGGCCTCACCGGCGACCAGCACCATCTCGTCGGTGCCCTTGAGGTGGCCCTCCGCGTTGCGGCGGTCGATGTTGCGCACGTCCAGTGGCACGAGGCGCCGGGCGGCGTCGAGCACGTCGACGGTGACGGCCTGCTCGCGGCGGGCCATCCGCACCATGTTGGTGAGCACCACGGGCACCCCGAGGGCGTCTGCCAGCCGGATGAGCCCGGCGGCCTGGTGCGCGGAGGCGACCCCGCGGCCCCCGGTCTGGTGGTTGGTGGCCGCGAGGAACAGCCCGTCGCCCAGTTCGGTGCGCCACCTGCGCACCTCCTGGGTCGCCTCCTGTGGGCGCCCGGCCACGAGCAGTTCACCCGGCTGCGAATCCGCGCCCAGCAACACCACCACGTCCCGGCCCGCGCAGTGCTGCGCGATGACCTCGCGGGTCACCACCGGATCTGAGCGCTCCCCCGCCTGCTGGGCCGCGGTGATGAGCTGGCACAACGCGCCCCACCCCGAGCGGGAGGTGGCGAGCACGACGGCGCGCGGGAGCCGCTCGTCGCGCAACTGGCCGCCACGTGCCGCCGTGGGGCGACGGCGGGCCAGCCACCCGTCGGGGCGCACCGCCAGGTCCACGCCCACGATGGGCGAGATCCCTGCCGCCAGGCACGCCTTGGCGAACCGGACGGCGCCGTAGAGCCCGCCGCGGTCAGTGATGGCGAGCGCGTCCATGCCGTGCTCCACGGCCCGCGCCACCAGCGCGCTGGGGTGCGAGGCGCCGTACTGGAAGGAGTAGCCGGAGGCCACTCTCAGGTGGGTGAACATCAGTCGAGCACCGCCTGGAGCCGCCAGTCCTCCGCGCCCATGGTGCGCGCCAGTTCGTAGACGCCACGGTGCCGGCCGTTGCCCGCCTCGACGCGCCAGACCTCGAGTTCGCCCAGGAGGTCCGACCCGGCGGGCTGCTCGACGCTCTCGCCCCGGGCGGCGCGTGCCTGCTGCCCCGCCCACCACGGCGTGGCGCGGCTCCACCTGGCCTGCACCTCCTTGACGAGCAGCAGCCTGTCGCGCCAGATGAACTGCCTCGGCTCATCGGCGAACAGGACGAAGATGGGGTCGTCGTATCTGCGCATGGGGTACCTCCCGGGGAACACTCAATGGAACGAACTGTGTTTCTCGACCCGGGAGCCCCGGCCCGGAGTGGGGGTCGAATCCACGCCGGGCCGGGGCGGCCCATCACCCCACGCCTGATGCCGACCAGAGCTTCCCCGAACTAATCGAACAGGCGTACGGTGATATTCATCATAGATCGACCGTCCGACAAAAGAAAAGGGGTGGGGTGACGCCCTACGATGGGTCCCATGCTCATCGTCCGAGGCGCCACGCTGGCCGGCATGGCCACCGCCGCGCGGCTGGCCCGGCTGGGGCACGCCGTGACCCTCGACGCCGCCGGGCACACCGCCGCACCGCTGCCGGACGTCATCGTCCTGCCTGCCACCTGGCGAGACCTGTTCAAGAAGTCGGGCGCGCACCTCGTCACCGCCCTCAACGCCGCCGGGCTGGCCCTGACAGAGGCCCCGCCCACCCGTCACGCACTCGGTGACGGCACGGTGCTGGACCTCCCGGCCGAGCGCGGCGCCCAGTACCACGCCTTGTCAGCCGCCTTCGGGCAGGCCGAGGCGGTGCGCTGGCGCGACCTGCTCGACGACCTGCTGCCCGTCTGGGAGGCCTTCCGCCGCCATGCACTGGAGGGCACCGAACCGGTCCGCACGAAGCGGCAGCGCGCCTCGCTGTGGCTCGACCGGACGGTGGCGGACGTCGCCGGCAGGCTGCAGACGCCGCTGTCGGAGGTGGTGCTGGCAGTGGGCCCGGACCGCCCGGGCACGGCCGCCCTCCCGCTCCTGCTCGAGCGGATGTTCGGGCGCTGGCAGCTCACCGACGATACGGGCGCGCCCCAGCCCACGCAGCGGCTCGTCGACCTCCTGGCGCAGCGGCTGGCCGAACGCGGGGTACGGACCGTGGAATCGCACGCCGGCCCGGCCCACGTCGACTGCCGACCCCACGCCGTGCGGGCCCGATGGTGGGCACGGCCCGTGCTCGGCACGCCGATCGACGACGGCGGCCAGCTGCGGGCATCCGCCACGTCGCCTGCCGGCCCGGCGCCCTGGGGGCAACTGGCCAGCGCCGCCCTGGCCGTGTACGCGCTGCACGAACGGCTCACCGGCGAGGACCCGCGCCCCACCAACAAGGAGTTCGCGCTGCCCCGCCTGCCGCGCCCTCGTTAGGCGTCAGGGCGACGCAGCCACCGCCACAGCAGCAGCGCGCCGAGGGCGACGACCACGAGGACGACGGCGAGGTCGGGCACGCCGAGGCCCACCTCGCGCAGCCACGACTCGAGGCGGAACTGCTGCGTGGCGTCCAGGATGCCGCCGATGCCGGTGGTGGCGTCGGTGGTGACGAACAGCACGCCGACGCCGACGAACAGCAGTCCGGAGACGAGCCCCACCACCGAGGTGGTGAACGGGCCGACCGCCAGTGGACGGGGCCGCAGCCGCTCCCCCAGCCGGAGCCGGTTCCACAGCAGCGACAGGACCACCAACGGCACCACCATGCCGGCCCCGAAGAGCGCCAGCAGCAGGCCACCCCGCACGGCGTTGCCGCCCACGGCTGCGACGGTCAGCACCGCGCCCAGCAGCGGGCCCGTGCAGGCGCCGGCCAGGCCGTAGGTCATGCCGAGCAGCACCGCCCCGACCGGGCCGCTCGGGTCGCCGCGCTGGGCGAGCCCGGGGACGGGCAACCGGATGCCGAGCGCCACGATGACGCCGAACGCGATCAGCACGATGCCGCCCGCCAGCGCGAGGGTGTCGCGGTGCCTGGTCAGCAGCCCGCCGAGCGCCCCAGCGGCCAGGCCCAGCGGCACGAGGGTGAGCAGGAGCCCCATGTAGAACAACGCGGTACGGGCGACCAGCCGGGCGCGCTGCTGGCCGAACGCGTAGGCGAAGAACGCGGGCAGCACCAGCGCGGCGCACGGGCTGAGGATCGCCGCGACCCCGCCCAGGAACGCCCCGGCGTAGCCGATCGTCATCCGAGCTTGGTGGCTTCCGCCTCGATGATGCGCTCGAACTCGCTGATGGGCTGTGCGCCGGTGAAGAACTGGGTGCCGACGACGAACGCGGGCGTCCCCGTGATCCCCATGCCCTGCGCCTCCTGAGAATCGGCCAACACCGCCTGGCGCAGCGCAGGCTGCGCCCAGTCCTCCTGGAACTGGGCCGGGTCCAGCCGGAGGTCGGCGACGATGCCCATCACGAGCTCATCGGGGATGTCCGGGTGGCCCTCGTTGGGCAGCGCCGAGAAGATCGCGTGCTGGAACTCGAAGTACTTGCCCTGCAGCCCTGCGGCCCGGGCGGCGGTGGCGGCCTTGATCGACTCGTCGCCGAACAGTGCCAGGTCACGGAACTCGATGCGCAGCGTGCCGTCGTCGACGTACTTCTGCAGCAGCGGGAGCGTCTCCTCCGCGAAGACGGAGCAGTAGGGGCAGCGGTAGTCGGCCCACTCCGTCATCACGACGGGGGCGTCGAGCGCGCCCATCGCCATCGGGTCACCCTCCATGCGACGCGGGAACTCCTCGAGCACCCAGCGCTCGTAATCCGCCTGGTCGGCGCCGGCGTCGGTGCCCTCCTCCGGCGGCGGCGCGGCGGCGGGGTCCGTGGCGGGCGCCGCGTCGGCGGAAGGTTCTGCAACCGGCTGGTCCGTGGCGGCCGCCTCGCCCTGCGACTGCGAGGCGGCAGGCGGCGCGGGGATGGCGCCCTGCTCCAGCGGTCGGGTCTGGGAGAACGCGATCAGCGCGACCACCAGCACCAGGAACACCACCAGCACCACCCACTTGTCCTTCGTCATGGTGCGGCGTTCGGTCTGGGGGCTGCTGTTCATCTTCACTCGTATCGCTGAGGGTCGTATGGCTGTGCTGGCACCACTCTGCCCCATACCGCCGGGGCCGACCAATCCGGGGTCGACCGGGCCCCGGGTCGCTGTCCGGACACCACGCATCCTCCGTTCACCGGCCAGTAGTAGGGTTGATTGTCTGTCTTTCACGGAGGAAGGTCTGATTTGACCAGCACATCGCGCGCTGACCTGGAACGCGAGATCGCCATGGAGCAGGTTCACGTCAACCGGGTCTACGACAATCTGTCCACCGCGACGGCGAGCGCCAAGAACCTGGCCCAGCAGGGCCGCGAGATCTTCGTCTCCGACCGCACCGACTTCCTCAGGGAGGAGGACGGCACCGCGCTGTTCGAGCGTGACGCGTTCGCCTACCAGGCAGCCAAGCGCCTGGCCATCCTCGACGCGGAGCACGAGGGGCTGGTCTTCGGCCGCATCGACCTGACCACGGAGGAGATCCGCTACATCGGCCGCATCGGCGTGCGCGACGACGACTACGAGCCGCTGGTCATCGACTGGCGCGCCCCCGCGGCCGAGCCGTTCTACCGGGCGACGCCGGCTGCGCCGATGGGGGTGATCCGGCGCAGGGTGCTGCGGTGCCGCGACGACAAGGTCGTCGGCCTCGAGGACGACCTGCTGGACTCGTCCGTGGAGACCGACCTGCCGATCTTCGGAGAGGGCGCCCTGATGGCGTCGCTCACCCGGGCGCGCGGCCGCACGATGCGAGACATCGTGGCGACCATCCAGGCGGAGCAGGACGAGGCGATCCGCGCCCCGTACCAGGGGGTGACCGTGATCGCCGGCGGCCCCGGTACCGGCAAGACGGTCGTGGCCCTGCACCGCGCCGCCTACCTCCTCTACACGAACCGGGCCAGGCTCGAGAAGGGCGGCGTGCTCGTCGTCGGCCCGTCCGGCGTGTTCATGAACTACATCGAACGCGTGCTGCCCAGCCTGGGCGAGGACTCGGTGACGCTGAAGGCCATCGGCTCGGTGGCCTCCGACGTCCTGGGCATCGGCACCGAGCGCGTCGACAAGGCCGCCGCCGCGACCATCAAGGGCTCGCTGGCGATGCAGAAGGTGCTGAAGAACCTGGTGCGCACGCCGCTGCCCGGCCACGACGTGGACTCCGTGCGCGTCACGGTCAAGGGCGAGGTGCTGGGGCTGGGCGCGAAGGAGCTTGCGCGCATCCGCGAGCAGGTCCTGTCGTCGGTCAGGCTCAACAGGGGCCGCCGGATGGCCACGGACCTCGTGGCCAACGCGCTCATCCGCAAGTTCCCGGCCGACGTGGAGATCGAGCAGCACGAACTGGAGGAACAGGTGCGCGAGCACCCGAGCCTGCTGGCGTTCCTCCCCCGTTGGTGGCCCTCGCTGAGCGCCACCCGCGTGCTCGCACGGCTGGCGGACCCCGCCGTCGTGGACCGGGTCGCCCCGGAACTCAGCGCGGAGCAGCGGGCGGCGCTGGTGTCCTCCTACGAATGGCTGCAGGGGGTCGACGAGGGTGACGAGATCGTCCGCGGCTGGTCCGTGGCCGACATCGCCCTGCTCGACGAGCTCATCCACATCCTCGGCATGCCACCGGAGGAGAAGGACCAGGAATTGGACGTGTTCCTCGAGGGCGGCGACGTCGCCGAGGTGCTGACGACGGCAGACCTCCTGCGCCACGAGAAGCACACGGACCCCGACGAGGACCCGCACGCCACCTATGCGCACATCCTCGTCGACGAGGGCCAGGACGTGACGCCCATGCAGTGGCGGATGCTGCGCAGGCGCGGCCCGCAGTCGTCGTGGACGATCGTCGGCGACCCCGCGCAGAGCTCCTATCCCAACCAGGAGGAGACCACACGGGCCCTCAACGAGGTCATCGGCCGCGCACCCCACCGCACGTTCACCCTGTCCACGAACTACCGGTCCCCGAGCGAGGTCTTCGAGTTCGCGGCCAAGGTCATCACCAAGGTCTATCCCGGCGCTGACCTGCCGAAGGCCGTGCGCTCCACCGGGATCGAACCCCGCGTCGAGGCGACGACCACCGACGGCCTGCACGGGGCCCTCCGCGAGCACCTGCTGACGATCGCAGCGAGGGTCAACGGCACCATCGGCGTCATCGTGCCGCCATCACGGCTGCGCGACGTGCAGCTGTACGTCTTCCAGGACGAGCGGCTGGCGGCGTTCGAGGACCGCATCATCGTCGTCACGGCGCTGCAGGCCAAGGGCCTGGAGTACGACGGCGTACTGGTGGTCTCGCCCGACGAGATCATCGAGCAGGCACCCGGCGGGGTGCGCGTGCTCTACGTGGCCCTGACCCGCGCAACGCAGAAGATGATCACGCTCGACGTCGACACGTCGCAGTGGAGGGAACTGCTGAAGTAGCCGCCGGCCCGGCCCCCGTCACCCGGGAGGGCCGGCGGTTGATTCGCGGACGACCAGGTCCACGGGCACCACGGTGCGGGGCGGGGCCACGAAGCCGGTCCCCCGCTTGCGGATCTGCTCGAGCATCGTGTCGACGAGCATGCTCCCGATCGTGGCGAAGGGGTGCTTGATCGTGGTGAGCGGCGGGTACACGTAGGCGCCCAGGTCCAACCCGTCGAAGCCGACGACCGACACGTCCTCGGGGACCCGGCGCCCGTTCTCGTGCAGCCCGCGCATGAAGCCGATCGCCATCTCGTCGTTGGCGGCGTAGACGGCCGTCACGGAGGGGTCTGCCGCCGCCCTGACGCCGAACGCGTACCCGCACCCCGGGGTCCAGTCCCCGATCCAGGGTTCCGGCACCTCACAACCCGCCAGTTCGAGCGTGCGACTCCACCCCGCGCTGCGGATGAGCGCGGGCTCGGAGTCCAGCGGCCCCGCGAGATGGTGCACGGTGCGGTGGCCCAGCGACAACAAGTGTTCGACCGCCATGCGGCTGCCGCCCGTCTGGTCGGCGGTGACGGCCGGGTAGTGCCCGATCAGCCTCGAATCGGAGACCACCACGGGCAGCCCGGCCGGCAGCGTGAGGGTGTCCGGGGTCGCCATCTCGGCGCGGATGATCACGAGCCCGTCGATGGCCTGATGCGAGATGCGGTGCGCCGCGGTCTCCCAATGGTCCTTGTCCGGGGTCTGGATCGAGATGAGGTTGACGGAGTAGCCATGAGCCTCTGCCGCGTCGATGACGGAGGCCGCGATCAGCGCCTCACCGGTACGGGCGTAGCGATGCGCCATCAGTCCGATGGCGCCGAACTTCCCCAGGCGCAGGGCTCGCGCGGCGTGGTTGGGGCTGTACCCCACCTGCCGCATGGCCTCGAGCACCTTGTCGCGGGTCTCCGGGCGCACCGGGTCCACTCCGGTCGAGACCCTGGACACGGTCTGTGCCGAGACGCCGGCCAGTTTCGCCACGTCCCTGATCGACGGGCCCGTCTTGCGCCGGCCGCGAGCCTGAGGAGTACGCATGGCCCTGACCGTACACCCAATGTTCACGTAACCCCAGCGTTTCGCTCGGACTCGCTGACGGACGCGGCAAGCGCGCCCAACCGTTACCAAAGCGTTATGAACACAGCGGTGACACGACCAGGGCGTCCTGCTACGTTTACGTAAACATTCGGGTGTCCCTCACAGCTGTGGGTCGCCCAACGGGACAAAGCCGACCCGTGAATCGGTCCATCCACAACCGAAGGAACACACATGACCACGTGGAAGAAGCTTGCCGCCGCAGCACTTGCACTGCCCCTGCTCACCGTCGCCGCCTGCGGGGGCGGCGGTGACCCCCAGAACGCCGGAAGCGATGGCGCCGGCGACGGCAAGCTCACGGTCTGGGCGTGGGACCCGGCGTTCAACATCTACGCGATGGAGGAAGCCGCGAAGATCTACCAGAAGGACAACCCCGACGTCGAGATCGAGGTCATCGAGACCCCCTGGGACGACCTGCAGGCCAAGCTCACGACGCTCGCGCAGTCGCAGGAGTTCGAGGAGCTCCCGGACATCTTCCTGATGCAGAACAACGCGTTCCAGAAGAACGTGATCAACTACCCCGACCTGGTCGCCCCGCTGACCGACGCAGGGATCGACTTCAGCCAGTTCCCCGAGGGCGTCGTGGCGTACTCGACCGTCGACGGCGAGAACTACGGCGTCCCATTCGACAACGGCACCGCGATCATGGCGCTGCGCACCGACGTGCTCGAGGAGGCCGGCTACACCGTCGACGACTTCACCGACATCACGTGGAGCGAGTTCATGACCAAGGGCGAGGACGTCCTCGCCAAGACCGGCAAGCCGCTGCAGTCCGGCATGGCCGGCCAGGTCGACACCATCATGATGATGCTCCAGTCCGCAGGGGCCAGCCTGTTCGACGAGGAGGGCAACCCCACGATCGCTGGCAACGACGCGCTGCTCAAGTCCATCGACACCTACAAGCAGCTCGTGGAGAAGGGCGTCTACGTCGAGGTCAACTCGTGGGACGAGTTCATCAGCACCTTCGTCAACGGCTCCGTCGCCGGCGTGGCGCAGGGCGTGTGGATCATGGGCTCCATCCAGACCGCGGAGGACCAGTCCGGCAAGTGGGGCGTGACCAACCTGCCCAGCCTCGACGACGTGGACGGCGCCACGAACTACTCGGCCAACGGCGGCTCGTCGTGGGCGATCAGCTCCACCGCCGACAAGGAGTTGGCAGCGGACTTCCTCGCGAAGACCTTCGCCGGCTCCACCGAGCTCTACGACACGATCCTCCCCTCGTCGGGCGCGCTGGCCAACTGGCTGCCCGCCGGCGACTCCGACGTCTACGCCGAGCCGCTGGAGTTCTTCGGCGGTGAGCCCGTGTTCTCCAAGGTGGTGGAGTTCTCCAAGGAGGTGCCCACGAACAACACCGGCGCCTACTACTACGAGGGCCGCGACGCCGTCAGCGCCGCCGTCACGAAGATCCTCAGCGGCACGGATCCCGCAACAGCGCTCGAGGAGGCCCAGGCCAACGTCGAGTTCGCAATGAACTGATCCGAGTCGACGCGGCGGGGTGGGGCCGGGGCGTCCCGGCCCCACCCCGCCGGAAGGGGAACTGAACCATGAATCAACGAACACTGGTGGCGGTCAGGAAGCCTGTCGCCACGGCTGTACCAGAACCCGCCGACCGCCGTCGGGGGTTCGGGCTCGAGCAGCGCCGCAACCTCACCGGGTGGCTCTTCCTCATCCCGGCCGCGCTGCTGATCCTCTGGATGAACTTCTACCCGATGTTCCGGGCGTTCCTCCTGTCCCTGCAGACCGGCCGCGGCAGCCGCCTCGACTACGCAGAGCCGCTCTACTACAACTACCAACGCCTGCTGGGCGACGAGATCTTCAAGATGACGGTGACCAACACCCTCATCTACCTGGTGATCCAGGTCCCGATCATGCTGGTCCTGGCGCTGATCCTCGCCAACATCCTCAACGATCCCAACCTCCGATTCAAGGGCCTCTGGCGCACCGCGATCTTCCTGCCCTGCGCCGTCTCCCTCGTCAGCTACTCGCTGGTGTTCCGGACCATGTTCGCCACCGACGGCATGATCAACAACATCCTCATGGACTGGCACCTCATCGGGGCCCCGATCAACTGGCTCGGTGAGACCGGCACGGCCAGGTTCGTGATCATCCTGGGCCTCGTGTGGCGCTGGACCGGCTACAACATGGTCTTCTACCTCGCGGCCCTCCAGAACATCGACCACTCGTCGATCGAGGCGGCAAAGATCGACGGCGCCGGCCCCATCAGGACGTTCTGGTACGTGACGGTCCCCCAGCTCAAGCCGATGATCCTGCTCACCGCCATCATGTCCACCAACGGCACCATCCAGCTCTTCGACGAATCCTGGAACCTCACCCAGGGCGGCCCGGCCTACACCTCGATGACCATGTCGCACTACCTGTTCGAACTGTCGTTCCTCAAGAACCCCAACTTCGGCTACGGCGCCGCCCTGTCCTACGTGATCCTCGTGCTGGTCGCCGTGCTGGCCGCGGTGCAGATGAAGGTGGGTGACAAGCGTGACTAGGTCCCAGCTGAGGAGGCTGCCCTCCTACCTGTTCCTCGCGGTGTCGGCGTTCCTGTCGGTCTTCCCGCTCTACTTCATGGCGGTCTCGGCCACCAACGCCAGTCGCGACGTCCTCGGCGCACGCCTGGTGCCCGGCGGCGAGTTCATGGCCAACCTCGACAAGCTGCTGACGCAACACGACGTGGGCGCCGCGCTGTGGCACTCGGCCGTCATCGCGGTGGGCACCACCGTGCTCGCGCTGGTCATCTGCTCGATCGCCGGCTACGGCTTCGAGGTGTTCCACTCCAAGGGCAAGGACCGCGTGATGGCGCTCCTGCTGCTGGCCATGATGATCCCGTTCGCCGCCACCATGATCCCGCTGTTCAGGATGTTCGCCGACTTCGGCCTCGTGAACTCGTCGATCGCGGTGATCCTGCCGTTCATCGCCACTCCGTTGCTGGTGCTGCTCTTCCGCCAGGCCGCACGGTCGTTCCCGCACGAGATCGTCGAGGCCGCCCGCCTCGACGGCCTGGGCGAGCTCAACATCTTCTTCCGGATCTTCCTGCCGACCATGCGCTCGACGCTGGCCGCGGCCGCGGTCATCACGTTCATGATGTCGTGGAACAACTTCCTCTGGCCCCGGGTGATCCTGGTCAACAACAAGTACCAGACGATCCCGATGCTCATCTCCAACCTCCGAGCCGGCTACGTCACCGACTACGGCGTGCTCATGCTCGCAGTGCTGATCGCCTCGCTTCCCACGATGGTGATCTTCCTCGTCCTCCAGCGGGCCTTCGCCCAGGGAATCACAGGAGCCATCAAGTGACCTTCGACCCCACCCGTCTCGCCGATCCCAGCTTCGTCGCGGAGCACCGGCTCGCGCCCCATTCGAGCCACCGCTGGTTCGCCAGCCGCACGGAAGCCGACGGCGGCACCAGCAGCTTCGAGCAGGACCTCAACGGGACGTGGAAGTTCCACTACGCCAAGAACCCCGCGGCAGCCCCGCAGGGCTTCGAGGCACCCGACTACCCCACCGACGACTGGGACGACATCCCCGTCCCCGCCCACCTCCAACTCCAGGGCTACGACAGGCCCCAGTACGTCAACACGCAGTACCCGTGGGACGGGTCCGAGGACATCTGGCCCGGGGAGATGCCGACCCGCTTCAACCCGGTCGGCAGCTACGTGCGGCACTTCTCACTGGACCGGCCCCTCCTCGACGGGGAGCGGCTGGCGGTGCGGTTCGACGGCGCCGAGTCCGCCGTCGCGGTCTGGCTCAACGGCCACTACGTCGGCTTCGGCACAGACGCGTTCACCCCGTCGGAGTTCGACCTCACCGAACACCTGGTCGAGGGCGAGAACAAGCTCGCGGCCCAGGTGTACAAGTGGACCGGGCAGTCGTGGATCGAGGACCAGGACTTCTTCCGGTTCTCCGGCCTCTTCCGCGACGTCGTGCTCGTGCGCCGGCCCCGGGTGCACGCGGAGGACCTCCAGCTCACCACCGACGTCTCGGACGACCTCGCCTCCGCCGTCGTGCGGCTGGCCGTCCGTTTGGAGGGGGACGGCGAGGTCCGCGCCCACCTCCACGGCGTCGGCGACCTCACCCGGGGCAGCGACGGCGTCCTCGCCGTGACCGTGGACTCCCCGCGCCTGTGGTCCGCCGAGCACCCGCACCTCTACGACCTGGACATCGAGGTGCTGTCGGCCGACGGCGCGCTCACCGAGGTCATCGACCAGCGGGTGGGCATCCGCCGCTTCGGCATCGAGGACGGTGTGCTGCGGATCAACGGCAGCCGCGTCGTGTTCAACGGCGTCAACCGGCACGAGTTCGGGCTCCGGGGCCGCGTGATGACGTTCGAGCAGACCGAGGCCGACATCCAACTGATGAAGGCCGCCAACATCAACGCGGTGCGCACCAGCCACTACCCCAACAACACCTGGTTCTACGACCTGTGCGACGAGTACGGCCTCTACGTCATCGACGAGATGAACCTCGAGTCCCACGGGATGTGGGACGCGGTGCGCCGGGGCCGGGTGTCCGAGGCGGACGCCGTGCCGGGCGACCTGCCCCAGTGGCGCGACACGCTGCTCGCCCGCGCGGCAGGCATGCTGGAGCGCGACAAGAACCACCCGAGCATCGTCATGTGGTCGTGCGGCAACGAGTCCTACGGCGGCACCAACCTGCGCGACGTCGCCGCGTGGTTCCGCTCGCGCGACACGCGACCCGTCCAGTACGAGGGCATCCACTTCGACCCCCGCCACCCGGAGACCACCGACGTGGTCAGCCACATGTACACCTTCGCGGCCGACGTGGAGGAATGGCTGCGCACGCACCGAGACAAGCCCTTCATCCTGTGCGAATACGCCCACGCCATGGGCAACTCCTTCGGCGCCGTGGACCGCTACGTGGACCTCGCCTACCGGGAGCCGCTCTTCCAGGGCGGGTTCATCTGGGACTTCGCCGACCAGGCGATCGCCATGCGGGACCGGCACGGCAGGCCGTTCTTCGGCTACGGAGGCGACAGTCAGGAGGCCCCGCACGACGGCGACTTCAGCGGCAACGGGATCCTATTCGCCGACCACAGCCCCAAGCCGTTGGTGCAGGAGGTCCGCGCGGTGTACCAACTGCTCAGGATCGACGTGCGAGCCGACTCGTTCGAGGTCGAGAACCGCTTCCTGTTCACCGGCACCGGCGAGTTCGAGTGCGTGGTGACGGCAGAGGACGAAGGTGTCGTCCTGGCCGAGGCCACCGTCGCCACCGACGTGGCCCCCGGCGAGACCGGCACGTTCGAACTGCCGTTCGGGGCGGAGCTGGGCCACCGCAGCATCGAGGTCTCGTTCCGCCTCAGGGAGGCCACGGCCTGGGCACCGGCTGGCCACGAGGTGGCCTCAGGGCAGGCCGTCCTCGACCGCCCCCTGCCTGGGCGTCGCCCTGCACCCGCCCCCGAGTTGATCGACGGCATCCACAACGTCGGCGTCCGCGGACCGGGCTTCACTGCGCTGTTCTCCAAGATCCAGGGCGGCCTGGTGTCGTACCGCTACGGGTCGTCCGGCGACGGCGGCCGTGAGCTGCTGCGGGCCGTGCCGAAGCCCAACTTCTGGCACGCCCCCACCTCGAATGAACGCGGCTGGGGAATGCCCGCCCGCGACGGGCAGTGGCTGCTCGCCTCCCGCTACGCCAGCCCCACCGGCGATCCGGTCGTGCGGATGGACGGCGACCACGCCGAGGTCGCCTACACCTATGCCCTGCCCAGCCAGCCGGCCGGCGAGTGTGACGTCGTCTACCGGGTCGACGGCGAGGGCCGCGTCGACGTCAGCCTCACCGTTCGCCCGGGCGACGGGCTCCCCGACATGCCGGAGTTCGGCCTCATGCTCGAGATGGACGCCGACTACGGCGAACTCACGTGGTACGGCGACGGCCCCGAGGAGTGCTACGTCGACCGCCGGGCCGGGGCACGCCTCGGCGTCTACTCGGCCAGGGTCGAGGAGATGCTGACGCCGTACATCCGCCCCCAGGAGGCGGGCAGTCGCACCGGCGTGCGGTGGGCGACGGTCACCGACGCCCAGGGCGCGGGCCTGCGCTTCGAGTGTGACGGGGCGATGGAGTTCTCGGCCCTACCGTGGACGCCGTTCGAGGTCGAGAACGCGTTGCACCCCGTCGACCTGCCGCCCATCCAGCGCACGGTGCTGCGCCCGGCGCTCATGCGACGTGGCGTGGGGGGCGACGACACCTGGGGCGCCATGACGCATCCCGAGTACCGCCTGCCGGAGGGCGAGGAGGTGGAGTTCCGCTTCAGCTTCCGCGGGCTGCGTTAGGCCTCGGCCGTGCGCTTCAGCTCGGCGAGGACCTCGCGGGTGGCCTTGCTCCGGTTCTGGGTGAAGAACTGCAGGCCGGGCGCACCCGCGTCGAGCAGCGTGCGGCACAACTCCAGGCAGTGCGCCATGCCGATGCGCCGCACCTCCTCCTTGGAGCCTGCGGCCCGCAGGTCCGCCACGAACGCATCCGGGAGCGGGCGGCCCGACAGGCCGGCGAAGCGCTCGACCTGCGTGATGACGGTCAGCGGCATGATGCCGGGGATGATCGGGATGGTGCAGCCCTTCGCCCGCAGGCGGGCCACCATGTCGATGTAGGGCTGGGCGTCGAAGAACAGCTGCGTGATGGCGAACTCGGCGCCGGCCCGCACCTTCGCGAGCAGGATCTGGTCGTCGAGCTCGGCGTCGTTGGTGGTCTCGTGCGGGTTGGCGAACGCCGCCACCCCCACGCAGAAGTCGCCCTGCTCCTTGATGAAGCGCACGAGTTCCGTGGCATTGGCCAAGCCATCCTCGTGCTGGACCCACTCGCCCCCGCCGGGCATGTCGCCCCGGATGGCCAGGATGTTGGTGACGCCCACCTCGCGGTAGGCGGCCAGCGCCTCGGCGATCTCCGCCTTCGACTGGTCGACGCACGTCAGGTGGCCCACCGTCAGTGGTCCGTTGTCGGTGGCGATGCGGCGGGTGGCGTGGATGGTGCGGTCCCGGCGCGAGCCGGTGGCGCCGTACGTCACCGAGACGAAGTCGGGTTCCAGCGGTGCCAGCGCATCGACGGCGCGCCACAGGATGGGCTCCTCCTCCTCGGACCGGGGAGGGTAGAACTCGAACGAGAAGAGGGGACCCTGGGCGGTGGAGAGGAGTTCCCCCACCGTCCGGGGACGTGAGATCGTCGATGGCATGGCTCCACCATACGGAACGCCGGCGGAGCTCGACTAAGCTGCCCACGTGAGCACGCGATTCGATCCTGCCTCCCCGTTGAGCGCCCCGCTGCTGTCCGCCATCGGCGAAACGATCACTCGGTTCCTCGACGACCAGGAAACGCTGCTCGCCACCATCGGCTCGTCGGACCTGCTCCCCGTCGCCCGCGCGGGCACGGCCGGCGGCAAGCGGCTGCGCCCCGCCTACTGCTACTGGGGCTACGTCGCCGCAGCCGGCCAGCCGACCGACGCGCAGCCCCTCCTCGACGTCGCCAGCTCCCTCGACCTGCTGCACGTCTCCGCCCTGGTGCACGACGACCTCATCGACGACGCCGACACCCGCCGCGGCATGCCGTCGGCCCACAAGCAGTTCGAGGCGCTGCACGCCGGCAGGGGCGGCCGCGGGTCCGCCGCCGAGTTCGGCACGTCGTCGGCCATCCTGCTCGGCGACCTCCTGCTCATGTGGAGCATCGAACTGGCAGACCGCTCGGGGGCGCCGGGCCTCGACCAGGCGCGCCCCCTCCTGAGCGTCATGCGCGCCGAGGTCACCGCCGGCCAGTTCCTCGACGTGAGCGCGCAGTACGGCGTCACCGGGGCGTCGTCGGTCGCCGACGAGCTCGATGCCGCCCAGCGCATCCTCGAGTACAAGTCCGGCCGCTACTCCATCCGCCGCCCCGTCCAGGTCGGCGCCGCGCTGGCTGGCGCCGACGACGACCTCCAGGCCGCACTGGCCGAGTTCGGCTCGGTGATCGGGCGGGCCTTCCAACTGCGCGACGACGTGCTCGGCGTCTACGGCCGCCCCGAGGTCACCGGCAAGCCCTACGGCGGCGACATCCACGAGGGCAAGCGCACCGTCCTCGTGCTCACTGCCCTGACCAACGCCTCGCCCGCCGAGGCCCGCGAACTCGACGACCTGCTCGGGGCACCGGGCCTCACCGACGGCGACGTCGACCGCGCGGCCGAGATCATCGAGTCGACCGGTGCCCGCGCACACGTCGACCGGATCATCGACGACGGCATGCGCCAGGCCATCGCGGTGCTGGATTCCGCCCCCATGACGTCCGATGGCCGCACCGCTCTGGCACAGCTGGCCGAGCGGAGCGTCAACCGTGCCCACTGAGCTCTCCGGGCTCACCTCCACCCAGGTCGCGCAACGCGTCGCCGCAGGGCAGGTCAACACCCTGCCGGCGCGCTCGGGGCGCAGCACGTGGGACATCGTGCGCGCCAACGTCTTCACACGCGTCAACGGCATCCTGTTCGTCCTGTTCTGCCTGGTCGTGCTCACCGGGAACCTGCTCCAGGGCGCGTTCGGCCTACTGATCATCGCCAACTCCGTCGTCGGCATCGTCCAGGAGCTGCGGGCCAAGAGGACCCTCGACAACCTCGCCGTGGTCGGCGAGGCCCACCCCGTCGTCGTGCGCGACGGCGTGCGCACCCGCATCACGCGCGACGAGGTGGTCCTGGGCGACCTCATCGCCGTCGCTCCGGGCGAACAGATCGTCGTCGACGGGTCGGTGGTGGCCGCCGACTACCTGGAGCTGGACGAGTCGCTGCTCACGGGCGAGGCCGACCCCGTGCCCAAGAGGGCCGGCGACGCGGTGCTCTCGGGCGCCCACGTCATTGCGGGCAGCGGGCTGTACGTGGCGGAGAAAGTCGGAGCCGACGCCTACGCCGCGCAGCTGACGGCCCAGGCCGCCAAGTTCACGCTGGTCTCCTCGGAGCTGCGGCAGGGCATCAACCGCATCCTGCGCTGGGTGAGCTACCTGTTGGTGCCGGTCGGGGCGCTGGCGATCTTCGTGCAGTTCGACCAACCCGACACCACGTGGCAGGAATCGGTGCTGCGCATGGTCGCCGTGCTCGTGCCCATGGTGCCGGAGGGCCTCGTGCTGCTCACCTCCATGGCGTTCGCCCTGGGGGTCGTCCGGCTGGGAAGGCGTCAGTGCCTGGTCAACGAGCTGCCGGCGATCGAGGGCCTCGCGCGGGTCAGCGTCGTCTGCGCCGACAAGACGGGGACCCTCACGCAGAACGCGATGACGCTGGGCGAGGTCGTCGACCTGACGGACGACCCCGGCCACACGAGGCGCGTGCTGGCACAACTGGTGGCTGCGGACCCGGCGCCGAATGCCTCGATGCAGGCCGTCGCGGCCGCGGTCGAACCCGCCGACGTGCCGTGGCCCGTGGTGGCCCGAGCCCCCTTCACCTCCGCCAGGAAATGGTCGGGCGTCAGCTTCGCCGCCGACGGCGGCCACTGGGTCCTGGGCGCGCCCGACGTGCTGCTCGGCCACACCGAGGTGGGCCGCCGCGCCGAGGAGATCGGCGCCGGCGGCAGGCGCGTCCTGCTCCTCGCCAGGGCCGGGCAGCCCGTCGACGCCCCGGACGCGCCCGGCCCGTTGGAGCCCACCGCGCTGCTGGTCCTCGACCAGCTCATGCGCCCCGATGCGGCCGAGACCTTGGCGTACTTCGACGAACAGGGCGTCGCCCTCAAGGTCATCTCCGGGGACAACGCCGCGTCCGTCGGGGCCGTGACCCGATCGCTGGGGGTCGACCTCGGCGAGGTGATTGACGCCCGCACGCTGCCGTCGCCCGGCGACAAGTTCGACGACACCGTCGAGGCCGTCGGCGTGTTCGGCCGGGTGACGCCCGAGCAGAAGCGGCAGATGGTGGGCGCACTGCAGCACCGGGGCCACGCCGTGGCCATGACGGGTGACGGCGTCAACGACGTGCTGGCCCTCAAGGACGCCGACCTGGGCGTGGCCATGGGCTCCGGTGCCCCAGCCACCCGGGCCGTGGCACAGATCGTGCTGCTGGACGACCGGTTCGCCACGCTCCCCCACGTGGTCGCCGAGGGCCGCCGCGTGATCGGCAACGTCGAGCGCGTCGCCAAGCTGTTCCTGACCAAGACCGTCTACGCCATCGCGCTCGCGCTGGTCATCGGCCTGATGGGCCTGCCGAACCCGTTCCTGCCGCTGCAGATGACGGTGGTCGGTTGGTTCACCATCGGCATCCCCGCGTTCCTGCTGAGCCTCGCACCCAACCGGGAACGCGCCAAGCCCGGCTTCGTGTGGCGCACGCTCGCCGTGGCGATCCCCTGCGGGTTGATCGTGGCGGGGGTCACCATCGCCACCTACGTCACGACCCGCGGGTTCGGCGAGGTGGCCGACCTCCACCAGGAACAGGCCTCGACGGCCACGCTGATCGCGCTCATCCTGACGGCCACGTGGGTGCTGGCCGTCGTCGCGCGGCCGTACTACTGGTGGCGCGTGGGCCTGGTGGCCTTCGCGTACGGCTTCTACTTCCTGGTCTTCGCCCTGCCGTGGCCCCGCCACGCGCTGGGCCTGGACGTCACCCACACCACCGAGATCGTGTTCGGCGTCGTCGCGGGGGTGATCGGCATGGGGCTCGTGGAGGCCACGTGGTGGGTCACCAGGATCGTCCGGGGCGAACGAACAGACGTCTGGGCTCAGCCGAAGGCCGCGGCCCCATAGGCGGCGGCCCCCGGGTCCGCGTCCCATCCCGACCTCAGCGCGCTGGCGATGGCCTGCGACTCGCGGAACGGGTCTTCGGCCGCGAACACCGCCGTCGACACCACCGCCCGGCGGGCACCGGCGGCGAGCACGGCGTCGATGTTCGACGACGAGATCCCGCCGGCGGCGAACCAGACCGGCCCGGCGGGAAGCGCCGTCGGCGGGTACTGCGCGGCCATCTCGCCGATGACCTCCGCGACCCGCCCGTCGGTGACGGCCGGCCCCACGAACGCGAAGTTCCACGGGTCGCCGTCGATCTTGTCGGCCTCGTCGGCCCCGTCGATGGGCCTGCCGAGCAGCGCGAACTCGTGCGGCCTCCTGACGCCGAACGGCCGCCAGCCGGGGCGCTTGAGGAACACCATGTCGGCGCCGCTGGCTTCTGCGACGTCCAACGAGTCGGCAGCGACCACCGTCTGGAGCCCGAACAGGCGGTTGCGTGCCACGCGCAGGCCCTCGGCCGCCTCCTCGACGGAACGCTCCCCCTTGGCGAGGACCAGGATGTCGGCGCCGTGCGCGGCGAAGTCTGCGGCCTCCGGCCCGGAATGCTCGGGCGGCACGACCAGGGCGAGGCGCGCGAGGCGGAGTCTGGTGGTGAGGGACAACGGTGCGGTCATTTCCGCAATCTACTTCGTGACGGGCCCAGTCGGGGACGGAAGCGGCGACCCGACCCGCGCGCCGTTAGGGAGCCTCCCGCTGTGCGGCCTACAATCAGAGACGCAAACGGGCCCACGGCCTCTTCCCCGACCGTGCATGGAGTGGCATGAACAGCACTTTCGACCCGTTGGTCGGCCAAGTGCTCGACGGTCGCTACGAAATCGTGGCGAAGGTCGCCCGCGGTGGCATGGCCACGGTGTATCGCGCGCGTGACAAGCGCCTGTCGCGTGTCGTCGCCGTCAAGGTGATGCGCAGCGACCTCGGTGAGGACGACGAGTTCGCCGCCAAGTTCGATCGCGAGGCGCGCTCGGCGGCCGTGCTGTCGCACCCCAGCGTGGTCTCGATCTTCGACCAGGGCTCGTCGCAGGGCAAGCCGTACATCGTGATGGAGTTCATCGAGGGCGAGACGCTGCGCCGCGTGATCAGCCGCGACGCCCCCCTGCCGCCCGACCGCGCCCTCGAGCTGTTCGAGCAGGTCGCTGCCGCGCTGGCCGCCGCGCACGAGGCGGGCGTGGTCCACCGCGACATCAAGCCCGAGAACGTCATGCTCACCCGCCGGGGCCAGGTGAAGGTGGCGGACTTCGGCCTCGCCCGCCAGGTGGGTTCCCCACAGATGACCGCCACCGGCATCCTCGTCGGCACCGCCAGCTACCTCCCGCCGGAACTGGTCACCCATGCGCGCCCCGACGGGCGCAGCGACGTCTACTCGGCCGGGGTCGTGCTGTTCGAGCTGCTCACCGGCAAGAAACCGCACACGGGCGAGAACAACTACCAGATCGCCTACCGGCACGTGAACGTCGACATCGAGCGGCCGTCCGAACGGCTTGCGGAGATCGGCCACAGCGCCGACTGGGACATCCCCGACTACCTCGACACGCTCGTCCTCGCCGCCACCAGGCGCGACCCCCGGGCACGCATCCCCGACGGCCGCGAACTGCTCGGCGCCGTGCGTCGGGCGCGCCACGAACTGGCCCGCACGGGCGGCCACGACAACCCGACGCTGGCCGCGGCCCTGCTGCCCGAGAGCCCCGCGGAGGACGAGACCGAGGCGCTGCGCCCCGGCGCGGAACGGCCCCGGCCGGTGTCGGCCGCCTCGCCGCCCACCGAGGTGATCCACCGCGACCAGTGGCAGCCGGCGAGGAGGAAGCCGCGCACCGCGCCGGCACCCACCGCCCAGCCTGTGTCGCCGCGCCCAGCGGCCACCGCGCTACAGCCCCGCAGCCAGCGCACCCCCGTCTTCCCCCACCTGCACATCTCCGACGACCCGGTGCACCGGCGTCGTCGGATCGTCGCGCTGGTGCTGCTCGTCCTGCTGGTCGCAGGCGCAGCGGGCGTCGGTTCGTGGTGGTGGCTCGACGGCCGCTTCACCACGGTGCCCGCCATGAGCACCCTCAACGAGACGGTGGCCCGTGAGGCGGCCTCGGCCAATGCCCTGAAGGTGGTGCGCGCCGAGGCCTACTCCGAGACCGTGCCCGCCGGAGTCGTGATCAGCACGGACCCGGCCGCGGGCGAGCGACTCTTCCGCGGCGCCGAGGTCACCGTCGTCCTGTCCAAGGGGCCGGAGCGCTACCCCATGCCCACGGTGGCGGGGCTCTCCCTGGATGAGGCGACCACGGCGCTCACCGACGGCAGGCTCGCCGTCGGCAAGGTGACGGAGGCATTCTCCGAGACGGTGGCAGCCGGCGTGGTGTTGAGCGCCTCACAAGAGGAGGGGACGCAGCTCAAACCCGGCACGCCGGTCGACCTCAGCGTGTCGAAGGGCCGAGAGCCCATCCGCGTCCCGGACCATGTCGGCGGGCGGGCGGACAAGGCGGCCAAGGAACTCAAGGAGCTGGGCTTCGAGGTGAAGGTCGAGGAGGAGAACTCCGCAGACATGGAGGCCGGCCGCGTCATCCGTCAGGACCCGCGCGACGGCACCGCCCACCGCGGCGACACCGTCACCATCGTGCGTTCACTCGGCCCGGTCCTGGTCACCGTGCCGGACGTGTGGATGAAGAGCACCGACGAGGCCACCAAGCTCCTCGAGGACCTCGATCTCAAGGTCAAGCTGGAACGCAGCTCCAACTTCCCGATCCCCCTCAACATCGCCAACGGCACGGACCCGGGGGCCGGCGCCGAGATCCCCGTCGGCACCACGGTGACCCTCTTCGTCGCCTGACGCCATCGACTGGCACACTGGTGCCCGGAGGTGGGGGTCCGTGTCGGATTTCGTGGTTGTGCTCGTGGTCGTGTTGGTACTGGCTGCGGTCGGGCTGGGTGTCTGGGGAATGCTGCGGCACCGATACGTGCAGTCGCTCCGGGCCAAGGGGTGGGAGTTCATCACGTCGCCTCCCCTGTCGATCGTGCACGGGCTCAACGTGCCGCCGTTCGGCGTCGGCTTCGACCGGCGGGTCGACGACCAACTGCTCGGGCGCGCCAAGGACGGCACCCCGTTCTCCGCGTTCAAGTACGCGTGCGGCGGGTGGCGCAGCGACGGCTACGTGGTGACCATGCCGTTGCCGAAGTCGTTGCCTCCCGGTGAGGTCGTGCACGGCGGCGACACCCGCATCCCGGCGCTCGGCGAAGCGGTCGAGGCCGGCGCGTTGCGTGCCTCGGCACCCACCAGGGGCTACGCGCAGGAACTACTCGCCGTCGCCGGGGCCCACCTGCACGGCCCCTACCGGGTCTCGGTCGACCACGACAACCTCGTCCTGGTGGACGCGCCGCGGGAGGCGGACCTACTGGAGGGCGCCATCGAACAACTCGCGGCAGTCCGGGCCGCGCTGCTGGCGTCCACCATCACGCAGTACAGCGGGCCACGGCCACCGGAGGGGCTGAGCTTCCACGGCCGCCCGGACTGGGCCTACGTGCCACGCGACGACTCCTACCTGGGCAGCGTCTCGTCCACCGGCGGCGGCTTCGACCACGAGGCGCATGACATCATCGTCTCCCGCAACCACGGCCTGCCGTTCGTGCGGCTGCGGCACACCTGGAAGACGCGCCACACCCGCCGCGACTCCAACGGCAACACCACCACCGAGATCCGCCACCACGAGGAGGTCCTCTGCGAGTTCCGCACCACGTTCCCGTTCGAGGACCTCTCGGTCAACTGGGGGCTGTTCGGACGGTCGCAGAAGTTCGAGTGGGAGGACTTCAACCGGCGCTTCACCGTCCGGGCCGACAACCCGAAGTTCTGCTCCGACGTCATCCACCAGCGTCAGATGGAGTTCCTGATGCACGCCGACGCGCCCAAGTTCCAGATCGCCGCCGGGGTGATCCGGGTGGGCGACGGCGGGGACTGGCTCCCGGCAGACGTCGACCGCACGTCGCAGTTCCTGCACGGGTTCTTCGGGCGGGTGCCGAACTTCGTGTGGCAGGAACTGGGCGCGTGGCCGCGCCCCATCGCCGAACTGGAGCCGCGCTAGGCGCCTGCGCCTAGCCGGCCAGTTCGGCCGCGATGAGTGCCCCTGCCTCCGCGCACTGGGCAGCGGTCACGTCGAGGTGCGTCACCGCCCTCAACGCCGACGGTCCGAGCACGCTGACCAGCACGCCCCGTTCCCGCAGGCGCGCCGCGACGGAGGGGGCGTCCGGGGCGTCGACCAACACGATGTTGGTCACCACCGACTCCTGGTCGACCGTGCCGGGCCGCACGGAGTTGATGGCCTCCGCCAGCGCCCGCGCCGCCAGGTGGTCGTCCGCGATGCGCCCCAGGTTGTGGTCCAGCGCGTGGAGCCCGGCCGCGGCGAGCACGCCTGCCTGCCGCCACCCGGCCCCGAGGCGCTTGCGCTGCACCCGGGCCCGCGCCATCTGCTCCGCGGTACCCACCAGCACGCTGCCCACCGGCGCGCCCAGGCCCTTGGACAGGCAGAGGCTGACGGTGTCGAACAGCGCGCCGTACTCGTCGAATGAGCGGCCCGTCACGGCTGCGGCGTTGGCCAGGCGGGCGCCGTCGAGGTGCGTGGCCACGCCCAACGCGCGAGCCCCCTCGGAGAGCTTGCGCAGCTCGTCGAAGTCCTGGACGGTGCCGCCACCGAAATTGTGGGTGTCCTCCACCTCGAGGCAGGCGGTCTCCACCAGGTAGGGACCGCAGTCCACCGCCACCAGCGCCAGCGCGTCGTCGGCCACGAGCCGGCCGCGCACCGACTGCCACGTCCGCATCGTCACGCCCGCGTTGGCGGCGTGCCCACCCATCTCGGCCCGGGCGATGTGCGCCTGCGCGTCGCAGAGCACCTCCGTGCCGGGCGGGGTGTGCAGCCAGACGCCGAGCTGGTTGGCGAGCGAGCCGGTGGCGCAGAAGAGCGCGTCCTCCTTGCCGAACAGCTCGGCCACCCGCTGCTCGAGCAGCGCGACGGTGGGGTCCTCGCCGTAGACGTCGTCGCCGACCCGCGCCCCGGCCATCGCAGCGAGCATGTCGGCCGACGGCCGGGTCACGGTGTCGCTGCGAAGGTCGGTCACAGGTCCTTGGCCTGGAACCACTGGACCGGGTTCTCGCGGTTCAGCCGGCCGGAGCGCAGCCGACGCGCGACGAGGAACGCCAGTTCCAGGGACTGGTTGCGGTTCAGCCGCGGGTCGCACACCGTCTCGTAGCGGTTGGCCAGGTCGTTCTCGTCGAGGTTGTAGACACCGCCCACGCACTCGGTCACGTCGTCGCCCGTCATCTCGACGTGCAGGCCACCGGGCCAGGTGCCCAGCTGTTCGTGCACGTCGAAGAAGCCGTTGACCTCCTCGGCGACATCGGCGAACGAACGGGTCTTGTAGCCGTTCTTCGCCTCGAACGTGTTGCCGTGCATCGGGTCACAGACCCAAGCCACCTTGCGGCCGCTGGCCTCGACGGCCTCGATGACCGGGGGCAGCACGTCGCGGACCTTGCCGGCGCCCATGCGGGTGATGAACGTCAGGCGGCCGGGGATGTGGTGCGGGTCGAGCTTGTTGGCCAGCGCCAGGGCGTCGTCGACGCTCGTGGACGGGCCCAGCTTGACGCCCAGGGGGTTCTGCACGCGGCTGAAGAGTTCGACGTGCGCGCCGTCGAGCTGACGGGTGCGCTCACCGATCCACAGCATGTGCCCGGAGCAGCCGTAGAGCTCCTGCGAGCGGGAGTCGACGCGGGTCAGGGCGCGCTCGTACTCGAGCAGCAGCGCCTCGTGGCTGGCGTAGAAGTCGACGGTGCTGAGCGAGTCGTCCTCCACGCCGCAGGCCACCATGAAGGCCAGGGCGCGGTCGATCTCGGCGGCCAGCTCCTCGTACTCGGCCTCGACCTGCGAGTCGCGCACGAACTGCGCGTTCCAGCTGTGCACGCCGCGCAGGTCGGCGAAGCCGCCCTTGACGAACGCGCGCACCAGGTTGAGCGTGGCGGCGGAGGCGTTGTAGACGCGCAGCAGGCGCTGCGGGTCGTGCGCCCGGGCGGCCTCCGAGAACTCGAAGCCATTGATGGCGTCGCCGCGGTACGACGGCAGCGTCACGCCGTCGCGGGTCTCGACGCCGTTCGAGCGGGGCTTGGCGTACTGGCCGGCGATGCGCCCCACCTTGACCACCGGCACCTGGGCGGCATAGGTCATGACGACGGCCATGGACAGCTGCACGAGGAGCTTGCCCTTGATCGCGTCGGCGGTCACGCCGCTGAACGTCTCGGCGCAGTCACCGCCCTGCAGCAGGAACGCCCGACCGTCGGCGACGTCGGCCATCTTGAGACGCAGGTCGTCACACTCCCCCGCGAAAACCAGCGGGGGGAGCTTCTCCAGCGTGTCGATGGTCCGATCGAGTGCCTCGGTGTCCGGGTACGACGGCTGCTGGACGTAGGGCAGCGCGCGTAGTTCTTCCCGGGAAATGATGCTCGACATGCGCGTTAGGTTACCCCACGATTCCGATGGTCCCGACCGGCCGACGGGGCGGTGGACGCCGCTCATTCGTTGGGGTCGTGCAGGCCCTTGTCGATGGCGTACAGCGTCAGTTCGACGCGGTTGTGGAGCTGCAGTTTGCGCAGCACGTTCTGGACGTGGTTCTGGACCGTCCGGTGCGAGACGAACAGTTCGTCGGCGATCTCCTTGTACGCCATGCCCTTCGCCACGCGCCGCAGCACCTCGATCTCGCGGCTGGTCAGCACCGGCCCCTCCTCGTTGTGCGAGCGGGCCACGTTGACCATGCGGCGGAACTCGCCGAGCACCAGGCCGGCGAGGCCGGGCGTGAACACGGCGTCGCCCACCGCGGTGCGGCGGACGCCGTCGATCAGTTCGTCCTTCGAGGCCGACTTGACCAGGTAGCCCTTGGCGCCGGCCTTCATGGCGCGCAGCACGTCGTCGCGCTCGCCGGAGGCCGACATGACCAGCACGTGCATGTCGGGGAACTCCTGCAGCAGGATCTCGATGCAGGTGGCCCCGTCGGGCTCGGGGATCTGGAGGTCCATGACGACGACCTCGGGCCGCGCGGCCCGCGCCCTGGCCAGGCACTCCTTGCCGTTCTTCGCGACGGCGACGATCTCGAAGCCCTCCTCGGTGAGGTCCTCACTCAGCGCGTCGATCCACATCGGGTGGTCGTCGACGAGCATGACCCGCTTGCGTTCCAGCACGGCTTCCACTCAACTCTCCATGGCATCGACATCGATCGGGAACCTGAGCTCCCATTCTGCCCCGGCACCGGGCGATGACTTGAGGATCGCCGAACCGCCCAGGGCCGACACGCGGCCCACGATCGAGTCGCGGATGCCCATCCTGCCGTTCTGCGCTGCGGCCCCGACCTGTTCGGCGCTCATCCCGACGCCATTGTCGCGGACCCAGAGGATCACCTCGTCGCACATCTCCTGGTCGAGCAGGATCCAGACCTTGGCCTCCGGGCCCGCGTGCGTCTCGACGTTGTTGAGGACCTCTGCCAGCGCCGCCTCGATCTCGTCGGCGAGGAAGCGCGGCACCTGCACCAGGCTGGCCATGGTCGAGACGGTGACCTTGGCGGATTCGTACTTGTCGAGGACGGCGGCCAGGTCCACGGTCGTGGTGTGCTCGACGTCGAGCACGTCGCGGTCCTGGAGGTGGGAGCGCAGCTGCATCTCGGACTCGCGGGCCAGCGCCGCGAGCCGGATGCCCCGGGGGCCCAGCTCGGGGCCCTCGCGCTCCACCAACGCCAGCACCTGCAGTGCGCCGTCGTGCACCAGTCGGGAGAGCCGCTCCCGCTCCGCGAGCGCGGCGGAACGCACGCGTTCCTGCTCCTGTTCGACGATCGTCGTGCGGAACTGCTCGATCAGCACCCCGAGGCAGGTGGTCAGCAGGATCATCACGAAGCTGGTGCCGAGGCGCTCCAGGCTGAAGTGCGACGGCACCACCAGCATCGAGGCGGCGATCACCACCGAGAAGACCACCCCGCAGCGCACGCTGCTGAACAGCGCCGCGTAGGCCGCCGCGCCTCCGGCCCAGTAGCCGGCCAGCGAGAGCGGGGCGGCCCCGGGCGGGACCACCAGGGCGGTGCTGAGGATGATGGCCAGCGTGACCCCGAGGTCTGCCAGGTGCGCCATGTACGTGCGCCGCGACGGCCGGCGCATCCGCAGCGAGACGAAGATGTGCCAGAAGACCAGCGCGAGGCTGGCCACGATGACTCCGGAAGGGTTGCTCGCGCGCGGGAGCACCAGGAGGAAGTTGACCAGCACGACGTGCACGCCGAGCAGCCCGCGGGCGACCTCCACGACGGTGTAGACGCGCCCCAGGACGTCATTGCGGTCGCGGTACCACAGCGACTGCGGCGTCAGCCAGCGCAGCCCCTGGAGCGACTGCGGGTTCTCCCACTGGGTCTCAGGCATCGTCTGCGCCGGCCTCCGGTGGCTCTCCGCCCCCCGGCCGCGGGAGCACGAACTCGTCCGACCCGACGTCCTTCAGGTCGCCGTGCTTGACCCGGGTGGCGTAGACGTCGGCGTACTCCTGACCGGTGAGCTGCTGGATCGCGGCGAGGGTCTCGTCGGTCACCCAGCGCAGCAGCTTGGTGGACGGCTTGTCGGTGGCGTGGGCGGAGAAGTCGAGCGGCTTGCCGATGATCACCACCGGCCGGCGCAGCCACGGCAGCCCGAACGGACCCTTGAACGACTTGGTGCCCGACACGCCGACGGGGACGACGGGGACGCGGTTGCTCAGCGCCATCCGGGCCATGCCCGTCTTGCCCTTGTAGAGCCTGCCGTCGGGTGAGCGGGTGCCCTCCGGGTAGATGCCGACGACGTTGCCGTCCGCCAGGACCGAGGTGATGCTGCCGAGCGCCTGGGCGCTTGCCCGCCCACCGCTGCGGTCCATGGGCACCATGCCCACGTTCTTCAGGAACCACGCCACGATCTTGCTGCCCACTCCCCCCTCCCCGGTGAACAGTTCCGCCTTGGCCGGGAAGATGATCTTGCGCGGCATGCTGGCCGGGATCACGAGGGAATCGAGCGCGCCGATGTGGTTGCTGGCGAGGATGGCGCCGCCCTGGCGCGGGAAGTTCTCCTTGCCGATCACCTTGGTGCCGTAGCCGTACTTCACCATCGGCAGGAAGATCGTGAACTTGAAGAACTGGTACCACATGGGCCGCAGTCTAATCTCTGCCATCGTATGGACATGGCCACCTTCCGAGCAGTCCGAGACGAAGCCCGCCCCTACCGCGGCGGCGACGGCGGCATCGGCGTCGTCATGGCGCACGGCTTCACCAGCACCGTCGGCGGCGTCCTGCCCTGGGCGCGGGGCCTCGCGGAACGCGACGGTGGCTGGCCAGGGGTCCGGGTCGTCGTCCCGCGGCTCCCCGGCCACGGGACGCACTGGCGCGACCTCGCGCGCACCCGCTGGTGGGACTGGTTCAACGCCCTCGAGGACGCCTACCTCGAGTTGGCCGCCTCGTGCCACACGGTCCACGTCGCCGGGCTGTCGATGGGCGGCGCGCTGGCCCTGCAGCTCGCCGCGCGGCAGCCGGTTGCCGGGACGCTGCTGGTCAACCCCTCCATCGGAACGCGTGACTGGCGCGTGGCACCGGCCGTGAGGGTCCACCGGCTGCTGCCGTCACAGCGTGGCATTGCCTCCGACATCGCCAAACCGGGCGTCGAGGAGCCGGCCTACTCGCGCTTCTCGGTGACGAGCCTCGCCACGCTCCAGGACCTGTGGACCGACACGCAGCAACGCCTGCCGCAGGTGGGGGGCGCCGTCCTGCTCATGACGTCGACGGTGGACCACGTCGTCGACACCACGAGCCGAGAGCTCATCCGGCAGAACGTGCCGGACGTGCGCGACGTGGAGTTGGGCCGCAGCTACCACGTGGCCACCCTCGACCACGACGCCGAGCTCATCGTGGCCGAGTCACGCAGATTCATCACCGCGGCGGGCTAGAACTCGAGGACGGTGCGGCCCGGCAGCGGTGACCCTTCGAGCTTGGCCAGCACGTCGTTGACGTCATCGAGTCGCGCGGGGTGGACCGTCGCCTCGATGCGGGCCTGCGTCGCCAACGCCAAGGCCCGGTCCAGGTCGTAGCGGGTGCCGACGATGGACCCGCGCAGTGTGATGGCGCGCATGACCATGTCATAGATGTTGATCGGGAAGTCTCCCGGTGGAAGTCCGTTGAGCACGACCGTGCCGCCCGGCCGCATCATGGCGACCGTCTGGCCGAAGGCGGCGGGCGAAACGGCCGTCACCAACGCGGAATGCGCTCCACCGACGGTGCGCTGGACGTAGCTCACGGGATCGGCCTCGCGCACGTTGACCGTGAGGTTGGCGCCCAGGCGCGCGGCGAGGGTGAGCTTGGCGTCGTCGATGTCGGTGGCGACCACCCGGAGGCCCATCGCGCGGGCGTACTGCACCGCCAGGTGGCCGAGGCCGCCGACGCCGGAGACGACCACCCAGTCCCCAGGCGCCGAGTCGGTCATCATGAGGCCCTTGTAGACGGTGAGACCCGCGCACATGAGCGGAGCGGCCTGTTCGTAGCTGAGGCCAGCCGGCAGTTGCACCGCGAAGTCCGCGCGGGCCACCACGAAATCGGCGAAGCCGCCGTCCACGTCGTAACCAGTGCGGCGTTGGCGGGCGCACAACGTCTCCCAACCCGACATGCACTGCTCGCACCGCCCGCAGGCCTCGTGCAGCCATGGCACGCCCACCCGGTCGCCGATGTGGTGCAGTTCGACGCCGGGGCCGAGCGCCACCACCTCCCCCACGGCTTCGTGGCCGGGGATGCGCGGCAGCGCGGGCTTGTCGGGCCAGTCGCCGTGGATGGTGTGCAGGTCCGTGTGGCACACCCCGCAGGCACGCACCCGGACGAGCACCTCACCCCAACCCGGTTCGGGGACGGGGACCTCACGCAACTCGAGGGGGTTGCGGAACTGCGTGACGACTGCGGCACGCATGCGGCCGGTCATGGCTACCTCCCTGCCTGGATCGCGGTGATGGCCACCGTGTTGACGATGTCGGAGACCAGCGCGCCGCGCGACAGGTCGTTGACGGGCCTGTTCAGGCCCTGGAGAACCGGCCCGATCGCCAGTGCACCGGCGCTGCGCTGGACGGCCTTGTAGGTGTTGTTGCCCGTCTGCAGGTCGGGGAAGATCAGCACGGTGGCGCGCCCGGCCACGGGTGAGCCCGGCGCCTTGGTCCGGGCCACGCTCGGCTCGACGGCGGCGTCGTACTGAAGCGGCCCGTCCACGGCCAGATCGGGCGCCTTCTCGCGCACGAGCCGGGTGGCCTCGATGGTCTGCTCCACGTCCGGGCCCGAGCCGGAGGTGCCCGTCGAGTAGGACAACATCGCAACGCGGGGATGAATGCCGAACTGGCGCGCGGTCTCTGCAGAGCTGATGGCGATCTCGGCCACCTGCTCCGGCGTGGGGTTGGGGTTGACCGCGCAGTCCCCGAACACCAGCACCCGGTCGGCCAGGCACATCAGGAACACCGACGACACCACCGAGATGCCCGGCACGGTCCGGATGATCTGCAGCGCCGGGCGGATGGTGTGCGCGGTGGTGTTGACGGCACCGGAGACCATGCCGTCGGCAAGGGATTCGTGCACCATCATCGTGCCGAAGTAGCTGGGATCGGACATGGTCTCGCGCGCCTGCTCCAGGGTGACACCCTTCTTCGCCCGCAGCTGCGCGTAACTCTGCGCGAAGCGCTCCCGCAGGGGGCTGTCCGCGGGATCGATCAGGTGCGCGGCGGCGATGTTGAGGTCCAGTTCCTGGGCCGTGCGCCTGATGACCGACGGGTCCCCGAGCAGGGTGATCCGGCAGATGCCCTGGTCGAGCAACCGGTGGGCCGCGCGGATGATGCGCTCCTCCTCCCCCTCCGGCAGCACGATGTGCCGGTCGGCAGCGCGCGCCGCCTCCAGCAGCCGATGCTCGAACATCAGCGGCGTGACGACATCTGCCCGCCCGAGGGTCCTGGCGCCGCGCAACAGTTGTTCGGCGTCGGCGTCGCGGGCGAAGAACTCCCTCGCCTGCCGCACCTGACGCGCATCGAGCTGCGCAGGTACCCGCTCGTAGTCGCCCAGCGCCAGGTACACCTGCTCGATGGTCCTGCGCGTGCGCAGCAGAGGCGCCTGCGGAGTCAGGCGCTGCCAGAAGGTGCCGACGGCGGGGTCGAGCGGCCACGGACCCGCCGCGATGGCGGCGGCCGGGGCCGGGAACCTCCCGGTCGCGGCCGCCAACGGGACGCCCACACCGATCTCGGCGCGGTCGGCGGAGAAGATGACCAGGGATTCGGCCCGCACCTGCGGCAGGAGGTTCGTCAGGCTCATGTCGGCGATCAGGAGCGATCGTCGCGGCGCCACCGCCGTCAGGTCCCCGGCACCGGCGACGGGTTCGGCGCCGATCGCGGCCAAGGCGCCATCAAGACCGTTCACCGCCCCAGTCACCTCGGCCACGACGAAGGCCGGCACAGGCAGGTCACCGAGAGCCTGCGCGGTCAGGTCCTGACCCTCGCTACGAGGTGCGAGCACGCCCACCACCTGCGCGAAATTGCGCGTCGCCTCGTCGAGCGCCACGTCGATGCGCTCACGGGTGAGTTCCGCTCCCCCACCGGAGGGCACCACGAGCACCATCGGCACATCGAGGTTGGCCGCCACGCGCGTGTTCCACGCGAACTCGATGGGGGCCAGTGAGCAGTCGTACTCGCTGCCCAGCACCAGCACCGCCTCGTGGGCCTCGGCGCACTCGGCGAAGCGCGCGATGATCTGCGCCATGGCCGCCGTCGAGTTGTGCAGCACCTCATCCGCGGTGGCGCCCCACCGGGGTTTGGCGCCATCGTCGTCGACCTGTTCGAGCAGGGCGGCCAGCACCGGGTCATCGGGCTCGGCCACGATGGGCCGGAACACCCCGACGGAGGCGTGCTGCGCACCCAGTGGCTCCAGCATGCCGACGGCGAACTGCAGTAGGTGTGGGCAGTGCTCGGTCGGGCAGAGGTAGATCGAAGCACCGCGCGCGTCAGCGCCCGGGGGCATGGCGCTACTTCTTGAGGGCCTTGGAGATGGCGCTGTCCAGCCCGTCGGGCTCGTAACCCAACGCGGCCACCACCGCCTCCCGCACTGCGATGCCCACCCCGTCGGCGTCGGGGGGCTGCGTCACCGTCGGCTCCGGGCGGGCCGACGTTGCGGGAGAGGCGTCGTGGGCAGGGACGAGCCGGAGTCCGCGCTCCAGCGCATACTCCTTGGCCAGTGCGGTGACGATGTCGCCGGCCGTGAGGCGGATCTCGCTGGTGCCGGAGGCCAGCAGTTGGTCGATGGTGTCCTTGGTGAGTACGCGGCGAGGCATGGCGTGTTCCTTACTGTCCCGTGACTGCTTCGATGGCGGTGATGGCGGCCTCGCGGGCCGCTTCGATGTCGGCCTCGGTGCCGGAGATCCACATGCGGCCGTAGATGCCCACGGAACTCATGTGGTTGAGGAAGATCGGTGAGGCCTTCTCGGCCTCATTGGCGGCCAACGTGATGTAGGCGGCGGGCTCCACCTCGAGCACGAGCATCGTGTGGCCACCTTCGATCATGGTGCCCATGTTCATCCGGTTGAGGACCTGGGCCTGGAGGGGATGGACGTTGGTGATGATCTGCTCCGAGGCGATCTTCGGCGCGATGCGCGCCTCCACGGGCAGCCCGAGCGACTCGAGCACCACCTCACCGGCGCGCAGCACCTCGGACTGGTTGTCCGAGTGCACCTCGAACATGCCGAACTGGCGTTCGACCACCTGCGCCCCAGGCTTCACGTCGACGGCCTTCAGCACGGTGTCGACCACGCGGAAGACCCAGTTGCCCGGGGCCATCTCCACATAGAGGCTGCTCATGCCCTCCACGGGCGGCGAGCCGGCCGCGATCTTGCCGGTGAAGGCCGCGAACTGCGGCTGGATGCGATCGAGATGGCAGTAGGCCCGCAACTGGAAATCGGACTGATCGGCCATGTCAATGGCCTCCCTTCTGGGCGATGGGCGGGGCGAAGCTGGCCACCCCGAGCGGTGTGACGAGCATGGGTTCCGGGGCCACCTCGGTGCGGATCCCCGTGATGTCGGCCATGATGTCGGCGATGCCGAGGAAGGCGGCAGTGCCTCCGACGAGGTGGATGACGTCGATGTCGTGGTCCGCCACCGCTGAGCGCACGATGGTGGAGATCTTCTCCAGGGTGGGGTGCACGAGAGGCAGCAGCGCCTCCTGCTCCGCCTTCCTGACCTTGCGCTTCTCCGCCTCCGCCACCGGGATCTTCAGCGCCCCCGCGATGACCAGTGACAGGTGGGTGCCGCCGGTCGGCTCGTCGATGGTGTCGACGACCTCACCGTCGCGCAGGATCGCGACACCCGTGGTGCCGCCGCCGATGTCCACCACTGCGCCGTCGGTGATGCCGAGGACTGCGTTGGCGGCAGTGGTCTCGTCCACGACGGCGGCGCAGTCGATGCCGGCCCCCTCGAGGACGTAGCGGTGCGCGCGGTGGTCGGCCGTGCCCACTGCGGGCGGGATGGTGACTGCGCCCTGCGTCAGGGTGCGGCCGGTGGCCGCCTCGACGCGGCTCCGGAGCTCACGGATCACCGCCTGGGCGCCCGCGAAATCCCACACCACTCCGTCGCGCACCACGTCGGCGAACTGCGTGGCGGCGGCGAGCGGCGTGCCGTCCTCAGCCGTGACCATGACGACGCTGAACGCGGTGCCCAGGTCGACGCCCACCCTGATGGGGGTCCCGGGCGCGATGCGTTGGGGTCGCCTCAGGGCTGCCTTGGCGGCCTTCATGGTGCGTTTGACGGGCGCGGGCGGCCTGGCTGCCGTCCCGGGCACGGCCGGGGAGAGATGCATGTTCAGAGCCCTTCCTCCCAGTTGGCGGGGAAGGTGACGTAGATGAACTTGGCCCACGACGGCGTGCCGAACGTGATCGAGGACCCCTTCGGCACGTAGAGGATGTCGCCCGGGCGGCCGATCTGGTCGCCGCCGTCGCCCCCGAGATGCAGTTCGCCCTCCAGGACGATCTGGATCTCGTCGTAGGTGAGGGTCCACGGGAAGGCCCCCTTGGTGAGCGTGAGGTAGCCCGCCGCCATGGGCGCCCCGTCGTCGGCCGTGACGACGTCACCGGCGGTCACGGCCATGGACGGAGGTGGCCCCGGGTAGGGGAAGGGTTCGAGCCTGGCGTCGGCCTGGCGGGCCAGCTTGACGCGGGGCCGACTGGTGGGGGCGGCGAGCTCGCCCCCACCCGACCCCAGCATGGACGACACGATCGAGCGGATCTTCGTCGTGAGCGCGTCATCGGCCCGCGGCGGGGCAGCCACGGGCCCGCCCCGCACAATGCTGATCCCCCGGTCCTTCGCCACGTCCCGCGCGAGCGGGGTGACGATGGCATCGGTGGGCACCACGAGGCTCGGGCCCGAGGCTGCTTCGACCTCGGCTGCCGTGATGACGCTCCTGCCCATGACGGCTCACTCCTTCCGGTTGACGATCGTGCGGTGGGTGCTCAGTCGCGATGCGGGAGGACGAGTTCGACGTCGCCGTGCGGACGCGGGATCACGTGCACGGAGATCAGCTCGCCGACGCGGCCCGCGGCCGCTGCGCCCGCATCGGTGGCGGCCTTCACCGCGCCGACGTCGCCACGCACGAACACGGTGACGAGGCCGGCACCGATCTGTTCCTTGCCGATCAGCCGGACGTTGGCGGCCTTGACCATTGCGTCAGCGGCCTCGATGGCGCCGACGAGGCCCTTGGTCTCGACCATGCCGAGCGCGATCATCTGGACATCTGCCATGGGAGTTCTCCTTTGAATGGGTGTTACTGGGGTTTCCTGGTTGGTTTCCGGTTGGGTCTGTGGTGTGGGTGGCGCCGACGGCGGCGGGGCCTCTTCGGTGGCCTGCACCGCGGTGTCGGCTGGGGCTTCTGGCTTCTTGCCGTTGCCCGGTCTGCGCCTCGGCGGCTCAGTGGTTGGTTGTTCGGTCATTGGCTACCTCCTCGCGGACCTCATTTCTGCATTTCTGTCAGTACCTGGCGGACCAGTCGTTCGATCAGGGCGGCATCTGCGTCCTGCCCCTGGGCCCCCACCGGCGATGAGGGCTCGTCGGTCTCCCCGACCTCCGGCGTCATGCCGTCGAGCCGACCCCCGTGCGCCCTGGCCACGTCCGGGGCCGGACGAAGGTGGTACGCGAGGCGCTTGACGTTGAGGACGTGCTCGACGGTGATGTTGTCGCTGACCACCGCACCGCCGATGCCCCCGGGCGCGAGCGTCATGGACGGCCGCACCCCCGTCGTGGCTCCCACGCCACCGAGGCTGCCCCAGGTGTTGACCAGGATCCGGAACGCCGGCTTCTCGATGCCGAACTGCAGGATGGATTCCTCGTCGCGCGAGTGGATGACCATCGAGTGGCCGTCGCCGCCGAACTTGAGCAGTTGCACGGCGCGGTCGCAGCCCGCCCTCCAGCCGTCCTCGACCATCCAGCCGAGCACGGTGGTGAGCTTCTCCCGTGAGAGCGGGTACTTCGGACCGACACCGTCGAGGGGTGCCACGAGGATGCGGGTCGCTTCCGGTACCTGGATGCCCGCCATGCGGCCCAGTTCCTGAGGGGTGCGGCCCACATAGTGCGCGTACATCATTCCGTTGGGCCGGAACATGGCGCCGGCGAGCTTGTCAGCCTCCTCGGCCGTCAACCACTGCGCGCCCCGCTGCTGCATCTCGGCCTTGAGCCGGTCGGCGATGGGCCGGTCGGCGATGACCACCTGCTCGGTCGCGCAGATGGTGGAGCAGTCGAACGACTTCGACTCCACGATCATCTGGGCAGCCTTGACGATGTGCGCCGAACGGTCGACGTAGGCCGGCACGTTGCCGGGCCCCACGCCCAGTGCGGGCTTTCCGCAGCTGTGGGCCGCCTTGACCATGCCCGGGCCGCCGGTGGCCAGGATCATGGACGTGGCGTAGTGGTTCATCAACTCGTTGGTGCCATCGAGGCTGAGCTCGGTCATGCAACTGACCAGGCCGGCGGGCATGCCCGCCGCCTCGCCGGCCTCGGCCATGACCCGGACCGCTTCCGCGGTGCACTCCTTCGCCGAGGGATGGGGCGCCACGACCACCGCGTTGCGGGCCTTGACCCCGATGAGGATCTTGAAGATCGCCGTGGAGGTCGGGTTGGTGGACGGCGTGAGCGCGCACAGCACACCCACCGGCCAGCCGATCTCGACGATGCCCCGGCTCTCGTCACGACGCAGGACGCCGCAGGTGGGGATGTCCCTGATGGAATCCCACACCCCCTGCGCGGCGAACTCGTTCTTGACCCGCTTGTGCGCCGGGTAGCCGAAACCTGTCTCGTCGTGGGCCAGCTGGCCCAGCCGTCCGGCCTCCCTCATCGCTGCCGCCACCATGGCTTCGCAGATCTTGTCCACCTGCGCCTGGGAGGCGAACTGGAAGGACCGCATCGCCTCCCTCGCGGCCACGGCCAGATCCCTGGCCTGCTGGATGGACCTCAGATCCGAGTCCATGTTGTTCGGGCTCATCTCTCAGCGCTCCTAGAGTCGCTTCGGGTTGGCCGCGACTTCGAGCACCCCGTCCTGGAACGCCGCGCACGCCGCCCGGCATGCGCTCTGCGAACCGGTGAGGAGACCGCCTGCGAAGTTGGTCTCGCTCGGCGGTGCGTAGTACTCCCGGACGGAGACGTCCGCAGCCTTGACGGCCAGGTCGAGCGCATAGGTGGCCTCGAGCGGCGGTGCGATCAGGTACGCGAGGGGTTCGCCCTGCGGGATGCCCGCCGCCGCCGAGAGGTAGCTTCCGGTGCTGGAGATGAGGTGGGCGAAGAAGTTCAGCTCGCCCGCTTCGTCGGCGCTGTAGAACCAGGCCTCCTCCTCCGCGTAGGAGATGGCGGCGTCGACGCCGGCGCGCACCTCGGCCGGTGTCGGGCCGGCCAGCATGCCGATGATCTCGCCGGAGAGGGGGCCCGACGGGTAGCCGGATCCTGCGTAGAAGCTCTTGGCGTAGACGACGTCGACCTCGGCGTACTTGGTGGCGTCGTCGAGCGACACGTACAGCGAGTCGTCGATGTCACACGTGATGAGGCCCAGCGACCGCTGATCGTCGGCCAGCCCCAACTTCT
Source organism: Tessaracoccus lubricantis (assembly GCF_039544535.1). NCBI lineage: Bacteria > Bacillati > Actinomycetota > Actinomycetes > Propionibacteriales > Propionibacteriaceae > Tessaracoccus > Tessaracoccus lubricantis. The sequence continues at coordinate 176,121 of NZ_BAABLV010000036.1, forward strand.
CCGCGAAGCCCCGATCGACGTTCGCGATGATGCGCACGGCCAGGATGGTCGGCTTGACCGGTTCCAGAATTGCCATGTCGGTTTCCTTCCGTCAGTCCTTCGCGACCTCGCGGAGCTTGACCCCGCTGGCGCTGTACTTGAGCATCCGCTTGATGAACTCGACGATGTAGGCGCCGGCCTCGAGCGGGTTGGTGCCGCCGTGCGTGGTGATCATGCAGATCAGGTCACGGTCGGCGTCGGACTTGCCGGGCTGCGGGTCGAAGCCCATGTAGGCGCTCATGGCGTCTGCGATGCCCAGCCCTGGGCGTTCGCCGATGAGCAGGACGACGACCTTGGCCCTGATGATGGTGTTGATGTCGTTCATGAGGCCAACGCGGCCGTTCTCGACGAAGAACGGGGTGCCGACGGTGAGCCCGGAGGACTTGAGGCCCTGCTCGATCACGGGGTAGATGTCGCGCAGGTTGTTGTCGATCGCTGCGGCCGACAAGCCGTCGACGACGCACAACTGCACGTCCGGCCCCTTGACGCACTTCTCCTCGATCAGCTTCTTGGCCTCGTCGTTGAGCAGCCGGCCCAGGTCCGGGCGGAGCAGGAACTCGGCGCGGTCCTCGACCTTGGTGGTGACCGTGAACAGGTTGAAGTGGTCCCTGATCTCCTGCGAGACGACGCCGTAGATGGCGTCCTGCGTCACTCCGTGGTCAGCCTGGAACAGCAGGGCGGTGGCGGTCTTGGGCCGCGGCCCTGCCCGGCCCACCCCCAAGCGGGCGCTCGTGGTGGCCATGAGGTTGCGCAGGCCATCCGCGTCCGCGGGGTTGTCCACCAGCATGGCGTGCCGTGGCGCGTCCTCCGTGGGATCGGCCAGGTCGATGACGAGGTCTCCTCCGTCGCGGTGGATCACCGATTGGGCCTTCTGGTGCGTGGCGTCCCTGGGTTCGAAGCCCTCCGCCTTCAACTCCGCGAGCACGCGGGCGACGATCTCCTCAATCTTCTGGTTCATCTGTTCACCTCTTCAGGAAGAAGGACGCATCGCCGGCGATATCGGTGAGCTGGCCGTCCTTCCACAGGCCCACCTCTTCCATCCACGCCTCGAACTCGGGCAACGGACGCAGCCCCAGCGCCTGCCTGATGGCCGGGGCGTCGTGGTAGCTGGTGGTCTGGTAGCTCAGCATCGCGTCGTCGCCCATGGGGATGCCCATGATGAAGTTGGCGCCGGCCGAGGCCAGGAGCACGGCCAGGTTGTCGTTGCTGTTCTGGTCGGACTTCGCGTGGTTGGTGTAACACACGTCGCAGCCCATCGAGATGCCGCTGAGCTTGCCCATGAAATGGTCCTCGAGGCCGGCGCGGATGATCTGCACCGAGTCGTAGAGGTACTCGGGGCCGATGAATCCGACGACGGTGTTGACCTGATAGGGCTTCCAGCGCCGGGCGATGGCATAGTTGCGCGCCTCCAACACCAACTGGTCGGCGCCGTGGTGCCCGTCGGCGGACAACGCGGAGCCCTGGCCGGTCTCGAAGTACATGTAGTTCGGGCCCGTGGTGACGCAGTACTTCTGTGCCAGCTCGTACGCCTCGTCGAGCAGGCCCACCGAGATGCCGAAGCTCTCCATGGCCTTCTGCGAGCCCGCGATGGACTGGAAGATCAGCCCGACGGGCGCACCGCGGCGCAGGCACTCCATCTGGGTGGTGACGTGCGCCAGCACACAGTTCTGGGTGGGGACCTCCCACCGGGTGATGACGTCGTAGACCATGTCGAGGAGCCGTCCGACCGAGCCGACGGAGTCGTCGGACGGGTTGATGCCGATGACCGAGTCACCGGAACCGAACGACAGGCCCTCGTAGATCGAGGCCCGGATGCCGTCGACCGAATCCGTGGGGTGGTTCGGCTGGAGCCGCGAGGCGAAGGTGCCTGGTAGTCCCATCGTGCCGGCACAATGCGTCACGACGCGGATCTTCTTGGCGGCGACCACGAGGTCGAGGTTGCCCATGAGCTTGGTGACCGCAGCCACCATCTCGCCGGTGAGCGAGTGGCTGATCCGGGCGATGTCCTCGCCCGTGGTCTTGTTGGACAGGATCCATTCGCGGAAGTCCCCGACGCTCCATCCCTTGATCTCGTTGTAGATCGTCTCGTTGATGCCGTCGTCGATGGCCCTGGTGACCTCGTCCTCGTCGTAGGGGACCACCGGGTTTTCGCGCAGGGCGCTCAGCGGCACCTCTGCAAGCACGTGTCGTGCCGCCACCCGTTCGGCGGCAGAGGCGGCGGCGATGCCTGCCTGCTGGTCGCCGGACTTCTCCTCGTTGGCCTTGGCCAAGAGATCCTTGATGTCGGCGAACTCGTAGGTGTGTCCGAACAGCTTCGTCCGCAACAGCATCGAATTCACCTCCTGCTCTTCTTTTCCACGGTCAGCTCCCTGTCTTTGCTCGGCTGATGTCTGATGTGACTGTTTCTTCAGTTGTCGGCGGCTTGGTAGAAGATCAGTGTCTTCACTGACACCGGAACGACTCTGCCGTCGAAGAGTGGTTCCCCGATATCGATGAAGTCGCCTTCACCGAGCTGGATTTGATCGACCACGATCAATGGCACGTCGGGCAGGTCCTGTTTGATGGTCTGGCCCAGGACCTGCGCATAGTCGGCTTCCGTCACGAGCACCAGTGGCCTGTCCCGGGGAAGGTGCCGTTCCGCGAAACGACAGATGCCCTGGGCCAGTGCCGTGACCTGCGGGTAGTTGAGCCGGTGCGGCAGATCCAGCGACACCGCGAAGTCCCCCTCCGCACCGTCACCCCTGTCCCACCTCTCGACGGCGGCCCCCAGCGTCTGCGTGATCGCTGCGGCGTCATCGAGCCCCGGCACCGCGTCGCGGAGGCGTGGTTCGATGACGGGCGCACTGCGCAACGGAAGATGGGAGTCCTCCGCCCAGATGGTGGAACCGGACAGCGTCACCTGTTGGCTCGCGGCACCCAGCACCGTGGCCCTGAGCGTCTGCTCCGGCTGTTCCACCCGCAATGCCGCCCAACGCTGGTTCCGGCGCAGCGAGTCGGCCAACAGCGGCCCGACGTCGCCCCACCGGCAGACCTCGGAGAGACTGCCGGCCGGCGCATGGTCGTAGTAGAGGGCCCCCACCCCGCCGGAGACGAAGTACGCGCCGACCGCACCCTCGACGGCGAGCGGCGGGCTGAGCGCCGCCTTCGCCGCCAGTGCGGAGGTCTCACCCAGGCAGAGCTCGACGATGATCTCCGCCATGGCGTCGGTCAGCCTGCGCAACTCCCCCATGGCCGGCACCGCGCCTTCGCGCAGGTCGAGGCCGAGTTCGTGCTTCAGCATCCTCCCGATGGGCGCGAGGTGCGTCAGCACGCCCGACGAGGGGTCGAGCACCGCCTGGCGACCGCCCACCATGGACGCCGCCGACGCGACATGGCCGCCCGAGCGGAAGATCGCGGCGTTCGACGAACCCCCGCCGATGTCGACGTTGATGACCGTGGCGTAGTTGTCGGCCGACCACTGGGCGGCGCCGGAGCCGCGCCCCGCAATCTGCGATTCGAGGTTCGGGCCTGCCACCGTGACGACGAACTCGCCCGCCAAGTCGCCGAGGCCCTTCAGGATCTCCTCCGCGTTGCGGGCCCTCGCCGTCTCGCCCGTGATGATGACCGCTCCGGTCTCCACCTGATCGGGTTTGACCCCGGCCCTGCGGTACTCGGCTCGGATCAGCGTCACGAGTCGGTCGACGTCCACCTCGTCTGCCGTCCGCAGCGGCGTGAGGTGCGGCTCGCTCTGGTAGAGCACCCGGCGGGCGTCGATGTCCAGCCGGGGCACCAGGCCCGGGCGGGCCCGATTGCTCACCGTCAGTTCCGACAGGACCAACTGGCTGGTCGTGGTTCCCACGTCGATCCCGACGGAGAGCATGTCCCGGCTGTCCATCACACCTCCCTTCCCACTGTGACTGCCTGCGGTGCGTCAGCTCTTGCGGAACGTGGTCTCGCCCCCAACCTCGAGCGAATCGAGGATGGCGAGGATGACCGCGTCCACCGGTGCGTCCTTCGTGAGGGGCGTGTGGCGGCCAGCGCTCCCCTCGCTGATCAGGACGAGTTCGCCCTGGCCCGCACCGACCGCGTCGACGGCGACGAACACTTCGTCGCCCATCAACTCATCAGCGGTGGAGGCTGGCTGTACCAGCAGCAGCTTCGTGCCGCGCAGTGTCTCCGCCTTGATGGTGGACACGGCCGATCCGATGACCCTGGCGATGCGCATGTCAGGCCTCCGCCGCGTCCTTGGGATCGTCGCGCAGCGGCGGACGGGCGTCCGGCTCGTGTTCCGGCTCGAGGTCGATGACCGGCTCCTGCGCCCTGCGCCCGGCAGGCTCGTGCGCTGCTGCGGCCGGAAGAGACCGGCGGAACAACAGGTAGGCCAGGGCCACCGCGAGGATGCCGGCGGTCAGCTTGCCCGCCATCATGGGGGCGATCATGCTGCGTTCGACACCGGCGGTGAAGCCGAGGTGGTCGCCCAGCACGAAGGCCGCAGACACGGCGAACGCGCTGTTGAGCACCTTGCCCCGTGGGTCCATGTCCTTCATCAGCTGGAACATGGGGATGTTGTTGGCCAGCGTTGCGACCATGCCACCGGCGGCCGCCTCGTTCATGCCGAGGAGCCCGCCGGGTACGCGTTGTGTCATGTGATGCACTATACCCTATCCGGTACCGGGGGGGGTTCGCATCACCAGAAAACCCGTGACCGGCACTCCGACCTTCGACAGCGGCTTGGCCGCGTACTTGACGATCAGCGCGACGGCCGGGAAGGCGCCCAGCAGCATCATGCCGATCTGGGCGACGGTGGCCAGGCCATCGGTGGGCGGAGCGAGTTCCCATCCGGCGGGCATGATCTGTACGCCGGTCATGTACTCGAACACACCGATGATGAGGCCGACCGTGATCACGAAGACCAGTCCCTTGCCAAACGCCTCGAAGCCCCTGGTCATGCCCTCGGGGATGAGCCACAGGCCGATCGCGATGAGGACGGCCGCGACGATCACCGGGATGAGGTTGACCAGCACGAACCCGACGGGGAAGCCTGCGGCCACACCGCCGACGAACACGCCGATGGGGATGGTCACGATGCCGGCGAGGATGCCCTTGGCCAGGTATCCCCTGTCCTCCTTGCTGATGATGCTCAGCGCCACCGGGATGGTGAACACGATGGTCGGGCCCATCATGGAGCCCAGGATCAGGCCGGACAACTGCGCGGCCATGAGGTCGTCCGTCATCTGCTCGGCCAGCGGCCACCCACCCATGTCGTTGGCGAGCAGAGTGCCGGCGAACATGGCCGGGTCAGCCCCGACCACCCCGTACAGCGGGCTGATGATCGGGCTGAGCAGTTTCTCGAGCACAGGCGCCAGGGAGGTGACGCCCACCATGGCCAGCGCCAGCGGACCCAGTGCGTTGAAGCCCTCTTCGAAATGCTCACCGAGGCCGAACTTGTTGCCGATTGCCCGGTCGATACCGCCGAGCACCATGCAGATCATCAAGATCCACACAATGATTTCGTTGATGTCCATTGTTCCCCTCACCATTGAGGCCGCTCTCGACGTTGAGTGCGGTTTCCAATGACTCTAGCGAGACTGGAACCTTTGTGTTCAAAAACGAACTTAATGCTCCGAAAGGTGAAGGAGACTGGTCAATTCGAGGGCGGGCAGCGCCCTGTTCACGACGTCGCGGATGGACCACGATGCGGGCTGGATTACCGAACCGCGGTTTCCCCCGGCGCGTGATCGGGTCGTGGTGAGGGCCGCACCTCGCCGTTGAGGTGCGGTACCCGCGACTCTAGTGGTGCGCGGCGGTCTTGTTCGGGAAACCGCCGAATCCGCCCTGATCAGCCGACGACGCGGCGGGCGCCGGTGAACGGCATGGAGTTCAGGCTGGCCACGCGCACGCCGGTGCGGGGGTTGGCCGCGTCGACGATCTTGCCGTTGCCGATGTAGATGCCCACGTGGCTGACCGGGCTGTAGTAGAACACCAGGTCGCCCGGCTTCAGCTCGGACTTCGAGACCTTGTAGCCGGCCGAGCTCCACTGGGTGCGCGACGAGCGGGACAGGTTCACGCCGATCTGGCGGTAGGCCCAGCTGGTGAGGCCGGAGCAGTCGAAGGTGTTCTCACCCGAGGTGCCCCACACGTAGCGCTTGCCGACCTTGCTCAACGCCGCGTTGACGACGTCCTGCGCGCGGCCCGAGCCTGCGGACTCGACGACGGGGGCAGCAGCTTCCGGTGCGGCTCCGGGCGCGGCGGCCGCAGCGTCCTGCGAGCGGGCGGCGCGCTGCTGCTCCGCCCGGCGCTGGGCTTCCTCTGCGCGACGCTCGCGCTCCGCCTCGAGGCGGGCGAGGCGCTCGCGTTCCTCTGCGGAGAGACGCTTGTAGACGGCCTCGGCCTCGGCCTCCTTGGTGTCGTAGTCCGCGGCCAGGGCTTCCTTGGCGACCGCCTCGGCCTTGAGGGCGGCCTCCGTGGCGGCGGCGTCCTCGCGCAGGGTGGTGAGCTTGGCCTGGACCAGCTGCAGCTGCTGGATGCCTGCGTTGCTGCGGTCCACCTCGCTGTGCAGCGTGGACAGCCCGCTGAGGAAGTTGTCCGAGGAGCTGCTGAGCAGGAGTTGCGCCGCGAGCGAGACGGAGTCGTGCTGCAGCTGGAAGGCAGCCACGTCGCCCAGCTCGGACGACATCGCGGCGACCTTCTCCTCCTGTGCCTGGACGTCCGACTTGAGGCGGGTCAGCTTCTTCTCGGCCTGCTGTGCACGGTCATGCGCCTCGATGATCTGCTGGTCGATCGCGGACGCCTCCTGGTGGATGCGCTCGAGGTCGAGCCGGGCCTGCTCCACCGCCTGCGGGTCTGCGCTGGCCACGACGGAACCGGTGACGAGGACTGCAGAGGTGAGTACAGCGGCGACGGCGGCACGAACTCGGTTCACGGAAGCTCCAGGGATGGCGGATCGAAGTCTGAGAGAATCCTAAGCTCTCTTCAGGGTTTCTCAAAGTCCGTCCACGCGACTCGCTCAGCCCGCTTGGCGGGATGTGTCGGACCCGGCGATTATCGTCTCCCCCATGTCCAGAACCACCGCCGTGCAGCCCTCCTTCGACGACCTCGGGGTGCCGCTGGCGGACGTCACGTTCGTCGTGGTGGACCTCGAGACCACCGGCGGCGCGGCGGATTCGGAGATCACCGAGGTGGGGGCGGTCAAGGTCCGTGGTGGGGAGGTGCTCGGCGAGTTCCAGACCCTGGTGCGCCCCTCGGCCCCCATCCCGCCCATGATCCAGGTGCTCACGGGCATCACCAACCAGATGGTGGCCGGCGCCCCTCCCCTGGCGGAGGTGCTGCCCGCGTTCGCGGAGTTCGCCAGGGGCTCGGCGCTCGTGGCACACAACGCGCGCTTCGACACCGGCTTCCTGCGCCGCGGCTACGAGCAGTTGGGGCTCAGCTGGCCCCGGCCCACCGTGGTCGACACCGTTGCGGTGGCGCGCACCGCCCTGCTGCGCGACGAGGTGCCCAACTGCAAGCTCGCCACGCTCGCGCGGCACTTCCGCTCGACGACGGAACCCAACCACCGCGCGCTCAGTGACGCCCGCGCCACCGTCGACGTGCTGCATGGGTTGCTCGCGCGGGTGGGCAACCTGGGCGTCCACACGCTGGAGGACCTCACGGAGTTCGCGCTGCAGGTCTCACCAGACAGGCGCGCCAAGCGCGTGTGGGCGCAGGGCGCACCGGAGACGGCCGGGGTCTACTTCTTCGTCGCGGATTCGACGGCGGCGGACGGCACGCCGAAGCGCGAGGTCCTGTACGTCGGCAAGTCCAACAACCTGAAGCGCCGGGTGCGGTCGTACTTCTCGGCCGCCGAGAAGCGCGGCCGCATCCACGAGATGGTGCGGGTCGCCACCGGTGTGGAGTTCATCGAATGCGCCACGGACCTGGAGGCGGAGGTGCGTGAGCTGCGCATGATCGAGTCCTTGGCGCCGCGGTACAACCGGCGCTCGAAGAACCAGCGCAAGCTCACGTGGCTGAAGCTGACCGACGAGGCCTTCCCCCGCCTGTCGGTCGTGCACACGGTGCGCGACCAGGCGCCCCACTTCGGGCCGTTCCGCAGCAGGGACGCCGCGAACGAGGCGGCCCTCACCCTGTACGACGCGTTCAAGCTCAGGCGCTGCACGCCCCGGCTGTCGAGGCGCACGCCGTCGGCGTCGTGCGCGCTGGCGGAGATGGGCCGCTGCCTCGCGCCCTGTGAGCTCGGCGCCGGCGCGGAGGCCTACCCCTCCGTCGTGGAGGAGGTGCGCAGCAGCTGGGAGGCCGACGTGCGTCCCGTGCTGCGCAGCGTCCGCGGCCGGCTGACCAAGCTCGTCGGCCAACAACGCTACGAGGAGGCGGGTGAGGTGGCCGAGCGCCTCACCGCCTATTACCGCACCTCGCTGCGGTTCCACCGCGTGCGGTCGCTGGCCCGGTGCCGCGAACTGGTGGCCGCCGTACCGTCGGCGGCCGGCTGGGACATCCACGTGATCCGCTACGGGCGGCTCGCGGCGGCCACCTCGGCGCCCTCGGCTCGGGCGCGCACTGCCGCCGAGGAGGCGGCCGCGATGGCCGAGACGGTGCTCCCGGCCGTGGGCGGGTGGCCCGCGGCCAGCATCGAGGAGGCGGAGCGCGTCGCCGCCTGGCTCGAACTCCCCGGCGTCCGGCTCATCGAGACGGACGGCAGCTGGGAGTGGCCGCTGCACGCGGGCCTGCCCGACGGCGCACTCCCCCGGGAACTACTCGGCGAGCAGCCCCTCGCGGAACTGCTCGCCTCGTAGGTGGTTGCGCCGTCGCGTCAGGCGATCTCGACGGTCTCGATGACGACGGGCTCGACGGGGCGGTCCCCGAAGCTGGTGCGCGTCGTGGCGATGGAGTCGACCACCTTCTGGCTCTCCGGGTCGGTCACCTCACCGAAGATCGTGTGGCGGTTGTTCAGGTGGGGCGTGGGGGCAACGGTGATGAAGAACTGCGAGCCGTTGGTACCCGGGCCTGCGTTGGCCATCGCCAGGAGGTAGGGGCGGTTGAACTGCAGTTCGGGGTGGAACTCGTCGGCGAAGGTGTAGCCCGGTCCGCCGCGGCCGTCGCCACGGGGGCAGCCACCCTGGATCATGAAGCCGTCGATCACGCGGTGGAACGTCAGGCCGTCGTAGTACCGGCCCGTGGTGTTGCCGCCGGTCTTGGCGTCGACGTACTCCTTGGTGCCGCCGGCGAGGCCGACGAAGTTCTCGACGGTCTTCGGGGCGTGGTTGTCGAACAGCTCGATGACGATGTCACCGTGGTTCGTCTTGAGGGTAGCGGTGGTCACGCGCTTTCCTTTCTGATGATTCAGTAGCGTGGCCCAGTCTGTCAGACGGGCGAAGTTGCGCCAATCCCCTTGAGCGGACCCTACAAGCAGGTAGCGTGGAATCTGCTCGACCACGAGCCACGACCATGGGAGGAACTTGTGAGAAGGTCACAAGAACTGAAGAAGGCCGCCGCAGAGACCGCTGCCGCCGCCGCCGAGTACTCGACCGCCACCCTGAAGGAAGGTCTGGACCGCGCGCAGGTGGCGCTGGCAGACCTCCAGAGGCAGGCCGCACCCGTCCTGCACGACGCGAAGATCCGCACCGCCGATTACGCCGCGAAGCGCCTCGACGACCTCGAACCGCACCTCAAGGACGCGATGAGCAAGGTGGCCCCGGCCATCGAGGTCGCGCGCGAGCGGGTCGAGGACGACCTGCTGCCGAAGGTCCAGGAGTTCCTGCACCACGCCGCCGAGCACCCGGCCGTCGTCGAGGGCGGCCGCCGCGGCAAGGCCGCCATCAAGGCGCTGAAGGGCGAGCTCGAGCCGGCCCCCAGGAAGAGCGGCTGGCGTACGTTCGGCAAGGTCATCGCCATCGGCGCCATCGTCGCCGGCGCCGTGGCCGCCGTGCGCCACTTCCTGTCGCCCAAGGACGACGGCTGGACTGCGCACGAGCCCTCCAAGGCCTACGTGAACAACAACGACACGTTCTCGAACGCCGCGAAGTTCGCCTCCGACACGGCCGAGCCCGCAGACGAGGCCGCGGAACCGTCCGAGGAAGAGGTGCAGGCCCAGACCCTCACGGAGGAGACGGTCAGCGTCGTCGACGACGCGACCACGGCCGCCCCGGAGGCGGGCGCTGGCTACGGGGAGGGCTCGTACGTGGGCTCCGAGCCGCCGGAGGGCTACACCATCAAGGGCAACGAGCGCTCGAAGAAGTATCACGTCGAGGGCAGCGGCGGGTACGACCGCACCATCGCCGAGGTCTGGTTCAACTCCGAGGAGGCGGCCGAGGCCGCCGGCTTCACCAAGGCCCAGCGCTGACCGCTGAGCACTGACCCCACCGGGCGCCGACGCTTGTCGGCGCCCGGTCCTATTGTGGGGCGCATGCCCAGACGCCTCAGTTCAGCCGCCGCCCGCCGCATCGCCGTCGATGCGCAGGGCCTGGCCCACCCCAGGAGGCCGACGGTGGGCGCGGCGGCGCTGCGGAAGGTCATCGCCCGCCTCGGCGTCCTGCAACTCGACACCGTCAACGTCTTCGAGAGGTCCCACTACCTTCCCCTGCTCTCCCGGCTCGGCCCGTACGACCGCGACGCGCTGGACAGGCTGCTCCACCACGACCAGCGCGCCACCCGTCTGGGCGGCTACACCGAGTACACGGCGCACGAGGCCGCCGTCCTCCCGGTGGCGGACTGGCCGTTGTGGGCGTGGCACCGGCGCCGCCCCGGGCGCCCGAACTGGGAGGCCTGGGTCATAGCCAACCAGCGGCTCATCGACGAGGTGCTCGCCGAATTCCACACGGCGGGGCCCATGCGCATCCGCGACCTCGAACACCCCGACAACGTGGCCACCAGCGGCGGTTGGTGGAACAAGAACGACGTGTACTGGGCGGCGGAGCGGTTGTTCCGCCGGGGGCAGATCGTCGTCGTCGGACGCGACAGGTTCGAACGGGTCTACGGCGTCGCCGCCGATGTGCTGCCTCCGGAGGCCCGGGTCGAGGTCCCCGAGGACGAGGCGGTCGTCGAGCTGGTTCGTCGGGCCGCCGTGGCCCACGGGGTCGCCACGCTCGACGACCTGGCGGACTACCCCCGCATCAAGCGGGCGCCCGCCAGGCTCGCGGTCGACGCGCTGGTGGCCCGCGGCGAACTCGAACCGGTGGAGGTGGAGGGCTGGGGCCGCGAGGCATGGCTCGCCGCCGGGCAGCGCACCCCCCGTTCGGTCAGTGGGGCCGCGCTGCTGTCGCCGTTCGACCCGCTGGTCTGGTTCCGGCCCCGCGCGGAGCGCATGTTCGGCTTCCACTACCGCATCTCGATCTACACCCCAGCCGCGCAACGGCAGCACGGGTACTACGTGCTGCCGGTGCTGGTCGATGACGAACTCGTGGGGCGGGTCGACCTGAAGGCCGACAGGCAGGCAGGTGTGCTGCGCGTGCAACACGCCCACGTCGAGCCCGCCAGCGCCCACCGTGCCACCGAGTTGGCCGCCCGTGTCGCGCCCCTGCTGGAGGAGGCCGCACAGTGGCAGGGCCTCGGGTCGGTCTCGTTCACCGGCCCCGGCACCTGGGTGCCGGACCTGCAGACCCATTTCTAGTTGTCCACAGCCCTCCGGCCGGTGACCCCGCCGTATCCCTAGGGTCGGGACCATGACCTGGTTCACGGCCCTGGCGGTCGTCGCGATGTCGCTGGCCGTGTGGTTGGTCGCACTCCCCCGCGTCCGGGTGGCAGACCCCGACGCCCCGCGCTTCGGCGCCCTCGTGTCGCGGCGCAGCACCATGTGGGTGGGCGCCACCGCGGCGGCGGTGTCCGGGGTGCTGTGGCTGGTGCCCGCAGCGCACCACTGGCTGTGGGTGCCCTACCTCGCCGTCGGGGTGCCGCTGGTGGCGGTGGACGTGCTCACCACCTTCCTTCCGAAGCAGCTCAACCACCTGGGCGGGCTGTTGATGCTGGCCGGCCTGGTGCCGCTGGGGTTGGCGGACTGGCGGGCCGCCGCAGGGGCAGTCGTCGGCGGCGCTGCGGCGCTGGCCTTCTTCTACCTCGCCTGGCGCGTCGCCGCCACTCTCGGGTTCGGCGACGTGCGGCTCGCGGCCCTCATCGGCGCGGTGGCAGGGCAGTCGGGGGTGGGCGCCTGGACGAGCGCGCTGCTCGCCGGCACCCTGCTGGGCGCGCTGCACGGGATCGCCCACGCGCTCTGGGCGCGTCGCTCCGCCGGCCGGCCGAAGCACTTCCCCTTCGGCCCTGCACTGTGGCTCGGCCCCGTGGTGGCGGCCGTGCCCCACCTCAACGGTGGGTAGCGGCCACCCACGTCTCGAGGGTCTGGGCGGCCCTGCCGGAGTCGATCGCGTCGTTGGCCGCCGCGAGCGTCGGCTTCAGCTGGTCCAGCAGCTCGGTCACCGTCGAGATGCCCCGGTAGGCCAGCAGCGCCGCGGCCGCGTTCAGCACGACGATGTCACGCACGGGGCCGGTCTTGCCCGCGACCAGGTCTCGGACCACCTGCGCGTTGTGCTCGGCGGGGCCTCCCTGGAGTTCGAACGGCGACGCCGGCTCCAGGCCGAGGTCACGCGGGTCCAGGACGGTGCGGAACACCCGGCCCTCGGAGATCAGCCACACGTCGGACTCCGACGTGGTGGTGAGTTCGTCGAGCCCGTCGAAGCCGCGGAAGACCATGCCGCGGGTGCCGCGCTCTGCGAGGACGCGGGCGATCACGGGTGCGATGTCGTCGTTGGCCACGCCCAGCGCCATGGCGCGCGGGCGGGCCGGGTTGGCCAGGGGCCCGAGGAAGTTGAAGGTGGTCTGGATGCCCAGCGCCTTGCGCACGCCGGCGACGTTCTTCATGGCGGGGTGGTACAGCTGCGCGAACAGGAAGGCGATGCCGGCCTCGGCCAGGATGTCGGCCTGCTTCGACGGCTCCACGTCGAGCTTGACCCCGAGCGCCTCCAGCGTGTCAGCCGTGCCCGCCTGCGAGGACGCGGCCCGGGAGCCGTGCTTGACCACCTTCGCGCCCGCCGCGGCGGCGACGATCGCGGCCATGGTCGAGATGTTGACGGTGTTCGCGCGGTCTCCGCCGGTGCCCACCACGTCGACGGCATCAGGGTCAAGTGAGATGTGGGTGGCGTTGGCGAGCATGGCATCGGCCAGCCCGGCGATCTCGTCCTCGGTCTCGCCCTTCGCCCGCAGTGCGGTCAGCATGGCGGCGATCTGCACGTCGGAGGCGCGGCCCGCGAGGATCTCGTTGAGCGCCCACGTGGCGGCCGAGGCCTCCAGGCCCTCGCGCCGGACGAGGCCGGTCAGGATGTCAGGCCACGTGTAGCTGGTCGACATCAGGCGACCTCCGCCAGACGGGCGCGGATCAGGTGGGCGGCCTGCTGCGGCATGGTGACCGGGTCGATCGGGAACGGGGTCACCGCCTCGGCACGGGTCCAGGAGGCCAGCCATGCGTCGGCCTCGCGCTTGACCAGCAGCATGATGGGGGCGCTGTCGGCGTACTCCTCCTTGACCTGGTGGGCCAGGCCGAAGCCGCCCGACGGCTGCGCGTCGCCGTCGAAGATCATCAGCGTGTAGTCGGTGCCTGCGTCGAGGGTGCGCAGGAGCGCGCCCTGCGTCGCGACCTCGAAGACCTCGATCTGCGGCAGGTCCGGTGCCACACGCCGGCCGAGCGTCAAGCGGATCTGCTCACGCACCAGCCGGTCGTCGGAGAACACCAGCACCTTCACGGTGGCATCGCTCATTGTCGGTCTTCCTTCGCGTTGTCGGTGTCGACGATGGGTTGAGATTGTCTCTGGGGGTCATGGTAGCCAAGTCCCTCGGCCCGGGCGCGCCGGGCCTCCTCGCGGTCCAGCGCGCGGTCCACCCGACGGGCCTCCCGGTTGGAGTCCTTCACCCACTGGACGAAGATCGTGATCATCGCGGCGAACATGGTGAGGTCGCCGGTGGCCCACATCAGCGCGCCGGCCCATTCCTGGTCAGCCATGGGCGAGAGGCCCCACGTCCGCTCGAAGGACAGGTACCACTCCTCCGCGACCAACCTGCTCGACCCCATGATCGTCACGCCGAGGAACGCGTGGAACGGCATCGTGATGAAGAACAGCAGGATCCGGATGGGGTAGGGCATCTTGATCGGCACCGGGTCCACGCCCAGCAGCGGGAAGAAGAACAGCACGCCCATGGTCACGAGGAACAGGTGGAGGAGGTCATGGGCCAGGTCGTTGCGCAGCGTGATCTCGTACAGGCCGCTCATATAGAGGCCGAACGGGTAGACCACCATGAGCGCCGTCGTCAGCGGCGGGAACATGACGAACTTGCCGAACCAGGAGTGCAACACCTTCAGCAGGACGGCGCGCGGCCGCTTCGGCAGCGCCCGCAGCGCCAGCGTCACGGGGGCCCCGAAGACGATGAACACCGGGGCGATCATCGCGAACAACATGTGCTGGACCATGTGCGACCAGAAGAGCACCGTGTCGTAGACCCCGAGGAACGAGAACGTGCCCACCGCGATCGAGCCCAGGCCCAGCACGAGGAACGAGATGGTGCGCATCACCGGCCACCGGTCGCCGCGGGTCCGGAGCCGCTGGACGCCCCACAGGTAGAGCCCGGCGGCCACGAGGAGCCCGATGAGCGCCCCGGGCGGGAACTCCCACGCGGTGAAGTACCGCGAGCCGACGAGCGGGAGGATGTCGTCGTCGGGCTTGGCGTGGAGGGGAAGGAGGGCCAGGGAGCCGCTGAACATGTCGCGCATTATCGCATAGCCCTTTCTGCGAATTACGGGGGGTGGTCCCAATGTTGGTGTTGGCGTGACCTATGCGCGTTTTGAGGCAATAATGACCCCGTGGCCACGAATCATGAACTCATCCAAGCACCAACGGAGCTGCCCACCGGCGCCGTTCACCCGGTGCCGTCCGCACGTCTGAACAAGCCGTATGGCCGTCCTGACACGACGGCGATCGGCGTGATCGTGTGGCTGGCGAGCGAACTGATGTTCTTCGGCGCCATCTTCGCCGCCTACTTCTGGACCCGCTCGATGGCGGCCGACGCCGCCGCTGCCGCTGGCGTCGAGTCCATGTGGACGACGGAGAGCGCCCACCTCGACCTGCTCTTCGCCAGCATCAACACGTCGATCCTGGTGTTGAGCTCGGTGACCATCCAGTTGGGCGCCAACGCGGCCGAGGCCGGCCGCGTGGAGGGTTCGTGGTTCAACCCGCTGAAGTGGGGCGTGCGCCAGGGCTTCATCGTCTCGGCGATCCTCGGCTCGGTGTTCGTCGCCGGTCAGGTGTGGGAGTACTTCACCCTGTTCAACGAGGGCATCTTCATGTCGACCAACCAGTACTGGTCACTGTTCTTCCTGGCCACCGGCATCCACGGCATCCACGTCTTCGGTGGCGTCGTCGCCATGTGGTACGTGCTGGCCCGCTCCTACATGACCCGCATCCACACCCACGAGCAGACGGTCCACGCGCACGTCGTGTCGTACTACTGGCACTTCGTCGACGTCATCTGGATCGCGCTGTTCGGCGTCCTGTACTTCCTCCGCTAGACCGAGACCGGGAGTTTCATTTCAGTGAAGAAATCCACCAACCTCAGGCGGCACGCCGCGGCCCGGCCCCTGCTGCTGATCTTGGCCCTCCTCGTCGTCGGCCTCAGCTACTCCGTCGTGAGCCCGCCACGCTCCTCGGCGGAGACCGAGACCACCCTGCAGATCGAGCAGGGCAAGGACATCTACATGACCACGTGCTCGTCGTGCCACGGCCTCGGCGGCGAGGGCACCACGCAGGGGCCCACGCTCATCGGCGTGGGCGCCGCGTCCGTGGACTTCCAGATGGGCACCGGGCGCATGCCCGCCTCGCGCCTCGAGGCACAGATCCGCGCGCGCAAGGTGAACTACACCCAGGAGCAGATCGAGGCCGTCGCGGCCTACGTCGCCTCGCTGGGCCCCGGCCCCGGCATCCCGGAGGAGTCGCAGTACTCGCTCGACGCCCTCAACCTCGCCGAGGACGAGAAGGCCCTGGCCATCGCCCGCGGCGGCGCCCTGTTCCGGGCCAACTGCTCCGCCTGTCACGGCGTGCTCGGTGGCGGCGGAGCCATGCCCGAGGGCAAGTTCGCACCCAACCTGACCGACACGACCCCCGTGCACGTCTACGAGGCGGTCCGCACGGGGCCGCAGCAGATGCCGATGTTCTCCAAGGACGTCCTCACGGACCAGAGCGTGAGCGAGATCATCGCTTACCTCGAGGCTGCAGACGAGCAGCCGAACTACGGCGGCCTCACCATGGGTGACGCCGGCCCGGTCGCCGAGGGCTGGTGGGTGTTCATCGTGGGCATCGGCGGCCTCTCGATCGTCGCCCTGTGGATCGCACGGAAGGGGGCTCGCGCCCGATGAGCTGGAACAATATGCCCGTCCAGGACCCCGAGCTGGGTCACAGCGTCGCGGACCCGGGCCTGGAGGAGCACGTCGAGCGCTTCACCGACACCGACGAGGGAGCGGGCAACCGCGCTTACCTGGCCGTCCTCACCATGCTCGGCCTGGTGCCGGTGCTCGCCATCGCCTTCGTCGTGATCTACTTCGCCGTCCCCCGCGACGCCTACATCGACTTCGGCTGGCTGCGCGCCAGCGCCATGAACGTCGGCCTCGGCGTGACGGCGGGCCTCGCGGTGCTCCTCATCGGCCTGGCCGTCGTCCAGTGGGCGCGCGTGCTCATGGGCGACCACGAGTCGGTCGACCCGCGGCACAGCGCTGCATCCTCCCCTGAGGACGTCGAGCTGACGATGCACCACTTCCGCGACGGCGTGGAGCAGGCTGCCGTCAAGCGCCGACCGCTCATCCTCGGCGCGCTCGGCGGCGCCCTCGGCATCACGCTGGTGCCCGCCGTCGTGCTGCTCGCGGACATGGGCCCGCACCCCACCCGCCGCGTGCGGGAGCAGACGATCGAGAAGACGATCTGGGCACCCGGCGTGCGCCTCGTCAACGACGAGAACTGGGTCGAACTGCGCCCCGAGCACCTCGAGGTGGGCCAGCTGGTCAACGCCCAGCCCGCCAACTACCGCGAACTCCACGGCGTCGAGGCCCACCAGGCCAAGGCCAAGGCTGCGATCATCGTGGTGCGGATGGACCCCAACTCGATCACGATCCCGCCGTCACGGCAGGACTGGCAGGTCTCGGGCATCCTCGCCTACTCCAAGATCTGCACGCACGTCGGTTGCCCCATCTCGCTGTGGGAACGCCAGACGCACCACCTGCTGTGCCCGTGCCACCAGTCGACGTTCGACCTCGGCAACAGCGGCGTCGTCGTGTTCGGCCCGGCCGCCCGGTCGTTGCCGCAGCTGCCGATCTCGGTGGACGACGAGGGCTACCTGGTGGCGACGAGCGACTTCACCGTGCCCGTCGGCCCGAGCTACTTCGAGCGCGACTCGCGCAATGACTTCAAGGACGGAGACCAGTGATGGCCAAGCCCACGAGCGTCGTCGACACGTCGCCCTCGGTCGAGGCCCAGGGCGCACCCAGCAGGAAGGCCAACAACACGCCGGGCATCGTGGCGTGGGCCGACGACCGCCTCGGCCTCGGCAAGGTCGGGCGCACCGGCCTGCGCAAGGTCTTCCCCGACCACTGGTCGTTCCTCCTCGGCGAGATCGCCCTGTACTCGTTCATCGTGCTGCTGCTGACCGGCGTCTTCCTGACCATCTGGTTCAAGCCGTCGATGGCCGAGATCCACTACGACGGCTCCTACCAGCTGATGAAGGGCATGCCGATCTCGGAGGCCTTCGCGTCGACGCTGGAGATCTCCTTCGACGTGCGCGGCGGCCTGCTGGTGCGCCAGATCCACCACTGGGCGGCCCTGCTGTTCGTGGCGGCCTCCACCGTCCACATGCTGCGCGTGTTCTTCACCGGCGCGTTCCGCAAGCCGCGCGAGATCAACTGGCTCATCGGCGTGGGGCTGCTGTCGATGTCGCTGATGGCCGGCTTCACCGGCTACTCCCTCCCCGACGACCTGCTCTCCGGCACCGGCCTTCGCTTCGTCGACGGCCTGATCCGCTCGATCCCGCTGGTCGGCACCTGGGTGGAGTTCCTGGTCTTCGGCGGCGAGTTCCCGGGCAGCCTCATCATCTCGCGCCTGTACATGGCACACATCCTGCTGATCCCGGGCCTGCTGCTCGGCCTCGTCTCCGCCCACCTGGCCCTCGTGGTGTACCACAAGCACACGCAGTACCCGGGGCCGGGCCGCACCGAGAACAACGTGGTCGGCTACCCGCTGTTCCCCGTCTACATGGCCAAGGCCGGCGGCTTCTTCTTCATCGTGTTCGGCTTCCTCGTCCTCATGGGCGGCCTGTTCCAGATCAACCCGGTGTGGAACTACGGCCCCTACGATCCGGCGAAGGTCACCGCAGGCTCGCAGCCCGACTGGTACATGGGCTTCGTCGAGGGCGCGCTGCGCCTGATCCCGCCGTTCTGGGAATCGCACTGGGGCGGCACCACCTGGACCTGGGCGGTGTTCGTGCCCGGCGTCGGCCTGATGGGGATCCTGTTCACGCTGCTGGGCGTGTGGCCGTTCGTGGAGCGCTGGCTGACCGGCGACGACCGCGAACACCACCTGCTGGACCGTCCCCGCAACGCCCCCACGCGCACCGCGCTGGGCGTCGCCGGCATCACGGCCTACGGCCTGTTCTGGCTGGGCGGCTCGAACGACATCATCGCCACGCGATTCTCGCTCAGCCTCAACGCCATCACGATCTTCCTGCGCATCGCGGTGTTCGTGGGCCCGATCATCGCGTTCATCATCACCAAGCGCATCTGCCTCGCCCTGCAGCGGGCAGACCGTGAACGTGCGCTGCACGGCTCCGAGGACGGCGTGATCGTCCGCAGCGTCGAGGGCGGCTACTCCGAGGCGCACGTCCCGGTCGACGCGCATGAGCAGTTCGCGCTCACGCAGCACCTGCAACGACAGGCGCTCGCGGCCGGTGGCAGCACCGATGCGGCAGGCGTCGCGAAGAAGGGCGGCATCGGCGGCCTGCGGGCCAGGCTGTCGCGCTGGTACCTCGGCAGCGACATCGCCAAGCCCACGGCAGCCGAGATCGAGGCGGCCCATCACCACGATGAGGACGACCACGACCGGCCGGTGCTCGAGGGATCCTCGCATCGCTGAGAAGGACCGCTGACGGATCGGCGCCGCCCCACACGGGGCGGCGCCGATGTGCCTATGGGCCGATTCGGTTTCGCACGTCAAAGTTGTAGAATGGGCAAACGTGCGATTCCTTCACGGTGACCCCACCTACGACCTGACCTACAGCGACGTCTTCATGGTGCCGAGCCGCTCCAACGTGAGCTCCCGGCTCGACGTCGACCTCACCTCCACCGACGGCCTGGCCACCCCCACGCCGCTCGTGGCGGCCAACATGACGGCGGTCGCCGGCCGGCGCATGGCGGAGACCATGGCCCGCCGCGGCGGTCTCGCGATCTTCCCGCAGGACATCCCCAGCGACGTGGTGGCCGAGTCGATCCGGAAGGTCAAGGCCTCCCACCTCGTGTTCGACACCGCGGTGACCGTCTCGCTGGACACCACCGTCGGCATGGTCCTGCAGCTGATCCCCAAGCGATCGCACGGCGTCGCCGTCGTGATCGACGCGGACCGCAAGGTGCTCGGACTGGTGCACCCGTCCGACGCCGAGGGTGCCGACCGCTTCGCGCAGGCCCGTGACGTGATGACCACCGACGTGACGCTGGTGTCGGCCGACACCGCGCCGTCCGAGGTCTTCGCGACCCTGTCCGAACACCACCAGAAGGTGGCCGTCGCGGTGGATGCGGACCAGCGCCTCGTCGGCGTGATGACGCCCAAGGGTGCGCTGCGTTCCGGGATCTACTCCCCCGCCGTCGACCACGAGGGCAGGCTGCGCGCCGGCGTCGCCGTCGGCATCAACGGCGACATCGCGGCCAAGGTCCGCGCCGCGCTGGAGGGCCGTGCCGACGTGCTGGTGATGGACACCGCACACGGACACCAGGAGAAGATGATCGGCGCCCTGGGCATCGCACGCCAGGAGCGCGACCGCTTCGAGGCCGAGACTGGCCGCCGGATCCTGATCGTCGCCGGCAACGTGGTGACCGCAGATGGCGTGCACGACCTCATCGAGGCCGGCGCGGACATCCTCAAGGTGGGCGTCGGCCCCGGGGCGATGTGCACGACGCGCATGCAGACCGGCGTGGGCCGCCCGCAGTTCTCCGCCGTCCTCGAGTGCTCGGCCGCAGCGCGCGAGCACGGCAAGTCGATCTGGGCCGACGGCGGCGTGCGCCACCCCCGCGACGTCGCCCTCGCGCTGGCCGCGGACGCGGGCTCGGTGATGATCGGTTCGTGGTTCGCCGGCACGCACGAGTCGACGGGCGACCACCTCGTCGACGCGGAGGGCCGCATGTTCAAGGAATCCTTCGGGATGGCGTCGGCGCGGGCCGTGCGCAATCGCACGCGCGAGCAGTCGGCGTACCAGCGGGCCCGCGCGGCGATGTTCGAGGAGGGCATCTCCACCTCGCGGATGTACCTCGACCCCCGCCGCCCGGGCGTCGAGGACCTGATCGACTGGATCACCAGCGGCGTTCGCTCGTCGTGCACCTACGCCGGGGCCCGCGGCCTCGCCGAGTTCGCGGACCGCGCCGTCGTCGGGGTCCAGAGCGGCAGCGGCTACGAGGAGGGTCGTCCCCTCGACCGCAGCTGGTGACCGGGCCCCGGGTCAGCGACGGCGGCGGAAGCGCGGCTTGAGCCGGGTCCCGGGCAGCGGTGGGGCCTCCAGCTTGCGCAACGCGCCCTTGTAGCCGCGGACGCCGCCGAAGCGGTCGTCGTCGCGCTGCCAGGCCTCCCGCAGTTCCACGATCTCCTCGTGCCTGCGCCCGATGAAGTTCCACCACATCACGATGCCCTCCTCGAACGGGGTGCCGCCGAGCAGCATCACGCGGGCGGGCTTGTCGCTGGGGTTCGAGAGCCGCAGGTGCCCCAGGCCCGCGTCGCGCACGCCCATGATGTCCTTGTCGATCTCCACTCCGTCCATCTCGACGACGCCGGAGTCGACGAGGACGCCGTGCTCGAAGGTGGGGTCCACCTCGAACTCCCAGTCGGCCCCGGGCCGCAGGATGACCTCCGCGCCCAACAGGGGCGTCTCCGTCGTGATGGGCGAGGAGTCGCCCGCCAGCGACCCGACCATGACCTTCGCCAGGCCGCCCGGGATGTCGACGACGTCGGGACGGTGGTGTTGGAAGTCGCGGTGGGTGTCCTTCGCGTGCTCCGGCAGCACCACCCACAGCTGGACGCCGTGCAGGAACTCCGTCTGCGGCGTCGACACCTCCGAATGAGAGATGCCGTGCCCCGACGTCATCAGGTTGACCTCACCGGGCCGCACCAGGTCATGGATGCCGCCCGAGTCGCGGTGCTCGATCTCGCCGTCGAACAACCAGCTCACCGTCTGCAACGACGTGTGCGGATGGGGTGCCACGTCCATGCCGCACGTGGCCGCGACGAGGTTGGGGCCGTAATGGTCTGCGAAGCACCACGCCCCGACGAAGGAACGTTCGAGCTGGGGTATGGTGCGGCGCACCGTCATGGCCTCGGGGCCCTCGCCGAGGCTGACGAGGCGGGGATGCAGTTGCTGGATCTCGGTGGGTCCGTGGTCCTCGTGCTCACACTCGAGCACCTGGGGGGAGGTCTCCGTGTTGCTCATGGACCCACGCTACCCGCTCCCCCGGCGACGCGCCCTAGACTGCCGACCATGGTTGAGGCACTGCGCGGGTTCTTCGGGATGGATGAGGACTTCGTCAGGGAGACCCCCCGGAGGCCCAGCCTGAGCGACCTGGTCGTCGCCGTGGTCCTCGGCGTGATCTCCATGGCCTTGGTCCTCACCTATGACGGCATTGCGGACCTCAGCGGTGACGTCGACGTGTGGCCCAACCTCGGCGCCATCGCCGCAGCCGTCGCACTGCTGGCGTACCGGCGGGTCTTCCCGCTGTCGGTGATGGTGCTGTTGACCGGCGTGCACTTCGTGGCGGCGGGCAGCGCCTGGCCGTTGGTGGCCAGCATGCCGAGCATGCAGGTGGTGTACTTCCTCGCGATGTACACGGCCATGGCCTACGCCCGGCGGCGCGACACCCTTGCCCTCGCCACGGGCGCGGTGCTGCTGGCGATGATGGTGTGGCTCGTCGCCGCCGACTCCTACCAGCGTTCGATCAACCCGGACGAGTTCCAGCCCACTGCCTGGTACTACGTCGCCACCCTGCTGCTCAACGCAGCGTACTTCGGGGGCGCCCTCTGGCTCGGGCGCAACGCGTGGCGCCAGGCCCGCGACGCCGACGTGCTGGCGCAGTCCCAGGCGCTGGTCAAGGCACAGGCACAGCAGTTGGCGGAACAGGCGGTGCTGGCCGAGCGGCTGCGGATCGCCAGGGACCTGCACGATTCGGTGGCCCACCACATCTCTCTCATCGGCATCCAGACGGCCGCCGCCCGGCGGGCCATGGAGAGCAGGCCCGCGGCGGCCGCGGACGCCCTGCGCGACGTCGAGGACATGTCGCGCAGCGCGGTCGCCGAGCTGCGCTCGCTCCTCGGCTCGCTGCGGGACGTGTCCCCCACCACCGGTGTCGGTGGCTCGATGGAGGCGCTGCGCGCACTGGCTGACGAGGCCTCCACCGATGGGCTGGTCGTGACGTTCGAGCTCGTAGGCGACCCGGCCGGGGCCGACGACCTCACCACGACCCAGGGCGGGGCGCTCGTCCGCATCGCCCAGGAGGCCCTGACCAACGTGCGCCGGCACTCCACTGCGGACCACGCCCGGGTCGTCGTCCGCCTCGGCGACGACTGCACCGAGCTCGAGGTCACCGACGACGGGCTGCCCGTGCCGCGCAGCGGCGGGTCGGGCCTCGGGCACGTCGGCATGCGCGAGCGGGTCGCCGCGCTGGGCGGCACCGTCGACATGGGCCCCCGGTCAAGCCGCGGCTACCGCGTCCACGTCCGCCTCCCCCGAAAGGCCCATGCATGATCCGCGTCGCCCTCGTCGACGACCAGGCGCTGGTGCGCCGCGCCTTCTCGCTGATGCTCAGCGTCGAGGACGACATCGAACTCGTCGGTGAGGCCGGCGACGGGCACGGCGCGGTCGACCTCGCCGCGTCACGGACTCCCGACATCATGCTGATGGACATCGAGATGCCCCGCATGAACGGGCTCGAGGCCACCCGCGCGGTGCGCGAGGCCGGCGACACCCAGGTGATCATCCTCACCACGCTCGACCGCGACGACTACCTCTTCGACGCACTGGAGGCCGGGGCCGCCGGCTTCCTCCTCAAGAACTGCGAGCCCGAGCGGCTCCTCGAGGCCATCCGCACCGTCGCCGACGGCGGGGCGCTGCTCGCACCGGAGGTGACCCGCCGCGTCATCGAGCAGGCCCTGCACGCCGTCGCCAACGGCACCCACCCGCACCCGGCCATCGAGCGGTTGACCCAGCGCGAGCTCGACGTGCTCGCCGCGATGGCACAGGGGCTGAGCAACGCCGAGATCGCGGCCGAGCTGTACGTCAGCGAGGCCACCGTCAAGACGCACGTGTCCAGCTGCCTGGCGAAGCTCGGCGTACGGGACCGGGTGCAGGCCGTCATCTTCGCGTTCGAGCATGGGCTGACCCGATCTCATCCGAAGGGATGACTCCCTCCACCTGACATTTCCCCCACCGGGCCGATGCAGCGCCCACCCCCGTCACGGCAGGCTGGTGCCATGCTCGACATCATCTCAGTCACCCGTACGTTCGGTGACCTCACGGCCCTGAACGACGTGACGTTCAGCGTGCCGGCGGGCCGGTTCACCGGCTTCGTCGGCGGCAACGGCGCAGGCAAGACCACCACCATGCGGATCGTCATGGGGGTGCTCGCCCCGTCGTCCGGCGAAGTCCTCTGGGACGGGCGCCCGATCACCGCCAGTGACCGCGCCCAGTTCGGCTACATGCCGGAGGAGCGCGGCCTCTACCCCAAGCAGCCGATCCTCCCCCAGCTCGCCTACCTCGGCGAACTCCACGGCATGACGCCGCACGACGCACGTACCGCGGCACGCGAACTGCTCGAGCGGTTCAACCTCGGCGAGCGCACCAAGGACAAGCTCGAGAAGCTGTCGCTGGGCAACCAGCAGCGCGTCCAGATCGCGGGTGCGGTCATCGCGTCCCCCAAGGCCCTCATCCTCGACGAGCCGTTCAGTGGGCTCGACCCCGAGGCGGTCGACGAGATGTTCGCCCTGCTCACCGAGTTCACCAAGCGCGGCGTGCCCGTGCTGTTCTCCTCCCACCAGTTGGAGCTGGTGGAGCGGCTGTGCCACCAGATCGTGATCCTGCGCAAGGGCGAGGTCCTGGCGGCCGGCGGCGTCGAAGAACTGCGCGCTGCCGGCCCCACCCACCACCGGATCCAGGCCGACGCCGACCTCGGATGGTTGCGCGGCGAGTCCGGCGTCACCGTCATCGACCTCGACGGCCCCCAGGCAGAGGTCTCCTTCGCCGACGACGGCGTGGGCCAGCGCGTCCTCGCCGAAGCAATGGCTCGGGGCGCCGTGCGCCACTTCGCCCCCATCATCCGCCCCCTCAGCGACTACTACCGGGAGGTCACCCGATGAACACCCGCACCACCACCCCGCCGTGGATGATCGTCGCCAAGCGCGAGATCATGACCCAGATCTCCGACAAGGCCTTCTGGATCGGCACCCTGACCACCATCGGCCTCGTCGCGCTGGGCCTGCTGTTCGGCGGCCTGATGGACGGCGACACGACCAAGGTCGCCGTCGCCACTGACGAGGCCGCCCAGGTCGTCGTGAGCGCCAGCAACGACCTGCGCCCGTTGGAGCCGCTGCGCCTGTCCGAGGACGAATTGCTCGCCTCCGTGGAGGAGGGCGACGCCGCGGGTGCCCTCGAGCACAGCGCCGAGGGTGGCTGGAAGCTCACGGTGAAGAACATCATGGACACCCCGGACCTCACGGGTGCGGTCCGCGACCACCAGCTGGAGGTCAACGCCGCCGAGCACGGCGTCGACATGGCCGCCCTCTCCGTCGGCGCCGACCTCGAACTGGTGTCGCTCGAAGCGGAAGAGGGCCAGGGCGTGACCATCATGGTGGCCACGCTGGCGTTCGCCGTGCTGTTCATGCTGTCGGCCATCACCTACGGCATGCAGATCGCCAACTCGGTGGTCACCGAGAAGGAGTCACGCATCGTCGAGATCCTCGCCGCCGCCATCCCCACCCGTCAGTTGCTGCTCGGCAAGATCGTCGGCAACACGATCATGGCGCTCAGCCAGGTGGTCCTCATCGCGACCGTGGCCCTCGTGGGGCTGTCGTTCACCCAGTGGAAGGGCTTCGTGGGCATGCTGGCCCCCGTCGCCGGCTGGTTCGTCCTGTTCTTCCTGGTGGGCTTCGCCTCGCTCGCGTGCCTGTGGGCCGCAGCCGGTTCGCTGGCCACCCGCGTGCAGGACCTGAGCCAGACCACCACCCCGCTGACCATGGTGGTCATGCTCGTCTACATGGCCGGCTTCCTCGCCCGCGGCACGGTCGCGGAGGTGCTCAGCTACGTGCCCATCGCATCCACGGTGTCGATGCCGGGCCGCCTGCTGAGCGGTGAGTCCACCTGGCTCGACGCCGTGCTGGCCCTGCTGGTGGCCGTCGCCTTCATGGCCGTGGCCATCTGGGCCGGTGCCCGGATCTACCGCCGCGGGCTGCTGCAGACCAACTCGGTGCTCAGCTGGAAGGAGGCCTTCACCAAGGCCCACTGACCCGGACGACGAAGAAGCCCGCCCCCTCGCTGGGGGGCGGGCTTCTTCGCGTGACGGACGACTCAGTGCTTGTAGTCGCCGCGGTAGAACTCGAGGACCCAGCCGGAGCAGGCCCAGACGCCGACGCCCATGAACAGGATGGTGATCCACGCCTGGTGCAGCGCGGGGCCGAGGCAGATGCCGGCGGTCACGACGGCGGCCCAGAAGGGCCAGATCGACTTCGGGGCGAAGAAGCCCATGTCACCGGCGCCCTCGACGACCTCGGCGTCCTCACGGTCCTCGGGACGCGGATCGAAGTTGCGTGCCTGGAGGGTCAGGAAGGCCGCGATGAAGCCACCGAGCAGGCCGGTGGCGCCCAGCACGAACGTGCCGGCCACCTCGCCCGACACGAACCAGTAGGCCGGCGTGACGATCGCGAAGAAGATGAAGACGAACCAGAACGAATACTTCTCGGGCTTCACTTGGTGGAACCTTCCAGCTCGGGAGCGTGGGTGTCGTCGTCGAGCAGTTCGCCCGGACCGTCGATGTGGTGGGTGGCGAGCTCGGGACGAGCGGCGTCCAGCGCGGGGCTGATGGAACGCACGCGCGGCAGCGAGTCGAAGTTGTGCCGCGGCGGCGGGCAGGAGGTGGCCCACTCGAGGGAGCGGCCCCAGCCCCACGGGTCATTGACGCCCACCAGCGGAGCCTTGCGGGTGATCCACACGTTCCAGAGGAACGGGAGCATCGAGACGCCCAGGAGGAACGCACCGAACGTGGACAGCTGGTTCAGGAAGGTGAAGCCCTCCCAGGCGCCGTAGTCTGCGATGCGGCGCTGCATGCCGCCCACGCCCAGCCAGTGCTGCACGAGGAACGTGGTGTGGAAGCCGACGAACAGCGTCCAGAAGTGCACCTTGCCCCACGTCTCGTTGAGCATGCGGCCGGTGAACTTCGGCCACCAGTAGTAGAAGCCGGCGAACATCGCGAACACGACGGTGCCGAACAGGACGTAGTGGAAGTGCGCCACGACGAAGTAGGTGTCGGAGACCTGGAAGTCCAGTGCCGGTGCGGCGAGGATGATGCCGGTGAGGCCACCGAAGAGGAACGTGACCAGGAAGCCGATCGCGAAGGTCATCGACGTGTTCAGCGTCAACGATCCCCTCCAGATGGTGCCAACCCAGTTGAAGAACTTCACGCCCGTCGGCACCGCGATCAGGAACGTCATGAAGGCGAAGAACGGCAGGTTCACCGCACCGGTGACGAACATGTGGTGCGCCCACACCGACACCGACAGCGCGCCGATGGCCAGCGTCGCGAACACCAGGCCGTAGTAGCCGAAGACGGGCTTGCGGCTGAAGGCGCTCAACACCTCGGTGATCACGCCGAAGAACGGCAGGGCGATGATGTAGACCTCGGGGTGGCCGAAGAACCAGAAGAGGTGCTGCCACAGGATGGGTCCGCCCGACGACGGGTCGAGGATGTGGGCGCCCAGGACGCGGTCGGCCTCCAGCGCCAGCAGGCCCACGGCCAGCACCGGGAAGGCGATGAGCACCATGATCGAGGTGACCAGGATGTTCCAGCAGAAGATCGGCATGCGGAACATGGTCAGGCCCGGGGCGCGCATCGTGATGATCGTGGTGATGAAGTTCACCGAGCCGAGGATCGACGACAGGCCGAGGAGGTAGAGGCCCATGATCCAGAGGTCGTGGCCCATGCCGGGCGAGTGGATCGAGTTGGAGAGCGGGGCGTAGGCGAACCAGCCGAAGCTGGCCGCGCCGCCGGGCATCACGAAGCCGGTGCAGGCCATGACGGCGCCGAAGACGTACAGCCAGAAGGCGTAGCCGTTCATGCGCGGGAACGCCACGTCGGGCGCGCCCAGCTGCAGCGGCAGGATGGCGTTGGCGAACCCGGAGAACATCGGAGTCGCGAACATCAGCAGCATGATCGTGCCGTGCATGGTGAAGAACTGGTTGAACGTCTCGTAGTTCATGTAGTCCATGCCGGGGCTGGCCAGCTCCGCGCGGATGCCCAGGGCGAGCACGCCGCCGATCAGGAAGAAGATGAACGCCGTGACGAAGTACATGTTGCCGATGACCTTGTGGTCGGTCGTCGTGAAGTACTTCATGACCTGGGTGCCCAGGCGGTGCGTCTCCACGGCGGCGTGCGCCGGCGCGGCGTCGCTGACCGTGGTGCGATTGGTGATGCTTGCGCTGCTCACTTCTGCTCCTCAGGTGCGGCGGTCTGCAGGACCGCCTGCTTGGCTGGTTCGAGCTTGCGCTCGCCGGCGTTGCCGCTCTCGGCGAGTTCGCGAACCTTGGCTTCGTACTCCTCCTCGGAGACGACGTGGACCTTGAACAGCATCAGCGAGTGGAACTCTCCACAGAGTTCGGCACACTTGCCGTCATAGGTGCCCAGCTTGTTGGGCGTGGCGTCGAAGGAGTTCGAGTGGCCGGGGATGACGTCCAGCTTGAAGTAGAACGACGGGACCCAGAACGAGTGGATGACGTCGGCCGACTCCAGGTTGAACCGCACGCGCTTGTTGACCGGCAGGTACAGGTCTGGGATGCGCTCGAGGGTGCCGATCTCGTGGGCGTTGGTGCCCACGTCCGGGTTGCCCTCCTCCATGTAGTTGAAGGTCCAGGACCACTTCTGGCCGATGACGTTGATCACGACGTCGGGCTCCGAGTCCTGCTCGACCATGGCGTCCTGCGCCTTGATCGTGTAGAAGAACATGACGCCGACGATGAGGAACGGCACGAGGGTGTAGAGCAGCTCCAGCGGCAGGTGGTAGGTCGTCTGCCGCGGCGCCGGGGCGTCGCCCTCGCGGCGGCGGTACCGGATGATGGCCCAGATGATGAGGCCCCAGACGAGGCCACCGACGGCGAACGAGGCGATCCATGCGCCCAGCCAGAGGTTTCCGACATTGGGGGCCTGCTCCGTCGCGGCCTCCGGCAGGCCCAGGCGCGCCGCGCCCTCGGAGCACGCTGTCAGGGCGACCAGCGCCACGGGAAGTCCAGCTGCCAGAGCCCCACGGACCCATCGTCTCGACGGCGCAGTTTTGCCACTCACTAGTTGCCCTTCCGTTCTACCGTTTCAGCCCCTGTTTCCACCGTTGTGAGAGCAGGGGCCAGCACTGCTGGAGCCACCTTAACGCATAAAAGCCACCCCGGGTGATGCGTCTCCAACGGGGTGGCGTAGAATCGCGCGACTCGCGCGCGAGGTGGTATATGCGAAGGCTCAGTGGAACGAGTCGCCGCAGGCGCACGAGCCGCCCGCGTTGGGGTTGTCGATGGTGAAGCCCTGCTTCTCGATGGTGTCCATGAAGTCGATGCTGGCGCCGCCGAGGTAGGGGGCGCTCATCTTGTCGGTGACGACGGTGACGCCGTCGTATTCGGTGGCCACGTCGCCGTCGAGCGCGCGGTCATCGAAGTAGAGCTGGTAACGAAGACCCGAGCAGCCACCGGGCTGCACGGCGATCCGCAGCGACAGGTCGTCGCGGCCCTCTGCGTCGAGCAGGGCACGCACCTTCTCGACGGCGACATCGGTGAGGACAACGCCCTGGGCGGTCTGGGTATCGGTCACGGCTGTTTCTCCAAGTGGTTCGGATGTGTGAAGTCGCAGCGAGTCTACGCCCGACAAGCCCGAAACCCCAGAGCAGAGTCCGCACGGCAGATTCGCCGCCGGCGAACTACCAGGTCCAGGACGCCGCGATGCGGCCGGCTGCAGCCTCGAGTTCCTCGGGGCTGGAGGTGTCGTCAGCCGCGCCCTCGCGCAGCGCGTGGGCGGTCTCCAGCCCGGCGTTGCGCAGTTCGCGCGACGAGATGTAGTTGCGCCCGGCGATCGCGATCACCGGCCGCAGGTGTTGCTCCGCCCACGCCACGACCCGCTTCACCACCGGACCGCCGACCTCGTGGAACTCCATCAGCTCTGCGCCCGTGACCACCAGGTCCGCCCGGGCCAACGTGCCGCCGAGCCCGTAGCGCCCCGCCAACCACTCCAGCGGGTCGACGACGCGGCCACCGAAGGCGGTGACCAGCAGGCCCACTCCCCCAGCGGCGCCCGACCCGGGGCCGGGCTCGAGCCCGAGGCTCGCAGCCCACCGCTCGGCATCGGCATCGAAGGTCAGGATCTCCTGCAGCGTGGCACCCGCGGCGCGCAGCACCGTCGAGGCGTGGCCCTCGAGGCCGGTCAGCGGGCGCGCGACCTCACCCGGGGGCACCAGCGCCACCAGCTTGCGTCCGTGCCAGGCGGCGCGGGCTGCGGAGAGGGCCGTGGCCGGGTCCTCCCCGAAGGCGGCGAGGATGCTGCGGCCGAGGTCGTCCACCGGACACTCGGTGAGGTCGACGACCACGTCGTCGCCCTCACCGTCCGCCAGCGCCTCGGCCGCCTCCGCCGCGCTGCGGGCCCGGATGAACACCGCCCCGGGCGCAGCGACGCGGGCCGCCTCGGCGAGCGCGTCGCCGTCGACCCCGAGGGGCACGACGGCGACCTGGGCGCCCTTGCCGGCGAACGCACGCGCGATGGTCTCCGACGCGGCCGACGGGCTCAGCCCGGAGATCGCGTCCGTGGCGACGACCACCCTCACAGGACGGTGGACTCCTGGTCGCCCTCCGCCAGCTCGCCGTCGGCGTCGGGGAAGATGC
The DNA here is from genome assembly GCF_039544535.1 of Tessaracoccus lubricantis. Classification (NCBI taxonomy): domain Bacteria; kingdom Bacillati; phylum Actinomycetota; class Actinomycetes; order Propionibacteriales; family Propionibacteriaceae; genus Tessaracoccus; species Tessaracoccus lubricantis. Next base: position 206,511 of record NZ_BAABLV010000036.1, read on the forward strand.
CGTAGTACTCGCTGGTGGAGTCGAGGAGCTCGCGGACCTCCTCGACGCTGGCGTCAGTGTCCGGCAACACGAGGTCGGACTCGGCGATCACGTCGTCGGGCACCTCGACGCCGAGGCGGCGCACGCCCTCGCTCAGCGCCCGCAGGGACGCGGCCAGCGCCTCCTGGTCACCCTTCTCGACCGCGTCCTCCAGCTGGCGGTCCAGCTCGTTGAGTTCGATGAGGTGTTCCGGCTCGAGGACCCACTGGCCCCTGCCCATGATGCGAACGATCATGCCCGCTCCCCGCCCTGTCCGGTCTGGTAGACGTCGGGGGTCGCCTGGGGGGCGGGCTCGGTGGCCGCGCCCTGCGGGCCGGACTGCAGTTCGGGACGCGCGGCGGGGCCGCCCGTCAGCTCGGCCTTCATCCGGGCCAGCTCGTTCTCCACGGAGGAATCCGCCGCCAGGGCGTCCAGTTCGCGGGTGATGTCGTCGCGGACCGTGCCGGTGGGGTCATCGAGGGCGCCGGTGGCGAGCAGCTCGTCGACGGCGGAGGCACGCGCCTGCAGCTGCAGCGTCTTGTCCTCGGCGCGCTGGATGGCCAAGCCGACGTCGCTCATCTCCTCCGAGATGCCCGTGAAGGCCTCGTTGATGCGGGTCTGCGCCTCGGCGGCCGAGTACGTGGCCTTGATGGTCTCCTTGCGGGTGCGGAACGCATCGACCTTCGCCTGGAGGCGGGAGCTGGCGCGCACCAGCTTCTCCTCCTCGCCCTGCAGCTGCGCGTGCTGGGCCTGAAGGTCGTCGAGCTGGGTCTGCAGGCCGGCCTTGCGGGTCAGCGCCTCCCGTGCCAGGTCCTCGCGGTTGGATTCGAGCGCACGCTGGGCGGCCGACTGCAGCCGCTCCACCTCCGAGTTCAGCTTCGACGCCTGCAACTCCACCCGCTTGCGGCTGGTGGCGACGTCGGCCACGCCGCGACGCACGTTCTGCAGGAGTTCGAGTTGCTTCTGGTACGAGTAGTCAAGCGTCTCGCGCGGGTCTTCGTACTTGTCGAGCGCCTTGTTGGCCTTCGACCGGAAGACCAGAGCGATGCGTTCAAAAATGCTGGCCACGAGGTGTCCTTCCAGGAACGTGCGGTGTTCAACCTCGAGGTTAGCGCGCATCCGGAGCCACGGCAGCCCCAGAGGCCCCTGAGCTGACCCTGAACACGCGGGAGCGCCCGGTATGATGGGCCGCCGAACCCCCTCCGACCAGAAGGACTCCCCGCCGTGGCCCTCTTCCGCCCCTACGAGCGCAAGCAATCGACGTCGACAGACCGCATGGCGGCGCTCACCCCGAAGGGCGCCAAGGCCGCGGCGAAGGCGGAGAAGGCGGCGGCGCAGCCCTCGACGCCGGTGGAGCCCGTCGTCGAGCCCCCCGCGCAGAAGATCAAGGTCACGCGCAAGAAGGAGGGTGCCACCCCCAGCCGCCGGCAGGCCGAGGCGGCCCGCATGGACCGGCTCCACCCCACCCTGACCCCGAAGCAGCAGCGCAAGGCGGACGCCCAGGCCCGTTCGCAGGCGCGCATGGACGCGTGGGAGCGCACGGAGAACTCCCCCGCCCGTGCCCTCGCCCGCGACTACGTCGACACCCGCTGGACCGTCGCAGAGTTCATGCTGCCGGCGATGATCCTCGTCATGGTGGGCGTCATGGTCACCATGCAGAACCCGGTGCTCTCGAGCTACATCGCCATGGGCCTGTGGGTGCTGTTGGCCATCACCATCATCAACGTGGCGATCATGTGGCGCGGCTTCAAGAAGTTGCTCGCCGAACGGCACCCGAACGAGCCCAGGCGCGGCCTGCTGGTCTACATGTTCAACCGCGCCCTCATGATCCGCCGCTTCCGTCAGCCCGGGCCGCGCGTCAAGCGCGGCGAGGCGATCTGAGCCAGGGGCAGCCGTGAGCTACCGCTGGCGGCCCACCGCCGGGACCTACGCCGAATCCGACCTGGCGGCTGACGGCCTGGTGCAGGAGTTCGACGACCAGACGCGCGCCGAGGAATGGCTCACGCTGTTCTTCGACGACCTGTTGGAGCACGGCGTCACGGAGGTGAGCCTATACGAGGAGGACCGCCTCGTGTACGGCCCGATGTCGCTCAATCCCTGAGGCCCGCTCGGGCCTCGCTGCCCTTGGCCGCCCTCGCCGCGACCACGTCCTGGCGCAGGAGCCAGCCGCCGAACGCCGCCATGCCCAGCCCCGTGGCCACCGCGAACGGGGCCTGGCTGCGGGCCACCGCGACCCGCTCCTCGTAGGTCTGCACCTGTCCGGTGTGCTCGTCGGTGCGGCTGGAGTACTCACACGTGTCGCCGGGGCCCATCTCGACGCCCCGACACATCATGGTCGGCGACACCCACGACGCCACCGCCCACGCCACGATGGCGATCCCGGCGACGACGAATGCCCACAGCCCGACACGCTTCATGCCGCACAAGGTAGCAGCCCGCCGGCGGAAGGACCCTGTTGGCTAGGCTGGCCGCGTGACTGAACTGTGCCCTGAACTCACCCTGTCCACCACCCTCCCCAAGCGCGCCGACGCGGTGCTGCTGGGCATGGCGACCATCAACCAGGACGAGCCGGCCCTCGTCGGCCTGCTGCCCGCCCTGGACAAGGCGTGCCAGAAGGCCTACGGCACCAACGTCGCCGCCATGGCCGACGCGATGGGCGCCGCCGCGAAGGAGGGCTCCGTCGTGGCCCTGCCCGCCGTCGACGGCACGCGCATCTTCGTCGTGGGTCTCGGCAGCGCCGACGTGACCCCCGACGGCGTGCGCACCGCTGCGGGCAACGGCCTGCGCACCATCGCCGCGCTGCCGGACGTGGCCGGCCTCGCCGTCGCGGTGTCCCTCGAGCTGTCGGACCCCGAACTGATCCAGGCCGCCGGCGAGGGCGCGCTGCTCGGCGCCTACCGCTTCACCCCGATCAAGGCGGAACCGGGCCCCGCGCCGATCGAGTCGGTGACGGTGGTCTCGCCCGTCGCCAGCAGCGCCGCCAAGGCCGCCGTCGAGTCTGCGGCCGTCGTCACCGAGGCCGTGTGCCAGGCCCGCACGTGGACCAACACTCCCCCGAACCTGCTGTACCCGGAGACCTTCGCCGAGGCGGCCCGCGCGTACCTCAAGGACCAGAAGGTCACCGTCGAGGTGCTGGACGAGAAGGCGCTGGAGAAGGGCGGCTACGGCGGCATCCTCGCCGTCGGCGGCGGCTCGGCCCGGAAGCCGCGTCTCGTGCGGATGTCCTACGCGCCGCGCGGCGCCACCGCGCACCTCGCGCTGGTGGGCAAGGGCATCACGTTCGACTCCGGCGGGCTCGACATCAAGCCGGCGGGCCAGATGGCCGGCATGAAGTTCGACATGTCGGGCGCCGCGGCGGTCATCGCCGCAGTCCATGCCATCGCCGAGACCGGTCTGCGCATCAAGGTCACCGGCTACGCGGCCCTGGCAGAGAACCTGCCGTCGGGCACCTCCTACCGCTCCAGCGACGTGCTGACGATGTTCGACGGCCAGACGGTCGAGAACTACAACACCGACGCGGAGGGTCGGCTCGTCATGGCTGACGCGATCGGCCGTGCGGCGCAGGACTCGCCCGACCTGATCGTCGACGTGGCCACGCTCACGGGCGCCTGCATGGTGGCGCTGGGCCTGCGCACCGGTGGGCTGATCACCAACGGTGAGGAAACCTCCGACCTGCTGCTCGACGCCGCGGAGTCCGCCGGCGAGGACTTCTGGGAGTTGCCGCTGACCGACTACGTCCGCGGGCTGCTGAAGTCGACGGTGGCCGACATGCGCTCGGGCGCCTCGAACCGCTGGGGCGGGGCCCTGGTGGCTGGCGCGTTCCTCGAACGCTTCGTCCCGGAGGGCATCGGCTGGGCGCACCTGGACATCGCGGGCCCGGCGGAGAACCCGGAGGAGGCCTACGGGTACACGCCCAAGGGCGGCACCGGGGTCGGCGTGCGCACCCTGGTCGCCTTGGCGGCTCACCTGGCCGCGCGCTGATCTCGTACTCAGCCGCGGGGGCCGCGCAGGTCCGGATCCGCGGAGGTCGGGTGAAGAAGGGCGCGAGTGTTCCCCGTGCTGCCGCGGGCGACGTTCGGTGGTCGCGTCACGGCGTGGACTCTGAACTCGCGCCCTTCAACACCCGTCCTCCGCTTCGACCCCTCACACGCGACGTGGTTGCGTCCGACACCGTACGCGGCCAAGTCCCCGGAGCGCCCGGCGACGGGGTGGGTCCGGCAGTTGGCCGCCGAGTCCGGGCAACAACTACCCCGGCGCGGGTCGGGTCCGCCTCACGCACTTGCACACCCCCGCCACCGGCCACTCCTTCACGCCTGGGCGGCCACAGCCGCCGGGCCCAACCCCCAGCAGGCGCAAGGGACCAGCCGTGGGGAAGGGGGCGGGTTCAGGGTAGGCTCGGGCGTTCGGGAGAGGCCGTTGACCGCGTCAGGGCCGCAACCATCCCCCGGGGTCTTCGCGCAACGGCCGATGGGCTCCCGTTGGGCGAGAACCCGCCCCCTTCCCCACGGCGCACCGGCTTTGGTTCGAACCACGACCTGCCCGGGGCTCAGCGGCCGTCGGCTGCGCGGCGGGCCTCCTGCTTGGCCTTCAGGCCGTATTCACGCATGCGCTTGGGGTAGGGCACCACGCCGGCGTCGTAGCACGGGATGTGGTGCGCATCGGCGAACTCGTAGCCGTATTCCGCACTGGGGAGGCCCCGTCGGGTGGACTCGCCGTCCGCGGCCACGAGGAGGATCGAGGGCTTGTTGAACGACGTGGGCTGCTCCACCCAGGCCTCGACGCCTCGGCGGGTGGTCACGAACGCGCTCAGGTGCTGGAACAGGGCGTCGGCGATCTCCTTCGAGTCGCGCGCCGCCTCGGCCTGCTTCTTCTTGCGTCGGAACCATCCCACGAAAGCCATTATGCCCAGTGGCAGGAAGCGCGGCGGGCCAGCCCCGCCCAGGACGTGAAAGACTGGCGCCCATGACGCACCCGTTCGACCTGGCCATCCTCGGCGCCGGTTCCGCCGGCTATGCCTGCGCGCTGCGGGCCGCCCAACTGGGCCTCCGGGTGGCGCTGTTCGACGACACCCCCGTCGGCGGCACGTGCCTGCACCGGGGCTGCATCCCCGCCAAGGCGTGGCTGCAGGCCGCGAAGGTGCGCAGCACCGTGGCGAAGGCCGACGCGTTCGGCATCGGCGCCACGCTCGGCGACACCGACGTGCCGGCGCTGCGGCGCTACGTCGACGGTGTCATCAAGCCGCTGCACAAGGGCCTGGCCGGCCTCATCGCGGCCCGGGGCATCACGCTGGTGCAGGAGCGCGGCATCGTCTCCGTCGACGACGGCGGGCCGGGGGTCGAGGTCGGCGACGCCCGCTACCAGGCCAGGGCCGTGGTGGTGGCCACCGGGGCGCGGCCTGTCACGCTCGGCCTGCCGGTCGACGGCGAACGCGTCCTCACCAGCGACCACGCCCTGCGCCTCGACGCGCTGCCCGCCTCCGCGATCGTGCTGGGCGGCGGCGTGATCGGCGTCGAAATCGCGTCCCTGTGGACGGACCTCGGCGTCGCCGTGACCCTGGTCGAGGCCATGGACCGGCTCCTCCCGGGCGAGGAGCCCGCCCACTCCAGCATCCTCAAGGCCGAACTCATCAGCCGCGGCATCGACGTGCGGCTGGGCGCGACCCTCACCGACGTCGAGGTCGGCGACGGCGTGACCGCCAAGGTCGGCGCGGCCGGGGTCAGCGCCGACGTGCTCCTGGTGGCGGTCGGCCGCAGGCCGGCCACGGAGTCGCTCGGCCTCGCCGAGGCCGGCGCCTCGCTGTCGGATTCGGGCCACGTGGTCGTCGACGAGAACCTCCAGACCTCGGTGCGCGGCGTGTTCGCGGCGGGCGACGTCGTGGCCGGCCCGCAACTGGCGCACCGGGGCTACGCGCACGGCCTGTTCCTCGCGGAGCGGATCGCCCAGCTGCAGGGGCGACACCCGGGGCGCCCCACCCTTCCCCGTGACCGCGACATCCCCCGCATCACCTATTCCTCCCCGCAGCTGGCCTCGGTGGGGCTGACCGCCGAACAGGCCGGGCCGGACGCCGAGGTCGTCGACTACCCGCTCTCCGGCAACGGCCGCAGCCGGATCCAGAAGGCTCCGGGGGTGCGCGACAGCGGACGGGTGCGGCTGGTGCGTGAGCCGGGAGGCGCCATCGTCGGCGTCCACCTGATCGGCGAGGAGGTCGGCGAGTTGATCGGCGAGGGAGCGCTGCTGGTGGGCTGGCAGGCGACCCCCGAGGACGTCGCCGGAATCGTCCACGCCCACCCCACGTTGGGCGAGTCCCTCGCGGAGGCGAACTGGGCGCTCAGTGGACGACCACTGCACATGCATGGCTGAAATGCCATATAGGGTGGGAAACAATCACGGTACGCAAAGGAGCCACAACCACATGTCAACCGAAGTCACCCTCCCAGCATTGGGCGAATCCGTCACGGAAGGCACCATTTCTCGCTGGTTGAAGGCGGTCGGAGACGCTGTCGAGGCCGACGAGCCGTTGCTCGAGGTCTCTACCGACAAGGTCGACACCGAGATCCCCAGCCCGGTTGCGGGCACGCTCCTCGAGATCCGCTTCGAGGAGGACGACGTGGCTGAGGTCGGCGCCGTGCTGGCCGTTATCGGCGAGGCCGGCGAATCGCCCGCCGCCAGCGACGAGGCACCGGCTGCCGAGGCCGCTCCCGAGCCGCAGCCCGAGCCCGAGCCCCAGGCCGCCGAGGAGGCCCCCGTCGCGGAGGCCGCGCCCGCGGCCGAGCAGCAGGCCGCTGCCGCCCCGGCCGGTGGCGGCTCCGCCTCCGGCACCGAGGTGACACTCCCCGCGCTGGGCGAATCGGTCACCGAGGGCACCATCTCCCGCTGGCTCAAGGCCGTCGGCGACACCGTCGAGGCCGACGAGGCGCTCCTCGAGGTCTCCACCGACAAGGTCGACACCGAGATCCCCAGCCCCGTGGCCGGCACGCTCCTCGAGATCCGTTTCCAGGAGGACGAGACCGCCAACGTCGGCGACGTGCTCGCCATCGTCGGTGACGCCTCCGCAGCGGCCGCCGCCCCGGCCCCCGAGGCCGCCCCCGCCCCGCAGGCCGCTCCTGAACCCACCCCGGCCCCGCAGCCCGAGCCCACCCCGGCACCGCAGGCACAGCCCGCTCCGCAGGCCCAGCCCGCACCGCAGGCCCAGCCCGAGCAGAAGAAGGAGGAGCCGAAGCAGGAGCACTCCGCCGCCGTCGAGGCAGCCGTTGCGCGCCGCGCCGCTGAGGCCTCCGCCGATGGCACCTACGTGACCCCGCTGGTGCGCAAGCTCGCCAAGGAACACGGCGTCGACCTGAGCTCCGTCAAGGGCACGGGCGTCGGCGGCCGCATCCGCAAGCAGGACGTCGTCGACGCGGCCGAGGCCGCAAAGAAGGCCCCCGCCGCCGAGGCCCCGAAGGCCGCTGCTCCCGCCGCTCCCGCCGCCGCTGCCCCGAAGGCCGCCCCCGCGGCTGCCGAGCAGGTCCGCGGCAAGACGGAGAAGCTCTCCCGCCTGCGCAAGGTCATCGCCTCGCGCATGGTGGAGTCGCTGCAGACCTCGGCCCAGCTGACCGCCACCGTGGAGGTCGACCTCACCGCGATCAGCCACATCCGCAACCAGGTCAAGGACGACTTCAAGCGTCGCGAGGGCGCTTCGCTGTCGTACCTGCCGTTCATCACGGCCGCCGCGGTGGAGGCGCTCAAGCAGTTCCCGATCGTCAACGCCACGATCGACACCGAGGCCGGCACCATGACCTACGCCGACGGCGAACACGTCGGCATCGCGGTCGACACCGAGCGCGGCCTGCTCGTGCCCGTCATCAAGGACGCCGGTGACCTCAACCTCACCGGACTGGCAAAGAAGATCGGTGACCTCGCCGCCCGCACCCGCACGGGTCAGGTCGGCCCGGACGAGCTCTCGGGTGGGTCGTTCACCATCACGAACTACGGTTCGGCCGGCACGCTGTTCGACACCCCGATCGTCAACCAGCCCCAGGTGGCCATCCTCGGCACCGGCGCGCTCGTGAAGCGCCCGGTCGTCGTCGAGGACCGCTTCGGCACGGAGTCGATCGCGATCCGCCACATGATGTACCTCTCGCTCAGCTACGACCACCGCCTGATCGACGGCGCGGTCGCGGCGCGCTTCCTCTCCGCCGTGAAGGAGCGCCTGGAGGACGGCGACTTCGGCGGCGAGTTCGGCATCTGATCGCCAGCTCGTCCCACGAGACAGGAACCCCCGGCCTTGGCCGGGGGTTCCTGCGTCTGATTTGATGACGGACGTGTTCATCGGCATCGGTACCGTCGTCAACGTGGCCACCGTCATCGTCGGCTCGCTCATCGGGCTGGCGCTCGGCAACCGCATCCCTGAACGCACGAAGGACACCGTCACCTCGGTGCTCGGCCTGTTCACGATGGTGCTGGGCGGGTTCTCCGTCGTCTCAATGAACAGCGCGGCCCTGGCAGCCGACGTGGGGCGTTCCGCGATGATCGTCGTGCTCGCCTCGTTGCTGACCGGCACGCTGTTGGGCTCCTGGCTGCGGGTCGAGGACCGCCTCGAACAGGGCGCCCACTGGATCCGGACCAGGTTCAGGGGCGCGGGCGACGAGAACCGCTTCGTCGACGGCCTGGTCATCGCCACCCTCGTGTTCTGCGTCGGCCCTCTCACCATCCTCGGCTCCATCTCCGACGGGCTGGGCCGCGGCGCGGACCAGCTCCTGGTCAAGGCCACCCTGGACGGCTTCGCCGCCATGGCGTTCGCCTCGACGTTGGGGTGGGGCGTCCTGGCGTCCGCCGCCGCCGTCGGGGTCCTGCAGGGCTCGCTGACGCTGCTGGGATACCTCGCCGGCGACTTCCTCTCCGCCGCGCAGGTCGACGCGCTGACCGCCGCGGGCGGGGTGATCCTGCTGGGCCTGGGCCTGCGGCTGCTGGCCGTCAAGCAGCTCCCCGTCGGCGACCTCCTGCCCGCCCTGCTGCTCGCGCCCGTGTTCACGTGGGCCGCCGGATTGATCTGACGGCGTAGGATTTCCGCCGTGCTGACGTTCGAGTACCGAGGCCTGGGCGTCGAGCCCCGGCTCAGCGACTACCAGGAGACCTGGGACCACCAACGCGCCGTCCACGCGGAGGTGGCCTCCGGCGCACGCCCCGGCCATGTCATCTTCGTGGAGCACCCCCCTGTCTACACCGCGGGCCGACGCACGAAGCTGAGCGACTACCCCAAGGACGGCACTCCCGTCGTCGCGGTGGACCGGGGCGGGGAGATCACCTACCACGGCCCCGGCCAACTGGTCGGCTACCCCATCGTGCACCTGCCGGACGGAGTCGGCGTCGTCGACCACGTCCGCGCCATGGAGGCTGCGGTGATCGACCTGCTCGACGGCTACGGCATCGCGTCCGGGCGGGTCGAGGGCCGCACCGGGGTGTGGCTGGCCCCTTCGGGGCTCCAGCCGGAACGCAAGATCTGCGCCATCGGCGTCCGGGTCGCCCAGCGCACGGCCCTGCACGGCTTCGCGCTGAACGTGTTGAGCTCCGCCGAGCGCTTCGGCAACATCGTCCCCTGTGGCATCTCCGACGCCGGCGTGACGTCGATCGTCGAGGAACTGCCCGGCGACTGGTCCGTCCGCGCAGTGGCCCACGACCTCGAACCGCTGCTGCGTGAGCACCTCCTCCACACCTAGCCCTGCCGCGGTGCGCAGGAGTAACGTGCTGCTCACCCCCGACGAGAGGGGCCGCCACATGGGTCGACTCGCGCTTCACGTGTTCGGGTACGCCGCCACCGCCGCGCTGGTGTGGGCGTTCCTCACCCTGCACACGCGCCCGGAACCGCCCGGCGCCTGGCTGCGCTGGGTGGTGCTGGTGGCCATGGGCCCGTCGCTCTTCCGGTACGGCGTGCAGCTCGTGCTCGCTCCGCTGTACGAGATCGTCATGTCCCGCAGACGCCGGCGCCTCGCCGCCCGGTGCGTGGTGCGCCGTCCCTCGGTCAGCGTGCTGGTGCCCGCCTGGAACGAGGAGGTCGGGATCGAGGCCACGGTGCGCTCCGTCCTGGCCAGCGACTATCCCGACGTCGAGCTCGTCGTGGTCGACGACGGCTCCACCGACCGCACCGAGGAGGTCATGCGGCGGCTGGTGCGCGAGCACGAGGCGTCCGGCCGCCCGGGTCGGCTGGTGTTCCGCAGCCAGCCGAACAACGGCAAGTCGCGGGCGATGAACACCGCCCTCTCCCTCGCCACCGGCGACCTCATCGTGACGGTCGATGCCGACAGCGTCGTCGAACCCGACGCCATCCGGGAGATCGTGCGGATGTACGACGACCCGAAGGTCATGTCGGTGGCGGGCAACGTGAAGATCGGCAACCGCGACTCCGTGGTCGGGCTGATCCAGCAGTTCGAGTACATGTACGCCTTCTTCTTCAAGAAGGCGGACTCGCTGCTCAACGCCGTCTACATCGTCGGCGGCGCCGCGGCCTCGTACCGGCGCAGCGTCTTCCAGAGGATCGGCGGCTTCGACGAGACCATCATCACGGAGGACATCGAGATGTCCACCCGCATCCAGGACGCCGGCGGCAGGGTGCAGTACGCCCCCCGCGCCGTGATCTGGACGGAGGGCGCCTCCGACGTGGTGGGTCTGGCGCGGCAGCGGTTGCGCTGGAAGTACGGCCGCCTCATCACGTTCTGGCGCTACCGGTGGATGTTCCTCAGCACGGCGTCGCGCCACAACCTGTGGTTGGCGTGGCTCGTGATGCCCGTCACCGTGATCGCCGACGCGCTGCTGCTGCTGGAGCCGGTCCTGCTCGCCCTCATCGCCGCCTACACATGGGTCAGCCACGACTTCCTGCCCATCCTCGTCTACGCAGCCGCGCTCGCACTGCTGATCACCTTCCAGGTGCTGACCGACGTGCGGCGCCGCCGCAACCTCAACCTCCTGCCGCTGGCCCCGTTCGCCTGGCTGTTGGTCTACTTCGTCGACGCCATCGAGTTCCAGGCCCTGGTGCGCAGCCTGGTGCGCATCTCCCGCCGACGCGGCCTCGACTGGCAGCGCTGGGAGCGCACGGGTGTGTTCAGTGGGGAGACCGAGACGCCGGAAGAACTGGCTGCCACGCTCGAGGAGCAGACGACACCGCCGCCCGCACCGGGGCGCGCCGGGCAGCCCGGCGAGGACCGACAGCACAGCCCGGACGCCGAGGTGACCGGGGGCAGCCCGGTGACACGGTGCCGACACCCACCTCCCGGGGGTATTAGTCTGGTGGGGTGACCGCAGTGCAGCCAGATGGACGCCGGCTCCTCAGAGTCGAGGCGAAGAACGCAGAGACCCCGATCGAGCGCAAGCCCGCGTGGATCAAGACCACCGCCAAGATGGGCCCGAACTATCAGGACCTCCAGCAGATCGTGCGCACCGGCGACCTCCACACCGTGTGCCAGGAGGCCGGCTGCCCCAACATCTACGAATGCTGGGAGGACCGTGAGTCGACGTTCCTCATCGGTGGCGACAAGTGCACCCGCCGCTGCGACTTCTGCCAGATCGAGTCCGCCAAGCCCGACGGCTACGACCCGGCCGAGCCGCTCCGCGTCGCGGCGTCGGTGAAGAAGATGGGCCTGCGCTACGCCACGATCACCGGCGTGTGCCGCGACGACCTGCCCGACGAGGGCGCCTGGCTGTACGCGGAGACCATCCGCCAGATCCACTCCGTCAACCCCGGCGTCGGCGTCGAGATGCTGGCGCCTGACTTCTCCGGCAAGGAGGACTTGCTCGGGCAGCTGTTCGACGCCCGGCCCGAGGTGTTCGCCCACAACGTCGAGACCGTGCCCCGGATCTTCAAGCGGATCCGCCCCGGCTTCCGCTACGAGCGTTCACTCGAGGTGCTGCGCATGTCGCGCGACCGCGGCCTGGTGACCAAGTCCAACCTCATCCTCGGCATGGGCGAGACCCGCGAGGAGATCTCCGCGGCGCTGAAGGACCTTCACGACGCCGGTGCCGAACTCATCACGATCACGCAGTACCTGCGCCCCAACGCCACGCTGCACCCCATCGACCGCTGGGTCACGCCGGAGGAGTTCGAGGAGCTGGATCAGGAGGCCCGCGAGATCGGATATTCTGGCGTGTTGTCCGGGCCGCTCGTTCGTTCCTCGTACCGAGCAGGGCGGCTCTACCGCACGGCGATGGACGCCCGTAAGAAGAACTGACACGAGAGGCTGTCATGGCGAAGAGCGAACGCGCGAAAGCCTTCGAGGCCAAGCAGAAGGCCGAAGCCCGCGCTGAGAAGGAGCGCAAGCGCAATTCCACCAACCCCGCAGACTGGGGGCGTTGGCGCCAGCTTGTGGAGACCTACAAGATGACGGCCAAGCACGACAAGGCCCTGCCCTGGCTGATGGTCGCCGGCTTCGTCGTGCCGTTCGTGCTGCTGCTGGTGGCCGGCATCCTGATGGACCAGTGGCTGATCTGGGGCCTGCTCGGCCTGTCGGCCGGCTTCCTCGGCGCGATGGCGCTGTTCGCCTGGCGCGCCCGCCGCGCCGTCTACACCCGCTACGAGGGCCAGGCCGGTTCAGGCGAGGTGGCGCTGCAGATGCTGCCCAAGAAGTGGGTCTCCGACCCGGTCATCGCGGTCACGAAGAACATGGACGTCGTGCACCGCACCCTGGGCCCCGGCGGCCTCATCCTGATCGGCGAGGGCGAGCCCGGCCGCCTCAAGCCCCTCCTCCTGAGCGAAAAGCGCAAGCACGAGCAGGTCTCCTACGGCGTCGAGGTCAAGACGATCCAGATGGGCAGGGCCGCCGGCCAGGTGCCCCTCGACCAGCTCGCCAACCACATCAAGAAGATGCCGAAGGTGCTCACCCCGGCGAAGATCGGCGAGGTCCGCCAGCGGCTGCGCGCGCTCGACGCGATGCGCCCCAAGGCCCCCATCCCGAAGGGCCCCATCTCGATGAAGGGCGCCCGGTCCGCCATGCGCGGCCGCTGATCCGTGGCAAACCTCGTCAACCTCGAGGCCGTCACGCACGGCTTCGGCACCCGCATCCTGCTCGACGACGTCTCCTGCGGCATCTCGGCCCGCGAGGTCATCGGCGTCGTCGGCCGCAACGGCGACGGCAAGACCACCCTGCTGCGCATCATGACCGGCGAACTCGAGCCGGACTCCGGCCGCGCGATCCGCGCCACCAACGCGTCGATCGGCGTCCTGCGGCAGCAGAGCGAGAACCTTCCCGGTGAGACGGTCCGCGACCGCATCGTCGGCGGCGAACCCGACCACGTCTGGGCGGCAGACCCGGGCAAGCGCGCCGTCGTCGAGGCCCTGCTCACAGACATCGGGCTCGAGCGTCCCCTGGAGAAGCTGTCCGGTGGTGAGCGACGCCGGGTGGAGCTCGTCGCCGTCCTGCTGGGCCACCACGACCTCATCGTGCTCGACGAGCCCACCAACCACCTCGACGTGGAGGCCATCGCCTTCCTCGCCGAGTACCTGCGGGGCCGCACCCAGGCCGGGCTGGCAATGCTCGTGGTCAGCCACGACAGGTGGTTCCTCGACGCGGTCTGCACCCGCATCTGGGAGGTGCACGACGGCGTGGTCGACGCCTACGACGGCGGATACGCCGCGTACGTGCTCGCCCGCGTCGAGAGGCAGCGGGTGGCCGCGGCCAACGAGGCGCGCCGCAAGAACCTGGCCCGCAAGGAACTGGCCTGGCTGCGGCGTGGCGCCCCGGCCCGCACCTCCAAGCCGAAGTTCCGCATCGACGCCGCCAACGTCCTGATCGCCGACGAGCCGCCGCCGCGCGACAAGCTCGCGCTGGAGCAGTTCGCCGTCACCCGCCTCGGCAAGGACGTCTTCGACCTCGTCAACGTCGACTACGCCGTCCAGGACCGCGTGCTGCTGGACACGCTGACGTGGTCGATCGGCCCGGGTGACCGCATCGGGCTGGTGGGCGTCAACGGCGCCGGCAAGACGACGCTGCTCGACCTCCTGGCCGATGAGCGGACCCCCGACGGCGGAAGGATCAAGCGCGGCAAGACCCTGCGGCTGGCCTACCTGTCGCAGGCGGTCGCCGAGCTGGACGACGAGGAACGGGTGCTCGAGTCGGTCAAGCGGCTCCGGGAGGAGACGAAGCTCGCCACCGGGCGCGATGCCTCCGCGTCGTCGCTGCTCGAGGAGTTCGGCTTCACCGGCGACAAGCTGGTGGCCCGGATCGGCGACCTGTCCGGTGGTGAGCGCAGACGCCTCCAGTTCCTGCGGCTCCTCCTGATGGAACCCAACGTGCTGCTGCTCGACGAGCCCACCAACGACCTCGACATCGACACGCTCACCGTCATCGAGGACTACCTCGACACCTGGCCGGGCACCCTCATCGTCGTGAGCCACGACCGCTACTTCCTGGAGCGCGTCACCGACGTCACCCATGCGCTGCTGGGCGATGGCTCGTGCGTGTTGCTGCCAGGCGGGGTCGACGAATACCTCCAGCGCAGGCGCCGGGCGCAGGCGGCGGACGCTGCCGCCGCGCCGTCGTCGACTCCCCCCGCGTCGAAGTCGGACGCGGCGGCTGAGCGTCAGCGCAAGAAGGACCTGGCGCGCATCGAGAGCCAGCTGACCAAGGCTGAGGCGGAGATCGAGAAGCTGCACCACGCGATGACCGATGCGGCCAGCGACTACGAGCGGCTGGCCCGGCTCACCACCGAGCTCCAGGCGGTGGAGGCTCGGAAGGACGAGTTGGAAGAGGCCTGGCTGACCGCAGCCGAATAAGGCCGGGCTCAGCCGAGCACCGCCCCCCGGCTGGCCGAGCCCACCAGCTTCTGGTACTTGCCGAGCACGCCGGTGGTGAACTTCGGGGCGATCGGCGCCCAGCCCTCCCTCCGGACGGCGAGTTCCGCGTCGTCGACGAGGAGGTCGAGCGTCATGGTGTTCACGTCGAGGCGGATCCTGTCGCCGTCGTGGACGAATGCGATGGGGCCGCCGTCGACCGCCTCGGGGGCCACGTGCCCCACGCACAGGCCCGTGGTGCCGCCGGAGAAGCGGCCGTCGGTGAGCAGCAGCACCGTCTTGCCCAGGTTGGCTCCCTTGATGGCGCCGGTGATGGCGAGCATCTCCCGCATCCCGGGGCCGCCCTTCGGGCCCTCGTAGCGGATGACCACCACGTCGCCGTCGGTGATGGTGCCGTCCTCGAGCGCGTCCAGCGCGGCGCGCTCGCGTTCGAACACGCGGGCGGTGCCCTCGAACACGTCGGTCTCGAAGCCCGCGGTCTTCACGACGGCACCCTCGGGCGCCAGCGACCCGTGCAGGATCGTGATGCCACCGCGCGGCGCGATGGCATTGTCGAGCGGCCGCAACACCTTGCCGTCCGGGCGGCGCGGGGCCAGCTCCTCGAGGTTCTCGGCGATGGTCTTGCCGGTGACCGTCATGCAGTCGCGGTTGATCAGGCCGGCCTCGTCGAGGACCCGCATGATGACGGGCACGCCGCCCACGCGGTCCACGTCGTACATGACGTACTTGCCGTAGGGCTTGAGGTCGCCGAGGTGCGGCACCTTGGCCTGCATCCGGGTGAAGTCGGCGAGCGTGAGGTCGACGTCGGCCTCGTGCGCGATGGCCAGCAGGTGCAGCACCGCGTTGGTGGAGCCGCCGAAGGCCATCACGACGGCGATCGCGTTCTCGAAGGCCTCCTTGGTCATGATGTCGCGGGTCGTGATGCCCTGTCGTAGCATCCCGACGACGGCCTGGCCCGCCTTGAACGCCGCAACGTCGCGCCGGGCGTCGACGGCGGGCGGCGCGGCCGACCCGGGGATGGACAGGCCCATCGCCTCGGCCACGCACGCCATGGTGTTGGCCGTGTACATGCCACCACAGGCGCCCTCACCCGGGCAGATGGCCTTCTCGATGGCCGTCACGTCCTCCCTGGACATGAGGCCGCGGGCACACGCACCGACCGCCTCATAGGCGTCGATGATCGTGACCTCGCGCTCCTCCCCCGACGAGAGCCGCGCGTGCCCGGGCATGATCGAGCCGGCGTAGACGTAGACCGAGGCCAGCCCGAGGCGGGCGGCGGCCATCATCATGCCGGGCTCGGACTTGTCGCAGCCGGCGAGGAGGACGGACCCGTCCAGCCGTTCGGCCTGCATCACGATCTCGACGGAGTCGGCGATGGTGTCGCGCGAGACCAGCGAGTAGTGCATGCCGTCGTGGCCCATCGAGATGCCGTCGGAGACGGAGATGGTGCCGAACTCCAGCGGGTAGCCGCCGGCGGCGAACACGCCCTCCTTGGCCTTCTTCGCGAGCCGGTCGAGCGAAAGGTTGCAGGGGGTGATCTCGTTCCAACTGGAACCCACGCCGATCTGGGGCTTGGCGAAGTCGTCGTCGCTGAGGCCGACGGCGCGCAGCATGCCGCGCGCCGCGGTGGCCTCCAGGCCGTCGGTCACTTGGCGGGAACGGGGCTTGAGGTCTGGATGCTGGTCCATTCCCGGAGTTTACGACTCCGGTGCGCTCACTGCCGCTCGTCGGGCGAAGTGCCGAAGCGCTGCCCACGCTCGAGCTTGGAGAACGCGGCCATCTCGTCGTCGGTGAGCGCGAAGTGGTCGACGTCGCGGTTGCTGCGGAGGCGTGCGGGGTTGGTGGACTTGGGGATGACGGAGTTGCCCAGCTGGAGGTGCCACCGCACGATGGCCTGCGCCGGCGTGACGCCGTGGGCAGCGGCGACCTCCGCGACCGTCGGGTCCTCCAACACCCTCCCGCGGCCCAACGGGCTCCACGCCTGCGTGACGATCCCGTGCCGACGATGGAACTCGCGCAGGCCCTCCTGCTGGAGGTAGGGATGCAGCTCCACCTGGTTGACGACGGGGACCACGCCCGTCTCGTCGATGAGTCGGGTGATGTGCTCCTCGGTGAAGTTGGACACGCCGATGGAGCGGATGCGGCCCGCGTCGCGCAGTTCGATGAGGGTGCGCCACACGTCGACGTACTGGTTCCGGTTGGGGCGTGGCCAGTGGATCATGTAGATGTCGACCGCGGTGCCCAGCGCCCGCTCCGTGGCCTCGAACGAGGCCAGCACGGCGGCGCGATCCTGACTGTCCTCGCCCCAGAACTTGCTGGTGACCGTGAGCAGCGAGCGGTCGATGTCGATGCGGCCGAGCGCCCTGCCCACCTCGGCCTCGTTGGCGTAGAACTCCGCGCCGTCGACGAGGCGGTAGCCGGCGTCGACGCCGGCTACCACGACCTCCTCGGCCTGGTCCGGCGGCACCTTGTAGAGGCCGAAGCCGAGCGCGGGCATGCGGAAGCCGTCGTGGAGATGCAGGTCGTCTGTCATGGCTTGATTCTGCCACCGCGCCACGGCCCCCCCGCCTAGACTCGAGGCCATGGACCTCCACCCAGCACTGCAGCCCCTGGCAACGCTCGTCGGTACCTGGGAGGGCGCCGGGCACGGCGAGTACCCCAACATCAGGCCGTATGGCTACATCGAGGAGCTGACGTTCACCAACATCGGCAAGCCCTTCCTCGTCTACCGGCAACGGACGTGGAACTCCGACAACCAGCTCATGCACGTCGAGACCGGATACCTGCGCCTCCCCTCCCCAGAGCGGGTCGAGTTCGTCCTCGCGCAGCCCACCGGCCAGGTGGAATTGGCGGAGGGTCACCTGGAGGCCGTCGACCGGGCAGTGCGCATCTACCTCGAGGGCAAGATCCTCAACACGTCGACGGCGAAGCAGGTCGATGCGACGGCCCGCCGGTACACGCTCATCGGCGACGAGCTGGCCACGAGCTTCGACATGGCCACCGGCCAGTACCCCATCCAGCGGCACTTGACCTCCGAACTGACCCGCTCGAAGTAGGCCCTTCCTGCGGGTCGATGACGCCCCTCCCAGGCCGACGGCTCGGGCCCTTCCATACCCCCCGGGGGTATGCTAAGGTCGAGCCATGAGCACTCACCAGCACCACGCCCACGCACCCGAGGCGGCCCGCCCAGCCGAGGCTCACCACGGACACGCCGAGCACGAGGGTCACGGCGGCCACGAGGGCCACGAGGGCCACGACACGATGGCGAGCCATGACGGGCACGCGGGGCACGCGGCCCACTTCGGCAGGCTGTTCTGGATCATGCTGGCGCTGGCCATCCCGGTGGTGGCACTGTCGCCGATGTTCGCGCACCTGATGGGCTACCTGCTCCCCGGCTGGACGATCTGGGTGGCCGCCGCGCTCGGGACCGTGATGTACCTGTGGGGCGGCCGGCCGTTCCTGACCGGCGCCCTCGACGAGGCCCGGCGTCGCAAGCCCGGCATGATGCTGCTCATCGCGCTGGCCATCACCGTGGCGTTCCTCGCCTCCTGGGGTGCCACCCTCGGCGTCCTCCACCACGAGCTGGAGTTCTGGTGGGAGCTCGCGCTGCTGATCGTGATCATGCTGCTGGGCCACTGGGTGGAGATGCGCTCGCTCGCGCAGACCACCTCGGCGCTGGACTCCCTGGCCGCGCTGCTCCCGGACGAGGCCGAGCGCATCACCGACGGCGGCACGGAACTGGTCTCCCCCGCCGACCTCGAGCGGGGCGACACCGTCGTGGTGCGGCCCGGCGGCCAGGTCCCGGCAGACGGCCGCATCACGCAGGGTTCGGCGAGCATGGACGAGTCCATGATCACGGGCGAGTCGAAGCCCGTGCGTCGCGGCGAGGGCGACCAGGTGGTGGCGGGCACCATCGCCACCGATTCAGGCATCCGCCTCGAGGTGACCGCCGTCGGCGACGACACCGCGCTCGCCGGCATCCGCAAGCTCGTCTCCGATGCCCAGAACTCGTCGTCGAGGGCACAGCGCGTCGCCGACAGGGCGGCCGCCTGGCTCTTCTGGTTCGCGCTGGCGGCCGCCGTCGTGACCGCCATCGCCTGGACGATCCTCGGCGTGCCGGACCAGGCCATCGTGCGGACCATCACGGTGCTGGTCATCGCCTGCCCCCATGCCCTCGGGCTGGCCATCCCGCTGGTGGTGTCCATCGCGACGGAGCGTGCCGCCAAGGCCGGCGTCCTCGTGAAGGACCGACTGGCGCTCGAGGCCATGCGCACCGTGGACGCGGTGCTCTTCGACAAGACCGGCACGCTCACCGTCGGCGCCCCGGCGGTGGCCGCCGTCCACGCAGTCGACGGTGCACAGGAGCGGGTGCTGGCGCTCGCGGCGGCAGCAGAGGCGGACTCGGAACACCCACTCGCCAAGGCCATCGTGCGGCAGGCGGCGGAGCGTGGCATCCCCGTGCCGCACTCCCATGACTTCTCGTCGTCGCCCGCCGTCGGCGTGAGCGCCCAGGTCGACGGTCGACGCATCCAGGTGGGCGGGCCCCACCTGCTCACCCAGGAGGGGGCCGAGCCCCTGCCGGAGACCCAGCGGTGGGTGGCCTCGGGCGCCACCATCCTCCACGTGCTCGCCGACGGCGCCCCCATCGGGGCGCTCCAGGTCGTCGACGAGGTCCGCGGCGAGTCCCGCGCCGCCGTCGACGCGCTGCGCAGGCGCGGCGTCGAGGTCGTCATGATCACCGGCGACGCACAGGCCGTGGCGGAGTCGGTGGCGTCACAACTCGGCATCGAGCGGGTCTTCGCGGGCGTCAGGCCGGAGGACAAGGCCGGCAAGGTGCAGGAGCTGCAGCGCGAAGGCCGGAAGGTCGCCATGGTCGGAGATGGCGTCAACGACGCCCCTGCGCTGGCACAGGCGGACGTCGGGATCGCCATCGGCGCCGGCACCGACGTCGCCATCGGTTCGGCCGGGGTGATCCTCGCCGGCGACGACCCGCGCGCCGTCGTCTCCGTCATCGAGCTCTCGCACGCGGCGTACCGGAAGATGAAGCAGAACCTGTGGTGGGCGGCCGGCTACAACCTGGTGGCCGTGCCGCTGGCGGCCGGCGTCCTGGCACCGGTGGGCGTGACGCTGCCCATGTCGGTCGGCGCCGTGCTCATGTCGCTGTCGACGGTGGTCGTGGCCGTCAACGCGCAACTCCTGCGCAGGCTGGACCTGGACCCCGGCTCGCTCACGCGCCGATCGAACGCCTGATCAGCGCCGTCACCTGCTGCTCGACCTGCGCCGTCCACTTCGGGATGGCGTAGGCGTTGGGCCAGATGTCGCCGTCGTCGAGCTTCGCGATCTCGTTGAACCCCAACGTGCCGTAGCGGGTGCCGAACTTCTTGGCCGGCTGGAAGAAGAACACGATGTCCTTGCCCACGGTGTAGGACGGGAACCCGTACCAGGTCTTGCACCCCAACTCAGGTGCCACCTGCTTCACCAGGGCGTGCAGCGCCTCGGCGATCTCCTTGTCGTCGCCCTCCATCTCGGCGATCTTCGCCAGGACGTCGGCCTCCGGGTCCTTGCTGGAACGGCTGCGCCTGAGCTCTGCGGCGCGCTCCTTCATGGCGGCCTTCTCCTCGGCGGAGAAGCCCTCGGCATCGGCATCGGTGCGTTTCTTCGTGGCCATGGGCCGATCCTGCCATGCGCCCGGCGCTATTTCCGGTTGATCACCACCGTGCCGAGCAGGAGATCGGTGAGCGCGCGCCGCTCGGCGCCGATGACGACGGCGGGCAGCACGAGGCACTTGAGCGCGGTGCGGACGACGGCTCGCCACCACCCGATGTGGTGCCCGTCGAGGCGCACGATGCCGATGCGGGCGATCAGCTGGCCGAACGAGCCACCGGCCAGCGCCGTGAGGATGCTGGCCTCGACGAAGTAGACGGCCATGATCATGAACGACTTCCAGCCCGTGCCCGTCATGACCTCGGTGCCGAAGATCGCGATCGCGACAACCATGCTGGCGGCCCAGTCACCGATCATCGCGGCCATGCGCGCCCGCCACGATGCGAGCGACCCCCGCCCCCGCTCGGGCAGGCCGATGCTCTCGCCGGGATAGGTTGGGGCTGCAGTCACGCGGCGGAGCCTACCAGCGCATCCGAATGCGCCGTTGGCGAACAGATTTCACGCCAGTGGCTCCGAGATGTCATGATCGGCGCATGTTGTTGCTCGTCGGTCGACTCTGGGTCGATCTCTGCCGCGTCCCCGCCGGCACCTGTCTGCGCTGACCAGACCCCTCCCGACGACCCCGAAAACACACCACCCCAGCTTCAAGGAATCCTCATGTCCACCATCATCGAGGCGCGTCCTGACGCGCCCACCAAGGACCCCCGCAAACCGTTCTACACCAACCTCGGCTTCCAGATCGCCGTCGGCCTCGTGGCCGGCCTGGTGCTGGGCTTCATCGCCCTGGGCATCGGCGAGCCCGCTGAGGGCGAGCGCAACTGGCTGACCACCGTGCTCTACGAAGTCGGCTCCGCCTACGTGAAGCTGCTCATGCTGCTCGTCGTGCCGCTCGTGGTCACCGCCGTCATCTCCTCCATCGCCCGCCTGCAGCAGGTCAAGAACGCCGCCCGCCTCGCGGTGCAGACGCTCGTCTGGTTCGCCATCACGGCGCTGGCCAGCGTGGTCGTCGGCATCGTCGTGGGCCTGCTGTCGAAGCCCTGGCTCACCGCCGGGGTCTCCGGCGATGCCGCCGCGCTGCCCAGCCGCCAGGGTGACTGGGCCGCCTTCCTCCTCGGCCTCGTCCCCAGCAACATCTTCGGCCTGAGCGTCAACGCCACCGCCACCGCGGAGGGCGCGGTGACCGCCACCCCGAGCTTCTCGGTGCTGCAGGTCCTGCTGATCTCGATCCTCTTCGGGATCGCGGCCGTCAAGGTCGGCGACAAGGCCGCACCGTTCGTCGGTTTCATGGAGGCCGCGCTCTCGGTGATCCAGAAGGTCCTGTGGTGGATCATCCGCCTGGCCCCCATCGGCACCGCCGCCCTCGTCGGCCGCGCCGTCGCCACCTACGGCTGGACCTCGCTCGCCTCGCTGGGCGCCTTCGTGCTCGCGCTGTACGTCGGCCTGGCCGTGATCTGGGTGGTCGTCTACCCGGCCGTGCTGAAGTTCAACGGCCTCGACGTGGCGCAGTTCTACCGCAACGTGTGGCCCGCCATCTCGCTGGGCTTCGTGACCCGCTCCTCGATGGGCACCATGCCCGTCACCGAGCAGGTCGTCGAGCGCAACCTCGGCGTGCAGCGCCAGTACGCGAGCTTCGCCGTGCCGCTGGGCGCGACCACGAAGATGGACGGTTGCGCCGCGGTCTTCCCGGCCATCGCGTCGATCTTCATCGCGCAGTTCTACGGCATCGACCTGAACATCACGCACTACCTGCTGATCGCGTTCGTCGCCGTGCTGGGCTCCTCCGCCACCGCCGGCACCACCGGTGCGACCGTGATGCTCACCCTCACGCTGTCGACGCTGGGCCTGCCGCTGGAGGGCGTCGGCCTGCTCCTGGCCGTCGAGCCCATCGTCGACATGGGCCGCACCGCGCTCAACGTCACCGGCCAGGCGCTCGTCGCCGCCGTCGTGGGCAAGCGCGAGGGCGTGCTGGACCAGGCCGTCTACGACGCCCGTCCGCAGTTCGCCGCCTGATCGACGCACCTGAGGGGCCCGGGCATCCGCCCGGGCCCTTCGTCGTCGATCCAGAAAAAGCTGTAACGCGGCCGTTACGCACCAGCAACTGCCGGGCAAAGATAGGCTCATAACGTTTGGACTCGTCCAACCGAGACGTAAGGGTTACGCATATGTTCCAAGGCGCAGACGACCTGCTGGCTTACATCAAGGAAGAGGGCGTCGAGACCGTCGACGTGCGCTTCTGCGATCTCCCCGGTGTCATGCAGCACTTCACCGTCCCCGCAACCGCCTTCGGACCTCAGGTCTTCGAAGACGGCCTGGGCTTCGACGGCTCCTCCATCACCGGCTTCCAGAAGATCCATGAGTCTGACATGGCCCTGCTGCCGGACCCCACCACGGCCTACCTGGATCCGTTCCGCAAGTCGAAGACGATCAACGTCAACTTCTTCGTGCACGACCCGCTGACCAAGGAGCCGTACTCGCGCGACCCGCGCAACATCGCCCGCAAGGCGGAGGCGTACCTCGGCTCCACCGGCATCGGCGACACCGCCTTCTTCGCGCCGGAGGCCGAGTTCTACGTCTTCGACGACATCCGCTTCCAGACCTCCGCGAACTCCTCGTACTACCACATCGACTCGGAGGCAGGCGCCTGGAACACCGGCCGCATCGAGGACGGCGGCAACCGCGGCTACAAGGTCAGCTACAAGGGTGGCTACTTCCCCGTGGCCCCGGTGGACCACTTCGGTGACCTGCGCGACGACATCGTGCGGCACATGGGCAACGCCGGCCTCGAGGTGGAGCGCGCGCACCACGAGGTGGGCACCGCCGGCCAGGCCGAGATCAACTGGCGTTTCGACACGCTGCTGAAGGCCGCCGACGACGTGATGAAGTTCAAGTACCTCGTGAAGAACACGGCCTGGGAGGCGGGCAAGACCGCGACCTTCATGCCGAAGCCCATCTTCGGCGACAACGGCTCGGGCATGCACGTGCACCAGTCCATCTGGGAGGGCGGCCAGCCGCTGTTCTACGACGAGAACGGTTACGCCGGCCTGTCGGACCTGGCCCGCTGGTACATCGGTGGCCTGCTCAAGCACGCCCCCGCGCTGCTGGCCTTCACCAACCCGTCGGTCAACTCGTACCACCGCCTGGTGCCGGGCTTCGAGGCCCCCGTCAACCTGGTCTACTCGCAGCGCAACCGTTCGGCCTGCATCCGCATCCCGATCACGGGCTCCAACCCGAAGGCCAAGCGCATCGAGTTCCGCTGCCCCGACCCGTCGTCGAACCCCTACCTGGCGTTCGCCGCGATGCTGCTGGCAGGCATCGACGGCATCCAGAACCGGATCGAGCCGCTCGAGCCCATCGACAAGGACCTCTACGAGCTGCCCCCGGACGAGCACGCGCAGGTGCCGACGGTGCCCGGTTCGCTGGGCGCGGTCCTCGACGCCCTCGAGGAGGACCACGAGTTCCTGTACGCGGGCGACGTGTTCACGTCGGACCTCATCGAGACGTGGGTCGACCTGAAGCGCGCCGAGATCCAGGCGATCGCCATGCGGCCGCACCCGCACGAGTTCGAGCTCTACTACGCGCTCTGAGCCACCCCGGACGAGGCCCCGGGTTCCATCCTTCGATGGAACCCGGGGCCTCGCGGCGTGCCGGAGGCCTGCCATACGCTCCGAAGGTGAGCAAATCCCGATTCCTTCGTGCCTTCGTGGCGGCTGCCATCGCGGTGGTCTGGTTGATCGGGGCCGGCATCGGCGGCCCGTACTTCAGCCGGGTCTCCGAAGTGGCTCAGAACGACGCCGCCCAGTTCCTCCCCGCCGACGCCGAGTCGACGCACGTCGACGAGCGCTACCTCGACTTCGTGGGCAGCGACACGCTGCCCGCCATCATCATCTTCACCGCCGACGAGCAGCTCACCGAGGCGCAGCTGGCTGACCTCGGCACGCTGGCGGAGGACCTCTCCGATGAGGAAGGGGTGCTGAGCACCTCACCGCTGCTGCCGTCCGAGGACGGGCTGGCGGCCCAGTTGTTCCTCGGCCTCGACCCCGACCTCGAGCAGGGCGTGGCCGTCACCGGCCTGCGTGACGCCCTGCAGTCGGAGACCCCCGACGGCGTGGAGCAACACATCACCGGGCCCGCGGGCTTCACCGCCGACATCGCCCAGGCCTTCGCGGGCATCGACGGCCTTCTGCTGATCGTGGCGTTGAGCGTCGTGCTGGTCATCCTGCTGGTGGTCTACCGCTCTGTGATCCTGCCGTTCGCGGTGCTGTCGACGAGCCTCTTCGCGTTGTGCGTGGCGCTGCTGGTCAACTGGTGGCTCGCCAAGGCCGGCGTCGTCGCCCTGACCGGCCAGACGCAGGGCATCCTGTTCATCCTCGTCATCGGTGCGGCAACCGACTACTCGCTGCTCTACACCGCGCGCTACGCGGAGGAGCTCAAGCGCCACCGGTCGCGCGCCACGGCGACCTGGCGGGCCATCAAGGGCGTCGTCGAGCCCATCCTGGCCTCGGGCGGCACCGTCATCGCCGGCCTGATGTGCCTCCTGCTGAGCGACCTCGGCTCGAACCGCTCGCTTGGCCCCGTCGCGTCGATCGGCATCGTGTTCGCCATGCTCGCAGCGCTGACCATGCTGCCGGCGCTGCTGTACATGATGGGCCGCACGTCGTACTGGCCGCGCCGCCCGCGCTACCTGCCCGACCGCACCGACGACGACCAGCTCAACGAGGGCATCTACGCCAAGGCCGCAGGCCTCGTCTCGCGCAAGCCGCGCGTGGTGTGGATCGTGTGCGTCATCCTGCTGGCCGCCGGCGCCGCCTTCTGGCCCACCCTGAAGGCCGACGGCGTCCCGCCGAGCGACTTCGTGCTGGGGGCCTCCGACGCGCGGACCGGCCAGGAGAAGCTGGGCGAGCACTTCCCCGGCGGCTCGGGCACCCCCGTCCGGGTGCTGACCGACGAGTCCGAGCTGATGCCGGTGACCGAGACCCTGCTGGGCACCGACGGCGTCGCCTCCGTCTCCGTCGTGGCGGCCGACTCCCCCGGAGGCACCGCCCCCGTCACGCTGGACGGCATCCAGGCCTTCGGCCCGCCCGGGACCCCGGCGCCTGCACCCACCGTCGACGACGGGGAGGTCATGCTGCTGGCGACCCTCACGGAGGCACCCGACAGTGACCTGTCGATCCAGACGGTCCGCGACCTGCGCACGGAACTGGCGGGCACGGCCGAGCTGGGTGGCCGCACCGCCGTCGACATCGACACGCGCGACACGTCGGCGCACGACCGCGCCACGATCATCCCGATCGTGCTCGTGGTGATCCTGGTGATCCTGATCTTCCTGCTGCGCAGCGTGCTGGCCCCGGTGCTGCTGATCCTGACCACGGCGCTGAGCTTCGGCACGGCCATGGGCACCTCGGCCATCGTGTTCAACCACGTCCTGGACTTCCCGGGCGCGGATCCGTCGGTGCCGCTCTACGGCTTCGTGTTCCTCGTGGCGTTGGGCATCGACTACAACATCTTCCTGATGACGCGCGTGCGCGAGGAGTCGCTCAAGCACGGCACCAGGAAGGGCATCCTGCGTGGCCTGTCGGTCACCGGCGGCGTGATCACGTCGGCCGGCCTGGTGCTGGCGGCCACGTTCGCCGCGCTGGCGGTCATCCCGGTGCTGTTCCTGGCCCAGCTGGCCTTCATCGTCGCCTTCGGCGTGCTGCTCGACACCTTCCTGGTGCGCACGCTGCTGGTGCCGGCGCTGTCCTACGACATCGGGCCGGCCATCTGGTGGCCGTCCAAGTTGCGCAAGAGGGGCTGAATCAGGCGACGCAGGGCTGGAGGTGCGGGTCTTCCTGCGCCTCCAGCCTTGCGGCGTCCTCGGCCTCGCGTTCGGAGAGCACGAGGCGACGGTGGTGGTAGCGCCATGCGATCAGCAGCGGGATGAGCGCGGCGACCCAGGCCACCGGCGCCGCGAGGATGACCGCGAGGAACCCCGCCTGGCCGACGACGAACACGCCGATCACCCCTCGCGCGACGAGTTCGAAGACCCCCGCCATCGTGGGGGCGAGCGTGGAGCCGAGGCCCTGGATGGCGTGGCGGGTGACGAACAGCACGGCCAGGATCGCGTACAGCGCCGCGTTGACGATGAGGTAGTCGTGGGCCATGCCCACCACCCGGTCCTGACCGTCGCCCACGAACATCCGCACCATCCAGGCACCACCGACGAAGATCACGAGGCCCAGCGCCAGGGCCATGCCCATGGCCACCAGCAGTGCCTGGCGCACGCCGGTGCGGATCCGGCGCCATTCCCGCGCGCCGGCATTCTGCGCCACGTAGGTGGTGATGGCCACGCCCACCGTCGCCAACGGGATGACGGCCACCTGGTCGACGCGCATCGCCGCCGTGAACGCCGCCACGGCGTCGGTGCCCAGCCCGTTGATGCCGAACTGGAGCATGGCCGCGCCCAGCGCGATGATCGACATCTGGAAACCGAGCGTGACGCCCAGGTTCGTCGACTCCCTCACCTTGGGCAGTTCGAGCCGCCAGTCGGCGCGCGACAGGTGCAGGTGGGGCATGCGGCGCCAGATCAGGATGATGCACAACAGCACGGAGATGGCCTGCGCCACGACGGTGGCGAGCGCCGCGCCGCCCACGCCGGTGCCCAGCGCGCCGATGAACACGATCACCAGCGCCACGTTGAGCACGGTGGCGATGACGAGGAACACCAGCGGGGTGCGGCTGTCGCCGAGGGCCCGGATCACCGCGCTGAGGTAGTTGAAGGCAACTGTGGCGAACGAGCCGCTGAACAGGACCACGAGGAACGTCGTCGACTGTGCCATCAGTTCGGGCGGCGTGCCCAGCCACGACAGGAGGGTGCGCGCACCGAGCGTGCCGATGAGCGTGATCGCCAGTGCCACCACGGCGCTGATGACGATGCCGGTGGCCACCGCGCGCCGCATCGCCGGCAGGTCGCCTGCGCCGAATGCGCGGGACACCGGGATCGCCAGGCCGGCGGAACAGCCCATGGCGAAGCCGAACAGCAGGAACTGGAGGCTGCCCGAGGCGCCGACGGCGGCCAGTGCGTCGACGCCGAGCATGCGCCCGACGACGACGGCGTCCGCCACTGCGTACCCCTGCTGGAACAGGTTGCCGATCAGCAGCGGAAGCGTGAAGACGATGATGAGCCGGAGCGGCGATCCGACCGTGAGGTTCTTGGCCATGCAGGACCTTCTCGGAAGAGGTGGGAGGGTAATCGGCAGAGTCGGGGCGCGTCAGGAGGGGAAGCGATGTTCGCTCGAGACCGACGGCGATCAGCCACAAGATTGTATTGGCATCACCCAAACAACACAAATCGCACCCTCGGGCCGGATGGTGCACAAATACGCAACGAAGCGCTGCTGTATTTGCCAAGCGGCTAAGGTTTGCCTTACCTTCATTGCATGACCGCTCAGGCAACGACCGCCCGGCCCACCGCAGGGCTCGTCGGCAAGGACCTCCGACTGGCCTTCCACCGCACACCCGTGGTGCACGGTGTCGACATCGACGTCGCGCCCGGTGAGGTGCTCGCGCTCGTGGGCCCCAACGGCTCCGGGAAGTCCACGGTGTTGCGCGCGCTGGCGCGGCTCCACAGCGTCACTGCGGGCGAGGTCCTGCTCGACGGCACGCAACCGATCCACAGCCTCTCCCCCAAGGAGTTCGCCCAGCGCGTCACCCTCCTCACCCAGCACCATGGCGCCGTCAGCGGCATGTCCGTGCGCGACGTCGTCGCGCTCGGCCGGCACCCGCACCGCAGGCTGACGCGCCCCGACACCCACGGCCAGGCAGCCATCGACGACGCCCTGCAGAGGGTCGGGGTGGCAGCCCTGGCGCACCGGCCCCTCAACGAACTCTCCGGCGGGGAGGTGCAGCGGGTCTGGCTCGCCACCTGCCTGGCGCAGCAGGCCGGCGTGATCCTGCTGGACGAGCCCACCAACCACCTGGACCTGCGCTACCAGGGTGAGGTCCTCGACCTGCTGCGCGACCTCGCCGACGACGGCCTGGCGGTGGGCACCGTGCTGCACGACCTGAACCACGCGGCCGCAGTGGCGGACAAGATCGTGCTCATGGCCGGCGGCCGCGTCGTGGCGGCCGGGCACCCCGACGACGTCATCACCGTGCAGCACATCTCGACCGCCTATGGAGTGCCGGTCACCGTCCACCTCGACGAGGCCACCGGAGCCCTCACCACGCGCATCCTCGGCCGGCACTGCCGCAACCGTCTCGCCAGCGCCTGACCCACACCCCCCGTCGGCTCCCCACACCCGTGGCGGAGCTCCGTCGCCATGCGAAAGGACCCCCATGTTCCACCACCTCACCCGCGCAGCGGCCACCGCCGCGCTCCTGGCGCTCGCCGCCTGCGGCACCACGGCCCCGCCCGTGAGCACGTCCGAATCACCGGCATCGACCACCACCAGCGATGCCTCACCCGCCGAGGGGACCACCGCCCCGGAGGCCGCCGGCCCCATCTCGGTCGTCGACGGCCGGGGCCGCACGGTGGAACTGCCGGCTGCAGCCGAGAACGTCGTGGCGCTGGAGTGGGGTGAGGCCGAGATCCTGCTGTCACTCGGGGCCAACCTGGTCGGCATCGCCGACCCGCAGGGCTTCTCGACGTGGGACAAGGCCGTGGCTCTGCCCGACGGTATCCAGGACGTCGGGATGCGCTCGGAGCCGAGCGTCGAATCCATCCTGGCCCTGGACCCCGATGTGGTCGTGCTGAGCGGTGCGGACACCTCGCAGGTCGACCGCCAGCTCGAGGGAAAGGTCCCGGTCGTCTTCTCGACCGGCAGCAAGGCCGGCCAGGACCTCGACCGGCTCCGTGGTGACGTCGAGCTGTTCGCCCAGGTCCTGGGCGACGCCGCGGCGGGCGAGGCACTGCTGACGGAGATGGACGAGGCGCTCGAGTCCGCCACGTCCCGGGTGAGCGAGGCCGGCGCCGCCGGCACCCCCTTCCTCATGGCCGACGGATGGAAGGAAGGCTCCGTGGTGAACATCCGCATGTTCGCCAAGGGGTCCATGGTTGACGAGATCGCCACGTCCATCGGGTTGGTCAACGCCTGGACCCAGCCGGGCGACGAGGCCTGGGGCCTCGGCGTCACCGACGTCGAGGGCATGGCGGGCTTCACGGCCGAAGACCTGCGCCTGTTCTACAGCGCCTCCGAGGATGACGTCTTCGCCGATGGGCTGGCCGAGAACCCGATCTGGCAGTCGCTCCCCTTCGTCCAGCAGGGACGCATCCACAAGCTCGCACCCGGCACCTGGACCTTCGGCGGCTCCGCGTCCGTCATCTCCATCGCCGAACAGTTCGCGGCAGCCGTCGAATCCGAGCGGTGAGCGCAACAGCGACGCAGCCAGGCCCCTCCACCCACGCAGCCGGGATGGCCATCCTGGCGGCGCTGGGCTCGGGAGTGGCGGTCCTGGCCCTTGCCCACCTGGGCCAGGGCACCTCAAACCTCCCGCTGTCGTCGGTGTGGAACTGGGTGATCGGCTCTGCGGACCCCGCCACGAACGCGATCATCCATGGCGCACGGCTCCCCCGCCTGATCGGCGGCCTCGTGATCGGGGCGCTCCTCGGCGCCGCGGGCACGCTGATGCAGGCCGTCGCGCGCAACCCGCTGGCCTCACCCGACACCCTGGCCGTCTCATCGGGGGCCCAGCTCGCCGTCACGGTGGTGGCCGCCCTGGGGCTCCAGCTGGCGCTGCCCGTGACCGGTGCCGTCGCGCTGCTGGGCGCGGCACTGGCTGCCCTCCTCGTCCTGACGATCGCAGGGACCCGCGAGATCCTCCGGGTGGTGCTCGTGGGTTCGGCGCTGGCCATGGGCATGTCGTCGCTGGCCACGTTCCTGCTGCTCATCAGGCAGCAGGAGACCACGGGACTCTACGCCTGGGGCTCGGGTTCACTCGTGCTGAGCGACGTGGACTCCGTCCGGCAGCTGGCCCCGGCCATCATCGTGACCGTCATCGCCGCCGTCGTGCTGGCCGGACGGCTGCGCATCCTCGCCCTGCAGGACGACCAGGCCCAGGCGCTCGGCGCGAACCTGCCGCGGGAGCGGCTGATCCACCTCTCGCTGGCGGTGACCATGTGCGCGGTGACGGTGACCATCGCGGGGCCCATCGGCTTCGTCGGGTTGGTGGCACCGGTGGGCGTCTCCCTCGCTTCGCGGTCACTCCCGGCCCTCCGCCAGCCACGCTACTCGCTGTTCGCCTCGATGCTGCTCGGCGCCGCCCTCATCATCGGGGCCGACGTGGCGTTGCGCGCCTTGGGCGGTGCCGCGGAGACCGTCAAGGTGCCCACGGGCGTGGTCACGTCGATCGTCGGCGGCCTGCTGCTGGTGTTCCTCGGCGTCGGGCCGTCGGGATGGCCGGCCAGCTGGACTCGGGCCGGCCCCGTTCGATGCGGTGGTCCGGCTGGGTCATCGCGGCGGCCGGCGTGGCGGTCATCGCCACCGCCGCCGTCGGCCTCATGTTCGGCGACCTGTCCCTGTTGCTCGGCGACATCGGGTACTGGCTGCAGGGTCAGGCGCAGCCCGCGATCGCAGCAGCCTTCGACTCCCGCTCCGTCCGGGTCGGCGCTGCGCTCCTGGCCGGGGGCGCACTGGGGCTCGCCGGAACCTGCGTCCAGGTGGTCACGCGCAACGGCCTGGCGGATCCGGGCCTGCTGGGCGTCACGGCCGGTGGTGGCCTCGCGGCCGTCCTGATGCTGTGGCTGGCGCCCCAGGCCGGGCCGGTCGCCATCCAGCTGACCGCCTCCGTGGGCGCACTGTTGACCTTCCTCGCCGTCGTGGCCCTGGCCGGGGGCGCAACACCGGTCCGCGTGGTGCTCGTGGGCATCGGCGCGGCAGCCGCGCTGCAGGCCATCACCACCGTCGTCGTGTTGTCGCTCGACCCGTGGGACACTGCGGCCGTGCAGACGTGGCTGGCCGGCTCGACCTACGGCAGGGCCGCCCAGGACCTCGCCCCGGTGGCCGTGACGCTCCTGGTCACCGGCGTCCTCCTGTTGGTCAACCACCGCACCCTGGACCTGCTCGCCGTGGGAGAGGACCAACCCACGGTGCTCGGTGTGCGCACCAACCGGGCGCGCTGGCTCATCCTGGCCGCAGCCGCGCTGTTGGCCGCCGCCGCCATCTCGGCTGCAGGCACCGTCGGCTTCGTCGGCCTGGTGGCGCCCCACGTCGCCCGCCGCCTCGTCGGCGCGGGCCACAAATGGGTGATCCCGCTGTCCATCCTGCTGGGCGCGGTCCTCCTCGGCCTCGCCGACACCATCGGCCGGTCCGTCATCGCGCCCGCCCAGATTCCCGCGGGGCTGGTGGTCGCACTCGTGGGCACGCCCGTGTTCGCCCTCCTCATCGCACATCGGAGAAGACATGTCTGACACACCTTGGAGCTTGTTCGACGCCACCGTCGCGGAGGTGGTGGACCGTACGCCCAACCTCAGGCGGGTGACCTTCGAGGGAGAGGGCCTCCGCGACCTGGCGGACCCCGGCACGGACACCCGCATCAAGCTGCTGGTGGCCGCCGACGCGGACGGCGCGGCGGAGGCCTACCGCGCGATGGGCAGCGACGCCGCCTCCATGGCGGCACTGCGCACGCTCGGCGACGGCATCACCATGCGCACCTACACGCTCGCCGCCTGGGAGCAGACCCCGACCGGCGCCCGCGTGTCGGTCGACTTCGCTCGGCATGACCCCGCCGTGGCGGGCCCCGCCACGCGCTGGGCCGAGCAGGCCCGCCGCGGGCAGGCGATGCGCATCGTCGGGCCGGTGCGCAGTTTCGACGGCGAGGTGGGCGGCCGCGAGTTCCGGGCCGCCGGCCTCGGCCGCGAGGAGTTGCTCCTGGTCGCCGACCATTGCGCGCTGCCGGCGGTGGAACGGATCCTGGCGGAGCTGCCACCGCACGCGCGTGGGCTCGCGGTGATCGAATGCCCCACGCCCGAGGACCGGCTGGACCTCGACCGGCCTGACGGCGTCGAGGTCCGATGGATCCACGGAGCCGGCGGCTGCCCCGGGCCCGTGCTTGCCGAACTCGACGCCTGGGGCACGCAGGACGACAGCACCCCGCAGCCGGACGCCGTCAGGGGCGACGACGGCGACGAACTCTTCTGGGAGGTCGACGGGGAAGAGGCCCGCCGGGTCTGGGTGGCCGCCGAGGCGTCGGTGGCCCGCGACGTCCGTCGGCTCGTGGTGGGAGAGAAGGGCCTCAACAAGCGCGCAGTGGCGTTCATGGGCTACTGGCGCACCGGGCGCGCGGAGTCCTGACCCCGGTTGACGGGTCCCGCCGCCCCGGCCGTAGGCTGGGGCCCATGCGTGCAATTGTCGTCCGTGAGTCCGGTTCCGCCATCGAGGAGGTCGGCGAGGAGTTCCTCGAC
This sequence comes from Tessaracoccus lubricantis, assembly GCF_039544535.1. Lineage (NCBI taxonomy): Bacteria > Bacillati > Actinomycetota > Actinomycetes > Propionibacteriales > Propionibacteriaceae > Tessaracoccus > Tessaracoccus lubricantis. Next base: position 239,324 of record NZ_BAABLV010000036.1, read on the forward strand.
GGCGACGGCGGCATCGTCGTCGACGTGAGGTTCTCCGACCTCAACTACAAGGACGCCATGGCGCTCACCGGCCGCCCGGGAGTGGTGCGCAAGCACCCGCTGATCGCGGGCATCGACCTGGTGGGCACCGTCGCGGAGTCGGACGACACGCGCTTCGCACCCGGCAGCTGGATCATGCTCAACGGCGCCGGCCTGTCCGAGACCGAGCACGGTGGCTACGCCACGCGCGCCCGCATCAAGGGCGACCACGCCGTCGCGCTCCCCGAGGGCCTCTCCCCAGAACAGGCCGCCGCGCTCGGCACCGCCGGGTACACCGCGGCCCTGGCCGTGCTGCGCATCCTCAGCGAGAACGTCATGCCCGACGACGGCCCGGTGCTGGTGACCGGCGCCACCGGAGGCGTCGGCTCGATCGCCACACAGCTGCTGGCCAACGCCGGCTACGTCGTGTACGCGACGACGGGCCGCGCGGACCAGCTCGGTGACTACCTGCGCAGCATCGGTGCCGACGAGGTCATCGACCGCGCCACCCTCGCCGAGGCCGGCCGCCCGCTCCAGAAGGCGACCTACGCCGCCGTCGTCGATTCGGTGGGTGGCGTGACCCTGGCCAACGCCATCGCACAGACCAACAGGGGCGGCGTCGTGGCCGCCTGCGGCCTGGCCGGGTCCCACGACCTGCCCACCACCGTGATGCCGTTCATCCTCCGGGGCGTCACCCTGGCCGGCATCGACTCGGTGTGGGCCAACCTCGACGACCGCGCGGACGCGTGGCGCATCCTGGCGCGCGGCCTCGACCTCGACAAGCTCGACGCCATGACGCAGCACGTCGACCTCGACGGCCTGCACGCTGCCGCCGAGGAGATGATGTCCGGCCAGCGCCACGGCCGGACCCTGGTCACCATCTGAGGCGGCGCATGCGAAGGAGGCGGGGCCAGCTGGCCCCGCCTCCTGCGTGTCGGGATGGCCGTCAGCGGACGGCGACCCCCTCGCCCTCGGAGACCTGGTCGTCCTCGGCGACGCCGAGGTCGGGCTCCTCGCGCCCCGTGATCTTGCTCTGCTTGCGGATGCAGAAGAGCACGAAGACCACCGCGACGAACTCGACAGCCGCGATGAGGTAGAGGCCACCGGTGTAGTTGCCGGTGGACTCCTTCATGGCGCCCAGCAGCTGGGGCGAGAAGTAGCCGGCCAGGTTGGCGATGGAGTTGATCACGGCCACGCCGGCGACCAGCGCCATGCCGGACATGAAGCGCGCGGGCAGGTTCCAGAACACCGGGATGGCGCCCATGGTGCCGGCTGCCGACAGCGCCAGCGAGGCGATCACGCCGATGGTGCTGCCCTGCGTCAGCGACACCCCGGCCAGCACCAGGCCGGTGGCGCCGAGGCCGGCGGCCACGGCGGTGTGCCAGCGCGACTCGTGGTTGCGGTCGGACAGCCAGCCGTTGCCGACCATGCCGATCCAGCCGCAGGCGTAGATGCCGGACATGATCCACCCCAGCGTGGTGATGTCGGTGATGCCCACGGCCTGCACGAGGCTGGGGCCGTAGAACGTCAGGGTGGCGTTGCCGGCCACGATGCAGAAGAACGTGAGGATCAGGATCCAGGTGTTGGGCTTGCGCAGCGAGGCCCAGAAGCTGTGGGTGCGCTCTCCCAGCACCTTCTCCTCGACGGCGAGCTCGTAGGCGACGTGCTCCTTCTCCTCCTCGGAGAGCCACTTGGCCTGGTGCGGCTTGTTCGTCAGCACGAAGATGGCGAGGACGCCCACCAGGATCGACGGCGTGCCCTCGATCAGGAACAGCCACTGCCAGCCGGCCAGCTGGAGAGAACCGTCGAACGTCTCCATGATGAAGCCGGCCAGTGGGGAACCCACCATCAGCGACATCGCGGAGGCCGACATGAAGATGGCCATGGCCTTGCCCCGGCGGTGGGCGGGCAGCCAGTAGGTGAGGAAGAGGATCACGCCGGGCTGCAGGCCGGCCTCGAACGCGCCGAGCAGGAAGCGCAGCGTGTAGAACTGCCACTCGTGCTGCCGGCATCTTCTTCTTCGGGCACCCCGGTGTGTCGGGATCGCGTTCCGCATCGTGGAATTCAGTATCCACCATTAGGAATGACGTTACACTAACCGCACAGAGGGGCCAAAGGCAAGGGCCTGCGGCCACCAATTTCCATTCTGGTATACCAAGATCAGATGCTGCGCTTAACCACGCGTTAACTTGAACGTTTCCTTTTCTGGAAGGTTTCCAGAAAAGGCGCTATGGTCGGGGACATGCACGATTGGCCCACCACGCTCAAGGACGCCGGGATGCGCGTCACCGCGGGCCGCGTCGCTGTCCTGACGATCCTTGCCGACCAGCCCCACATGCGGGTCGGCGACATGACCGAGGCGGTGCGCGAGCGCACCGGCAGCGCCTCGGTGCAGGCCGTCTACGACAACCTCGCCGCCCTCCATGCCCACGGCCTCATCAGGCGCGTGGAGCCCGCCGGGCAGCCGCCCCGGTACGAGTTGGAGAACGGCGACAACCACCACCACCTCATGTGCCGCATCTGCGGCGACATGAGGGACGTGCCGTGCGCTGTCGGCGCGGCCCCCTGTCTGTCCGCAGCAGATGACCACGGCTTCCTCATCGACGAGGCCGAGGTCATCTACTGGGGAACGTGTGCGAACTGCAACGAGAGGAAACAATGACCCAGTTCAACCCGTCGGGCGAGTACCAGCCCACCGGCCCGTCCACCCGCCTGAACGGCGCACCCGCTGAGTCGGACGCGCACTCCCTGACCGTCGGCAACGACGGCCCGATCGTGCTGCACGACGTCCACCTGGTCGAGCAGCTCGCCCACTTCAACCGCGAACGCGTCGCGGAGCGCAGCCCGCACGCCAAGGGCTCCGGCGCCTTCGGCACCTTCAAGGTGACCCAGGACGTGACCCGGTACACCAAGGGCGCCCCGTTCCAGCCGGGCGCCGAGACCCGCATGCTCGTGCGCTTCTCCACCGTCGCCGGCGAGCAGGGCTCCCCCGACACCTGGCGTGACGTGCGCGGCTTCTCGGTGCGCTTCTACTCCACCGCAGGCAACCTCGACATCGTGGGCAACAACACGCCCATCTTCTTCGTGAAGGACCCGCTGAAGTTCCCCAACTTCATCCGCTCGCAGAAGCGACTCCCCGGATCGGGCCTGCGCAACACGAACATGCAGTGGGACTTCTGGACCAACTCGCCCGAGTCGGCACACCAAGTGACCTACCTCATGGGTGACCGCGGCCTGCCCGCCACCTGGCGGCACATGCACGGCTTCTCCTCCCACACCTACATGTGGGTCAACGCCGAGGGCGAGAAGTTCTGGGTGAAGTACCACTGGCGCAGCAACCAGGGCCTCAAGAACCTCACCAACGAGGAGGCCACCCGCCTGGCCGGCGAGAACGCCGACTTCCACCGCGAGGACCTCTACAACGCCATCGAGCGCGGCGAGTTCCCGTCCTGGACGCTGAACATGCAGGTCATGCCCTACGAGGAGGCGAAGACCTACCGCTTCAACCCGTTCGACCTCACCAAGACCTGGTCGCAGAAGGACTACCCGCTGATCGAGGTGGGCGTCATGGAGCTCAACGAGAACCCCACGAACTTCTACGCCCAGATCGAGCAGTCGGCGTTCTCGCCGTCGAACTACATCCCGGGCACCGGCCTGTCGCCCGACAAGATGCTGCTCGCCCGCGTGTTCGCCTACCCGGACGCCCAGCGTGCCCGCATCGGCTCCAACTTCCACCAGCTCCCGGTGAACCAGCCGATCACGCAGACCAACAACTACGCCGAGCAGGGACACATGCAGTACCTGCACACCGGCCTGGCACCGGTGCACACCTTCAACGGCTACGGCCGTCCGTACACCGACGCCGAGGTGGTCGACGAGGCCGGTTGGGAGGCCGACGGCTCGCTGGTGCGCGCCGCGATCACCCGCCACGCCGAGGACGACGACTTCGGCCAGGCCGGCACGCTGGTGCGTGAGGTCTACGACGAGGCGCAGCGCGAGCGCCTGGTGGAGACCGTCGCCGGCGGCCTGTCGCAGTGCCGGCCCGAGGTCCAGGAGCGTGGCTTCTGGTACTGGAAGCAGGTCGACGAGAACGTCGGCCAGCGCATCGAGAACAGGGTCCGCGGCCTGAAGACCATCGAGGACGAGGAGTCCGTGGCCTGAGGCGCCATCCGCTGAGAGAAGGGGGCGGGCTGCCCAACCGAGCGGCCCGCCCCTTCGTCATGTCCGGGTCAGAGCACCTCGAGGTACGCGTCGGCCGGCGCGGCATCGATGATGCCGGCCTGGGCCAGGAACTCGCCCATCCGGTCGAACGCGGCGGTGTCGACGGCGACGGTGACCTCACCGTCGCGCTGCCACAGTTCGACGGTGGCGGCCAGCACCCTCTCCGCGGTTGCGCGCTGCTCGGCCTCCGCCATGGCGGGGACGTGCTCGGCGGTCGCGTCGAGGGCCGCCTGCGGATCGGCCACCACGGCGGCCTCGGCCTCCTGCATGCCCAGCGCGACGGCCTTGAGCACGTCGTCGGGCACCTTGGTGCCGGGGGCGATGAGGCTGGGGCCGACGAGCAGGGCCTCGCTGGGCTCGAACACGGGGATCGAGACGGTGGGGATGTCCTGGTTGGCCAGTTGCACGCCCTCGTTGTTGACGAAGCCCATGGCGAAGTCCACCTGCTTGGCGGCCAGCGCCTGCAGCGTGGTGAAGCCGATGTCGACGAGCTTGACCTCGTTCTCGGTGAGCCCCGCCTGGTGGATGGCGCACAGCGCCGCGTAGTAGCTCGAGCCGAAGTGCCCTGGGATGCCCAGCGAGGCGCCGTTGAGCACCTCGAGGCCGGGTTCGGCGCCCAGCGTGGAAGGGTCGCCGCCCATCACGCGGATGGGGTAGCTCTGGTACGACGTGGCGAACGTGCGCAGGTCGTTGCCGCCGGCCTTGGCCACCATCGCCTCGTCGGCGGACGCGAACACCACGTCCTCCTGGCCGCCCAGCACGGCCCCCCACAGGTCCTCCTGCTGGCCGTGGTGGCGCAACTGCACGTCAAGGCCGTGCTTGGCGAACAGCCCTTCCTTGACGCCCAGGTAGAACGCGCTGAACTGCACGTTGGGGATGTAGGTGAGCCCGACGGTGAGCTTGCCGTCTCCGACGGCCGCGGGCTGGTTGCCGCCGCAGGCAGCGAGACCGGCGGCGGCGCCGACGGCGAGCGTGCCCAGCAGCAGGTTGCGTCGACTGATCATGTTGTTTCTCCTTGCAGACGGGCCACTGCCGCTCGTTCCAGGAGTTGGACGAGTCCGTACAGGGCCATGGCGGAGAGGCTGATCCAGGCCACCACGGCGAACACGCCCGCGGTGTCGGCGGCCTCTCGGGACAACGTGAGCAGGGTGCCCAGACCGGCGCCGCCCATGACGAGTTCGCCGACGACCGCACCGGTCATGGCGAGCACCACGCCGCCGCGCACGCCGGCCAGCACCGCCGGGGCCGCCATGGGCCCCTCGATGTGGGCGAGGCGTTTCCACGAGTTGGCGCCGTCGAGGAGGGCGTTTTCCACCACGCGCATGTCGAGGGACCGGAATCCGACGATGGTGGTGGTCACCATGGGGAAGAATGCGACGATCGCACAGAGCACCGCGATGGGGATGGTCCCGTAGCCGATCCAGAGCACCAGCAGGGGCGCCGTGGCAACCAGCGGCACCGTCTGGGTGATGGCGACGACGGGTTCCATCACCGCTGCCAACAGCCGGGAATGCGTGATCACGATCCCCAACGGGATCGCGACGACGACGGCGAACGCGACGCCGAGCAGCGCCGCGAGCAGCGTCGGCGACAGGTAGCGCCACGCGATGCCCAACTGTGCCTGCGAGACCATGCGGGCGACGACGTCACCCGGGCCGGGCAGGTAGAGCGGTTCGATCAGGCCGGCTCCGGTCACCGCCCACCACACGCCCACCGCGAGGATGAGCGAGACGGTGGCGGGGATCCAGCGGCCGGCGGTGGGCCTGGTGCGCGCGGGGTAGGCAGACCAGAGGCCCAGGTGCGCAAGCCTGCGCGCCCGGCGTCGCTCTTCTGTGGTCATCAGCCCCTCGCTCCTTCTCCAGGCCCGGGGCACGCGCCGACGGAGACGCCCACACCGGCCCTGCGTCCGCCTCGCACGTGGCGAGACGACCAGGGCGCATCGGGTACGCCGTCGGCGACGAGTTCCTCCCATCCAGACTTTGACTGTCGGTCTCGGAATTTCACCGAGTCAACCCTCCCGGAAACCGGAAGGGGTCGCGGACTATCACCGCCGGTTCGGACTTTCACCGACCCCGGAACACGTTTGCGCCCACCCTAGCACCGCAGCGCCGGTGCAGCCATCGCCCATCTGCGCGCAGCACGTCCGCCCACGCGGTAGCGGCCCAAGCGTTCGCCAGACGCGAACGACCCGAACCCACCGGCCGACTCCTGCCGTGGCATCAGGCGGCCCAGAAGATGCCGTCGACGGCGTCGGCAGCCCGACGCAGGAGCCGGCGGGTGTCCTCCACCAGGCGGGACGCCTCCCCCGCGCGGTAGCCGAGCAGCAGTGCGATGGCCGCCAGTTCCCGGGTGTCGGACGGAAGGGCGTCGCTGGCGCGACCGCGCACGAGCATGATGGCGTCGCGCAGCATGCTGGCACGGTGCCAGGCCTCCGACAGCCGGGTGGCCTGGCTCTCCGGCACGATCTCGAGCTTGGCGAGCAGCGCCAGTGCCTCCATCGTGGAGGTGGTGCGCAGACCCGGGTGTTCGTGGCCGTGCTGCAGCTGCAGCAGTTGCACCGTCCACTCCACGTCGGAGAGTCCGCCCGGGCCGAGCTTGAGGTGCCGATCCCGTGGCACGCCCTTGGGGATGCGTTCGTTCTCCATCCGCGACTTGAGCTTGCGGATCTCCGAGACCTGCGCACGGGTGAGCCCCCCGTCGGGGTAGCGGAACCCCTCGATCCCCGCGAGCACGTCGTCGGACAGCCCCCGTTCCCCGGCGCCGTGCCGGGCGCGCAGCAGCATCTGCCGCTCCCACGTGGAGGCCCATTTGCCGTAGTAGGCCAGGTAGGAAGACACGGTGCGCACCTGTGGGCCGCCCTTGCCCTCGGGCCGCAGGTCGGTGTCGATGACCAGCGCCGGATCCGGCCCCGGCTTGCCGATGATGTCGGCGGCACGACGCACCAGCTCCGTCGCGGCGGCCAGCGCGTCGCCCTCGGTGCCGTCGGGCACGACGAACATGCAGTCGGCGTCCGAGGAGTAGCTCAACTCGTAGCCGCCCCACCGGCCGAGCGCGATCACGGCCACCGTCGGCAGGTCCGGGCGCGAGGCCGTGAGTTCGCGGCGCGCCAGCAGCAGGCCGGCCTCGACGGTGGCGGAGGCGAGGTCACTGAGCGCGGTGCCGACGGCCGCGAGGTCGGCGTGGCCGAGCACGTCGCTCAGGGCGATGCGGCACAGTTCGGCGCGGCGCAGGGCCCGCACGGACGCCACGGCCTGCTCGAGGTCGTCGTAGCGGTTGACCGCCCGGGTCATCGCCGCGGTGAGTTCCTCGGCGGAGCGCGGGCGCAGGTCGTCGGTGCTGGCGAGCATCTTGATGTGTTCCGGCGCGCGTTTCAGGAGGTCGACGACGTAGCGGCTCGACGATGCCACCCTGGCAAGCCGTTGTGCCATGTAGCCCTCGTCGCGCAGGGCCCGGAGGTACCACGAGGTGCGCCCGAGCGACTCCGACAGCTGGCGGAACGCCAGCAGGCCGAAGTCGGGGTTGGGGCCGTCTGCGAACCACTGCAACATGGCGGGCAGCAACTGGCGCTGGATCTCGGTGCCCCGGTCACGGCCGGTGGTGAGCGCACGGATGTGGCCGAGGCCGGCCTGCGGGTCCGCGAAGCCGAGGGCCCGCATGCGGGTGCGCGCCGCCTCCGTGCTGAGTTGCAGTTCGTCCGTGCGCACCTGGCTCACCACGTCGAGCAGCGGCGAGAAGAACAGCCGCTGCTGCAGCTGCCGCACGCGGCGGGCGGAGTCGCGCCACCGCTTCTGCAGGTCCTCGGCGGAGGTGCCCATCGACCGGGCGACGTGGCTGAGGGCCAACGCGTCGTCGGGCATGAGGTGGGTGCGGCGGAGCCGGCGTAGCTGGATGCGGTGTTCGAGCACGCGCTGGAACCTGTAGGCGCGGGCCATCTCGGCGCCGTCGCCGCGGCCGATGTACCCGTTGCCGATCAGCGCCATCAGGCCGTCGAACGTGCCGCGGGTGCGCAGCCGCTCGTCCGCCCTCCCGTGCACGAGCTGCAGCAGCTGGACGGAGAACTCGGTGTCGCGCAGGCCACCGGAGCCGAGCTTGATCTCGCGGTCCTCCTGCTTGGCGGGGATCAACGAGATGACGCGGTCGCGCATGGCGCGGACCTCCGGCAGGAACTCGGGCCGCTCCCCCGCCTGCCACACGAGCGGCCAGACCATGTCGACGAACGCCTGTCCCAGCGCGAGGTCGCCGGCTGCCGGGCGCGCCTTGAGCATGGCCTGGAACTCCCAGTTCTTCGCCCACTTGGCGTAGTAGGCGCGGTAACTCGACAGCGTGCGCACCAGCGGGCCGGCCTTGCCCTCGGGCCGCAGCGCGGCGTCCACCTGCCAGATGCTGCCCTCGGAGGTGTGCGCGGAGCAGATCCGGGCCTGCGCGGCGGCGAGTTTCGCGGCCACGGTGACCGCCTCGTCGGAAGTGGCGCCCTCGGCGGGTTCCGCGACGTAGATGACGTCGACGTCGGAGATGTAGTTGAGTTCCTGCGCGCCGGTCTTGCCCACGGCGAGGACGGCGAGGCGGGCCTTGCGCCAGTCTGGCACCTCGGCGCGCGCGTGGGCCAGCGACAGGTCGAGCACGGTGTCGGCCACGTGCGACAACTCGGCCGCGATCTCGTGCACGAGGGCGTCGGGTTGGGCTGCGGACAGGTCGCGCGCGGCGATCTCGACGAGGGCGGCGCGGTTGGCCAGGCGCAGGTCGTCCGCGTTGCCCGAGGCGACGCCGTCGTCGAGGTGGATGCGGGCGGCGAAGAAGTCGCGCCACCCGGCCGGGCCGCGGTGCGCCGGTTCGACGGCGAGGAGACGGGCCTCGGCCGGGTGCCGCACCAGCGTGTGGGCCAGCACGCCGGAGGAGCCGAGCACGAGGAGCAGCCGCCGCAGCCAGGCCTCGTCCGCCGCGATCTCGGCGAAGAGTTCGGGGGCCGCCGCCGACAGCCGCTCGATGGAGTCGAGGGCGAGGTCGCGGTCCGCGACCGGTTCGAACAGGGCCAGGTCCACGGGCGGGTCGCCGCCGAGCCTGGTGGTCCAGCGCTCCCAGACGCGGGCCGCGCTGCTGGCAGAGTCGAACCCGCGCCGCGCGAACTCCCCCGTCGGGGACTGGAACCTACCCACCCGCCAACCCTAGCGAAGGCATAGGCTGGCCCATCATGTTCAAGCCCACAGAGAAGGTGGTGGCCGCGCTGCGCGCACGTCTCGACGACGACGGGCTGGCCGCCCTCGACGCCGAGCTGCGGCTGCGCCGCCCCGACCTCACCCGTCTCCTGCTGCGGGCCGCCGCAGACCCCGCCCCACTCGGCCGCGACCTGCTCGCCGCAGTCTGCCGTGCGGGCTGCGCGCTGCTGGGCGAGCGCCATCCGGGTGCGAGCATCGAGGTGCGGGTGCCGCCGTTCGCCGCCGTCCAGATCGGTTTCGCCAGTGGCCCACGGCACACGCGGGGCACGCCGCCCAACGTGGTGGAGATGACCGGCGAGACGTTCGTGGCACTGGCCACCGGGCGGCTGGCCTGGGCTGCGGCGGACCTGCGGGCGTCCGGTGTCCACGCGGACGAGGCCTCCGTCGCCTTCCCCCTGACCTGACGCGCGGAGCGTTCAACTGGCGTTCACCGGCTGCTCCCCTGCGGTTCACCCGCATCCGATGAAGTGGCGTTCGGCACCACCCTCACACTCACAGGAGAGCAGATGTCCCTGCCCAAGCGTCCCCTCACCGCGTCGGCCGCAGCTGCCGGCCTCGCCGCGCTGATCGCCACCTCCGGCGTGGCCACCGCTGCCCCCGCGCAGCCGGCCCTCACCCTCGAGGCCCTCGGCACGCACGCCACCGGCATCTTCGACGCGTCCGCGGCGGAGATCCCGGCCTTCGACCCCTCCACCAACCAGCTCTTCGTCGTCAACGCCCAGTCCGGCGCCGTCGACGTGCTGACGCTCGACGGTGAGGGCGTGCCGGCGCACACCGGCTCGCTGCCGGCGGTGGGACGCGCAGCCGCCGACGGCTCCGTTGTGGCGGAGGGCGCCGTCGTCAACTCGGTGAGCGTGTCGCGTGGCGTCCTCGCCGTGGCCGTGGAGCACTCCGACAAGGTGGAGCACGGATGGACCCTGTTCTTCCGCACCTCCGACCTCGGCTACCTGGGCGGGGTGCGCGTCGGCTCGCTGCCCGACAGCCTGAAGTTCTCCCCCGACGGCCGCTTCGTCGTCGTCGCCAACGAGGGCGAACCCGCCGACGACTTCTCGTCGGACCCCGAGGGCACGATCTCGGTCATCACGGTGCCCGCCAGCCCGATCCAGTTCGGTCGCCTGTCGCAGGGCGCGGTGCGCACCGTCGACTTCCGGGCCTACGACGACGGCACCGAGCTGCCCGACGGCGTGCGGGTCTTCGGCCCTGATGTCGCGGCACCTGAGGGGCACGCGGAGGCCGGGTACGTCGCGCGCAACCTCGAGCCCGAGTTCGTGACGATCGCCGGCAACGGCAACACCGCCTTCGTCTCCCTGCAGGAGGCCAACGCGGTGGCGGTGGTCGACCTGAAGTCGGCCACCCTGAGCAGCCTGTGGGCGCTGGGCTACGTGGACTGGAGCGTCGACGGCGAACTGGACGCCTCGGATCGCGACGGCGCCATCAACCGGCAGCACTGGCCGGTCAAGGGCGTCCTCATGCCCGACGGCATCGCCACGTACACGTACCGCGGCTCGGATCTCGTCGTGACGGCCAACGAGGGCGACGCCCGTGAGTGGGGCGACTTCGTCGACGGCGACCGGTTGAAGGACAAGCAGTTCGTGCTGTGCGAGGAGGAGTTCCCGAATGCCGGTGAACTCAAGCGCGACGAGAGCCTGGGCCGGTACAACGTGATCAGCGACCTCGGCTTCGACGCCGAGCGCGGCTGCTACTCGGAGCTGTACTCCTACGGCGGCCGCGGCTTCGCGATCTTCACCGCCGACGGTGAGCGCCTCTTCAACTCCGGTGACATGGTGGAGCGCGCCATCGCAGATCTGATCGAGGCGGGGGAACTGCCCGAGGACGCGTTCAACGCGAATCACAGCGAGCAGGGCTCCTTCGACAAGCGCTCCGATGACAAGGGTGCCGAACCGGAAGACGTGCAGATCGGCCACCTGCAGGGCCGCACCTACGCCTTCCTGGGCCTCGAGCGCATCGGTGGCGTCATGGTCTTCGACATCACCGACCCCCGGGATGCCCACTACGTCACCTACGTGAACAACCGCGACTTCTCGGTCAGCTACGACGAGGACGAGCCTGAGGGCTTCGCTGCGGCGGGTGACCTCGGCGCCGAGGGCATGGCGTTCATTCCCGCCAGCGAATCGCCGACCCACACCCCGCTGCTGGTGGTGGCCAACGAGGTGTCCGGCACCACCACGGTGTGGGAGATCTCGCTGAAGCGCTGACTCCCTCCACCCGGGCGCGCCCGCGCCCGAGTGCCCCTGCGGGCCGACACACTGTCCACATGAACGCTGATGACATGGCCCCCGACCGCCCCATGCCCACCATCGAACTGGCAGGCCGGCGCGTCCCCGTGCTGGGCCAGGGCACCTGGTACATGGGCGATGTCCCGTCACGCAGCGCGAGCGAGATCGCCGCGCTGCGTGCGGGCATCGAGCTCGGCATGACGCTGATCGACACGGCGGAGATGTATGGCTCCGGCCGGTCGGAGCGGCTCGTGGGCGAGGCCATCCGCGGCCGCCGCGACGAGGTGTACCTGGTGTCCAAGGTCCTGCCCGGCAACGGCACGCACCGTGGCACGCTGCGCGCCTGCGAGGAGAGCCTGCGCCGGCTGGGGACCGACCATCTCGACCTCTACCTCCTCCACTGGGAGGGCCCCTACCCGCTGGAGGAGACCTTCGGCGCCTTCGAGGAACTGCGCGCACAGGGCAAGATCGGCGCCTGGGGCGTGTCGAACTTCGACCGTGCGTCGACGTCCGAGGCGACGGCGGCGGCCCGCTCCTCGACGGGTTCCGGTGCCGCGCCGCGCCAGGACCGGCCGGCCACGAACCAGGTGCTGTTCAACCTGCAGCGCCGGTGGCCCCAGGGCGGGTTGCTCGACGACCTGCGCGCCGCCGGCATCCCCCTCATGGCCTACTCACCCATCGAGCAGGGCGCCTTGGCACGGGGCGGCAGACGAGGCGCGGCGCTGACCGCCGTCGCTCGCCGCCACGGGGCCACCGAGGCGCAGGTCGCGCTGGCGTGGGTCATTTCGCACCCGGGCGTGTTCGCCATCCCGAAGGCCGCGTCGGTGGCGCACGTGCGGGAGAACGCGGCGGCTGCCCACCTCCGGCTCACCGACGAGGACCACGCCGAGCTCGACGCGGCGTTCCCACCGCCGCCCGGGGATGCCCCGCTCGAGCTGATCTAGGGGCCGGGGCCGCCGTCGCCCGTTGAGCCTGCGACGAGGGGGTCACATCACGCGGATGTGGCGCTCCAGCTCCCACGGGGTGACCTGCTGGCGGTAGGCGGCGAACTCCTTGCGCTTGTTGCGCATGAAGTACTCGTAGACGTGCTCGCCGAGGGTCTCGGCGACCAGCTCGCTCTCGTCCATGATCCGGATGGCCTCGTCGAGGTTGCGCGGCAGCTCGTGGATGCCGATGGCCTTGCGCTCACGGTCGGTGAGGCGCCACACCTCGTCCTCGGTCTCCTCCGGCAGCGGGTACTCGCCCTCGATGCCCTTGAGGCCTGCGTTGAGCAGCACGGCGTAGGCGAGGTACGGGTTGACCGCGGAGTCGATGGCCCGGTACTCGATGCGGGCCGAGGACGACTTGCCGGGGGTGAACTGGGGTACCCGCACCAGGGCGGAGCGGTTCGCGCGGCCCCAGCAGGCGAACGACGGGGCCTCGCCGCCGCCCACGAGCCGCTTGTAGGAGTTGACCCACTGGTTGGTCACGGCGGTGATCTCGGGCGCGTGGTGCAGCAGGCCGGCGATGAACTGCTTGGCGGTCTTCGACAGGTTGTACTGGTCGGCCGCGTCGTAGAAGACGTTGGTGTCGCCCTCGAACAGCGACATGTGGGTGTGCATCCCCGAGCCGGGGTGCTCCGAGAACGGCTTGGGCATGAACGTGGCGTGGATGTCCTGGCTGACCGCGACCTCGCGGACCACGACGCGGAACGTCATGATGTTGTCGGCCATCGTCAACGCATCCGCATAGCGCAGGTCGATCTCGTGCTGGCCGGGGGCGGCCTCGTGGTGGCTGAACTCCACCGAGATGCCCATCTGCTCGAGGATCGTGATGACGTCGCGCCGGAAGTCGGTGCCGTCACCGAGCGTGGTGTGGTCGAAGTAGCCGCCCTGGTCGAGCGGGATCAGCGGGCTCAGCGACCGCAGCAGGAAGAACTCGATCTCCGGGTGGATGTAGAACGTGAAGCCCAGGTCAGCCGCCTTCTGCAGGGCGCGCTTCAGCACGAAGCGCGGGTCGGCGAAGCTGGGTGAGCCGTCGGGGAGCTTGATGTCGCAGAACATCCGCGCCGTCGAACGCCCGGCCTGCCGCCACGGCAGCACCTGGTAGGTCGACGGGTCCGGGTGGGCGACCATGTCGGACTCGTAGACGCGCGCGAAGCCCTCGATCGCGGAACCGTCGAAGCCGACACCCTCCGCGATGGCGCCCTCAACCTCGGCGGGTGCGATCGCCACTGATTTCAGCGAGCCGAGCACGTCGGTGAACCACAGCCTGACGAACCGGATCCCACGCTCCTCCATGGAACGCAGGACGAACTCCGTTTGCCTATCCATGGGCGCAAGTTTGCCGCGAAGATGTTACAGCCGCGTGACATTTCACCGATCGGAGGCGCTCTGGAACGCCCCTAGACTGGGGCCCATGGCTCAGCCAGGTTGGTACTCGGACCCCACGGCGCCCGACGGGCGCCGGTACTGGGATGGTCAACGATGGATCGATCCCACGCCCCACCGCAAGGGGCGGGCGGGATGGGTCTGGTTGACCATCGCGTTGGTGGTCGTGGCCGCCCTGGTGGCTGCGCTGTTGATCTTCCCGAACCGTGCCAACCCCTTCGCCCCCACCCCTGAGGACACCCGCACGTCGCGTCCCACCGGGAAGCAGTGGGATGAGCGCATCCCGTCGGAGACGCCCACGCCGACGGAGGTCGAATCGCAGTTCGGCGAATCGATCGACTGCCCGGTGAGCGACGACTGGCCGCGCAGCGAACTCACCGACGGCAGGCTCGAGGGTGGCGGCCTGAGCGTCGAGGCACCGCAGGGCGACGACTGGCGGATGAGCCCGGCGCACATCGAGTGGATGTACGACGCCAACTCCATGCTGCGCGAGATCGTCTTCGGTTGGATCAGCAACGTCAACGTCGGCTACATCAAGGTCTCCGACGGGTTCTCGGCCAATCCCGAGGCGGCGGCGGAGCAGTTCGTCACCTGCATGGCATCGTCGGGCATGTTCCTGGGCTTCACGAAGCGCACCGTCCTGTGGAATGAGGCGTGGGACGTGTCGGGCAGGCCGGCATGGCGGCTGACGTCCAACGTGTACGTGAGCGACTGGGGGCACGAGGGCATCGAGGGCGACACCGTCGACATCGTGGTGGTGCCCACCGACGACCCCGACAGGTTGGCCGTCTACGTCAGCTGCGTCACCATCGGCCATGACGAGAACATCAGTGAGGTCGAGCCGGTCTTCGACTCCTTGAGATACGACGGCTGAGCGTCCCCGGCCCGCTCCCCGGCGGCGCTCCGGGGCGGCACCGATAGACTGGGTGATCGTGAACCCAGTAACGCCGCACACCATCACCCCCGTCCGTGACGTCCCGCGCACCATCCTGCGCCCGGAGTACGTCGGGAAGAAGGCGCCGAAGCGCTACACCGGTTCGGACGTGCAGACCGACGAGGTGATCGAGAAGATGCGCGTGGCCGGACGGATCGCGTCGCGCGCCATGCACGAGGCGGCCAAGGCGATCGCGCCGGGCGTGACCACCGACGAGCTGGACCGCATCGCGCACGAGTACATGCTCGACCACGGCGCCTACCCGTCGTCGCTGGGCTACCGGGGGTTCCCGAAGTCGATCTGCACCTCCGTCAACGAGGTGGTGTGCCACGGCATCCCGGACATGCGGCGCCTCGAGGACGGCGACCTGGTCAAGATCGACTGCACCGCCTTCAAGGATGGCGTGCACGGCGACAACTGCGCCACGTTCTTCTGCGGGGACGTCGACGAGGAGTCCCGGCTGCTGGCCGAGCGCACCCTCGAATCCCTCAACCGAGCCATCAAGGCGGTGCGGCCGGGGCGGCCCATCTCCGTGATCGGGCGCGTCATCGAGAGCTACGCCAAGCGCTTCGGCTACGGCGTGGTGCGCGACTACACCGGCCACGGCGTGCACACGGCGTTCCACTCCGGGCTGGTGATCCTGCACTACGACGAGCCGCGCGTCGACACCATGATGGTGCCGGGCATGACGTTCACGATCGAGCCGATGTTGACCCTGGGCGGCCACGAGACCGAGGTCTGGGACGACGACTGGACCGTCGTGACCACGGACCGGTCTCGCGTGGCGCAGTACGAGCACTCGATCGTCGTGACGAAGACCGGCGCGGAGATCCTCACCCTCCCCTGATCCAGTAGAATGGCTGGTTGGACGAGACGGCCAGATGATCGCGGCTGGCAACAGCTGAGGAAAGTCCGGGCTCCACAGAGCAGGGTGGTGGGTAACGCCCACCCGGGGTGACCCGCGGGACAGTGCCACAGAAAACAGACCGCCCAGCAATGGGTAAGGGTGAAACGGTGGTGTAAGAGACCACCAGCGCTCCAGGCGACTGGAGCGGCTCGGTAAACCCCACTCGGAGCAAGACCAAGAAGGCCGGCCCACGGGCCGGCTGCGGACACCGTCCGAGCGCTGCTCGCGCGAGGTGTCCGGGTAGGTTGCATGAGCTCATCGGCAACGGTGGGCCTCAGATAGATGATCATCCGTCGACAGAACCCGGCTTACCGGCCGTCTCGTCCACCCGCCGCCGCGCGGAGCAGCACGAGGGTACAGTGGCGCCATGAGCGACGCTGAGCAGACCGACGCCCCGCTGGACCCCAAGGAGGCCATGCGGCAGGCACTTGAGCGCAAGAAGCAGGCCGAGCACCTGTCCGCCAACGCCGGCATCCACGAGGACCGCAGGCAGGGCGGCCACGCCCACGGCCAGATGGGCGGCAAGCGGGAGTTCCGCCGCAAGTCCGGCGGGTAGGCCAGACCGATCAGTTCGGGCGGGACAGGGTGACCTGTCCCTTCCGCACGTCCACCTTGTCCACGCGGACGCGTACCTCGGAGCCGACCTCCTTGGGCTTGGCCGGCACCCGCAGTTCGACGGCGGGCTCAGCGATCTGGACGGTCCCCACGCCCGTCTTCGGGTGGACGTCGGTCAGCACCCCGGTGAAGATCGAACCCACCCTGTTGCTCAGCACCAGGGCTTCCGTCAGGTCGATGATGCCCCGCTCGTACGCGTTCGCCACGCGTCCGGTCGCGGCCATCTCGTCCGGCAGCGCCGCGAGCCCGTCTCGTGCCCACTGCGGCACCTCCAGCCCGTTGAGCAGCGAGTGGCAGATCTCCAGGACGTAGCGGTCCACCAACCGGCGCAGCGGCGCGGTGGTGTGGGCGTACGGCGCGTTCAGGGCGCCGTGCAGCAGGTTCTCGTCCGGCACCGCGCCATCGAACGCCAGGTAACCGGCCCCCCGGAACAGCATGGTGCACTTGTTGAGCGCCGCAAGCTCCTTGGGCTCCTGCGGCGACAGCGAACGCACGAACTGCGCGTAGGGCATGTCCTTCGGCCACGCCACGCCCAGGGAACGCACGGCCCGACGCAGCTTCTGCAGCGCCCACTCCTCCGCCGGCGGCAGCGTACGCAGGATGCCGACCTTGCCCTTCAGCATCGTCTGTGCCGCCGCGAAGCCGGTCATCAGCGAGATCTGGGCGTTCCAGTTCTCCACGGGAACCAGCGAGCGGAACTCCAACTCCCAGGTGCCGTCGCGCTCGACGATCTCCTGGTCCGGCAGGTTCAACGACACGCCGCCGCGTTCGATCTCCAGCTGCTGGCGCAACTTCCCGACCTCGGGTAGCAGCGCGATGCTCGGATGCGGCGTGCCGCCGTCGAAATCGGCCTGCACGCCCTCGTAGTCGAGCTTCGCACGGCTCTGCACCAGCGCGCGGGTGAGCGCCACGTCGACGACCTCGCCCCCCGCGTCGAGGTGCAACTCCCACACCATCGCAGGCCGCGGCCTCCCATCGGCCAGCAACGACCCCGCGTCCTCGCTGAGTTCGGCGGGGTGCAGCGGGATCCGCGCGCCCGGCGCGTACTTCGTCATGCCACGACGGTGGGTCTCTGCCTCGAGTGCCGTGCCGGGCCGCACGAAGTGCGGCACGTCGGAGATGGCATACCGCACGAGGTAACCGTCACCCTCGCGTTCGATGTGCAGGGCCTGGTCGAGGTCCTTCGACGTGGGCGGGTCGATCGTCACGAACTCGATCCGCGTGAGGTCCTGATGCTGATCCGCCGGCAACTGGGCGGCCAGCTGCGCATCGGCCACCACCTCGGCCGGGAACCGCTCGGGCAGTTCCAGCTTCGCCTGGAGGAGGTGGATGGCCTCCCGGAGCGATTCGGGGATCTCGTGGATCCGAAGGTGCGGGGAAGGCATCAGAGACCTGACTCAGCCGTGCGCACCAGGATGCGGTCGCACTCGGCGCAGCGCAGCACCTGGTTGGCAGGGGCCTTCCGGTAGTTGTCGAGGTCCGTCAGCGTCAGCTGCAGCTGGCAGCCGGTGCACCGACCCGCCTTCAGCAGCGCGGCGCCCAGCCCGGTGGAAGCGCGCAGCTTCTCGTACAGCGACATCAGCGGCGCGGGCACCTTGGCAGCCACCGGCCCGCGCGTGGCGGTGAGGTCCTTGGCCTCCTGGCTGAGCTTGGCCACCGCCTCGTCACGCTCCGCGACCGCGGAGCGCAACCGCGTCTCGATCTCCGTCTTGCGGGCCGCCACCTTGTCGCGGTGCGCGACGGCGTCCTCCAGCCGACCCATCACCTCGAGCTGCTCATCCTCGAGCTCCCCGATGCGCTTCTTGAGGTGCTCGACCTCCTCCGTCAGCGAGCGGAGCGTCTTCGGGTCGGTGACCGAGCCGTCGGCCACCCGCTGCTCGGTGCGTTCCAGCCGTGACCGCACCGGCGCCAGGTCCGTCTCGGCCTTCCGGACGGCGACCTGCAGGTCGTCGGCGTGCGTGCTGGAGGCCACGAGTTCATCGGCCGCGCTCTTGCGCGCCCCCATCAGGTCCGCGATGGTCTTGTGCTGCGGCAGCGACCTCGCCGTGTGTTGCACGCGCGCGACCTCTGAGTCGAGGTCTGCCAGCGTGAGCAGCGTGCGTTGATCAGCGGGGTCAGCGAGCATCGCGAGTCCTTTGTCCAGTTGGGTGAGACCACTGTACTAGGAGCGGGCCCCCCGTCAGAGGCTCAGGCGTTCGGTCACCCGTGCCGCCAGCCGCTCCGCAATGGCCTGCGCCTGCTCGATGGTGGGCGCCTCACACATCACGCGGACGACGGGCTCGGTGCCGGACGGACGCAGCAGTACGCGGCCGGTGTCGCCCAGTTCGCGGGCCGCCGCGGTGACCTCGGCCTGGACGCCGGTGTCGATGCCGGCACGCAGCTTGTCGACGTTGCGCACGTTGATGACCACCTGCGGCAACTCCGTCATGACGGAGCCGAGTTCCTTGAGGGTCTTGCCCGTCGACACCATCCGCGACGCGAGGTGCAGGCCGGTCAGGGTGCCGTCGCCGGTGTTGGCGTACTCCGAGATGATGACGTGGCCCGACTGCTCGCCACCCAGCGAGAAGCCGTTGGCGTTCATCGACTCGAGCACGTAGCGGTCGCCCACCTTCGTCTGGTCGACTCGGATGCCGTGGTCGCGCATCGCGTTGACGAGGCCCAGGTTGCTCATGACGGTGGCCACGACGGTGTCGGAGTGGAGGCGGTGCTCCTCCTTCATGGCGATGGCCAGGATCGCGAGGATGCGGTCGCCGTCGATGAGGTTGCCCTCGTGGTCGACGGCGAGGCAGCGGTCGGCGTCACCGTCCAGGGCGATGCCCAGGTCTGCGCCCTCGGCCACGACGCGCTCGACGAGGTCGCCGATGTGCGTCGAGCCACAGTTGTCGTTGATGTTGATGCCGTCGGGTTCGGCGTGGATCGGGATGATGTGCGCACCCTGCGCCGCGAAGGCCTCGAGCGCGGTCTGCGAGGCGGCACCGTTGGCGCAGTCGATGACCACCTTCAGGCCCTCGAGCGACGGGTCGCCCAGCGAGGCGACGAGGTGGGCCACGTAGCCCTCGACGGCGCCGAGGTCGCTGCGGATGCGGCCGACCGAGGCACCGGTGGGGCGCTTCCATTCCTCACCCATCCGGGCCTCGATCGCGTCCTCGAGGAAGTCGTCGAGCTTGACGCCGCCGCGGGAGAAGAACTTGATGCCGTTGTCGGGCATGGGGTTGTGCGACGCCGAGATCATGACGCCCAGGTCTGCGTCCATCTCGTTGACGAGGAACGCGACGGCGGGGGTGGGCACCACGCCCAGCCGCACCACGTCGACACCTGCCGACGCCAGCCCGGCGATCACCGCCGCCTCGAGGAACTCGCCGGATGCGCGCGGATCCCTGCCCACGAGCGCCAACGGCCTGCTGTCCCGGAAGACGCCGGCCTCCCCCAGGATGTGCGCCGCCGCGACCGAAAGGTCCAGCGCCAGCTCTGCGGTCAGTTCCACGTTTGCGACGCCACGAACGCCGTCAGTGCCAAAGAGTCGTGCCACGTCTGGAGACTTTACAGTCGCTCAGCACCGCTGAGCGAATCCGACGCCCCCACGCGGGCCGGGGACGGCGAACGCCCACCCTGCCAAAGCAGGATGGGCGTCTCGCGTGGTCCCTCAGGAACCCAGGGTCAGCGCTTGCTGTACTGCGGGGCCTTGCGGGCCTTCTTCAGACCAGCCTTCTTGCGCTCGATGATGCGAGCGTCGCGGGTCAGCATGCCGGCCTTCTTCAGCGCGGGGCGCGACGCCTCGGCGTCGACCTCGTTGAGGGCGCGGGCGACGCCCAGGCGCAGCGCTCCGGCCTGGCCGGAGATGCCGCCGCCGTCGATGCGGGCGATGACGTCGTAGGAACCCTCGACGTTGGCCACGACGAAGGGCTCGTTGACGTGCTGCTGGTGCAGCTTGTTCGGGAAGTACTCAGCGAGGCTGCGGCCGTTGATGGTCCAGTTGCCGGTGCCGGGCACGATGCGGACACGGGCGACGGCCTCCTTGCGGCGGCCGGTGCCGGCGCCGGGGGCCACGACGGCCGGACGGGCGTCGATGCCGGCGGCAGCTGCCGGGTCGGCGTCGGAACGGTACGCGATTTCGCGGTTCTCCTCGTCGACGAAGGGAGTGATCTCCTCGGCGACGGTCTCGTCGATCTCGTTGGTCTCAGTCATGTTCTTCGGTCCTCGGCTCACTGGGCGATCTGGGTGATCTCGAACGGCTGCGGCTTCTGCGCAGCGTGGGGGTGCTCGGGGCCCGCGTAGACCTTGAGCTTGCTCAGCATCTGACGGGAGAGCTTGTTCTTCGGGAGCATGCCCCAGACGGCCTTCTCGACGGCGCGGCGGGGATCCTTCTCCAGCAGATCGCCGATGGTGACGGCCTTGAGGCCACCCGGACGGCCGGAGTGCGTGTAACGGAAGTCATCCGCACGCTTGTTGCCGGACAGCGCGATCTTCGATGCGTTGACGACGATGACGAAGTCACCGGTGTCGACGTGGGGCGCGAACTGCGGCTTGTGCTTGCCACGCAGCAGGTTTGCGACCTGGGAGGCGAGGCGACCCAGGATGATGTCTTCGGCATCGATGACGTGCCAGTTGCGGGCGATCTCGCCCGGCTTTGGGGTGTACGTAGACACAGTCCCACTTCCATTCATACTTAACTGATGGGGGTTGCACGCCGGGACAGCGCCCCGATAGGCCCCGAAAATGGCGTACAACAGCGACCCAGTCTAAGTGCCCGGCGCCCCATCTGCAAAACCAGACTCCGCTCCCTGAGCGTGGCACGACGAAGGGCCGGTCCCTGAGCGTGGCATGTGCGAGAGTGCGCTTGTCCTGAGTGTTCGCGAGGAACGAGCGAATCAATCGAAGGAAGCACCAGGACACGACGAAGGACCCCCGCAGCTTCCACGACACCCTACGCCCGTTCCCTGAGCGTGGCCCGTGCGAGAGTGCGCTTGTCCTGAGTGTTCGCGAGGAACGAGCGAATCAATCGAAGGGAGCACCAGGTCACGACGAAGGGGCCCGCAGCCGACCCAGCACCCCCACCAAAGACGTTTGGGGATTCGATGACAAACGTCATCGATATTGACCCCCTGTTCGTTTAGAATAGTGGTCATGAACGAGACGGTCGAGTTGCTGCAACGCGCGATGGCCGCGTTGTGGGATTCTGCTGCCTCCCTCAGCCCCGACGGCGCCCGCCGGCCCGAACGCCTCCGCCTGGTCGAACTGATCGCCGAAACCAAGGCACAACTGGCCGGGCTGGAACTCCACCTCCTCGAGGACGCCTGGACTTCCGGTGACCTGATGACCGTCGAAGGCGTGCGCAACTCCGTGCGCGCGAATACCGGTCAGTCCCGCGCGGCGTTCAAGCTGGCGCTCGACCTGGGCGGCCGCTTCCCACTGATAGCCGCCGCGTTGCGCGACGGCACCATCTCCCTCGAACAAGTCCAAGCAATCGTGCACGCGCTGCGGAAACTGCCCACCTCGTTGTCCCGCGCCGAGCTGGAGAAGTGTCAGGAGTCGATCCTGCGGCACGCCCACGAACTGGGCCCCGACGAACTACGCGCCCTGTCGGTCAAGCTCTACGAAATGGTCGACCCCGACGGCGCCGAAGCAGACGAGAAGAAACTCGAAGCCCAGGACCGTCGCGCGATGCGCAACAGGTTCCTGCGGATCACCCCCGACCACCACGGCGGGATGAAGATCACCGGCCTCCTCCCAGTGGCGAGGGCGGAGTTGCTGAGGGCTCAGTTGGAGGCGGTCGAACCGCCCCTGTCGTCCTACCGCGAAGCCGACGAACTCCCCGACAAGGAGACGCGCCGCGCGGATGCGTTCATGCTGCTCATCCAGACCGCCGCCGCCACAGGGAACCTCCCCGCGCACGGTGGGGACCGGCCCCAGGTGCACATCACCCTCGACTACCACACCCTGATCACCGGCCTCGGCAAGGCGGGCGTCATCGGTGCCGAGAACCTCGACGGGCTCTCCCCGGGGGACGCGCGGCGGCTCGCGTGTGACGCCGACATCATCCCCGTCGTGCTGGGTGGCGAGTCGAAACCGTTGGATGTGGGTAGGGCTCACCGGATGTTCCCCGCCGCGATCCGGACCGCGCTGATCCTGCGTGACGGGGGCTGCGCGTTCCCCGGCTGCACCGTCACACCCCGGGCCTGCGAAGCACACCACATCGTCCCCTGGTGGGCAGGCGGCATCACCTGCCTCGCCAACGCCGTCCTGCTGTGCCCGCACCATCACCGGCTGGTGGAACCTGACCCGGACCAGTCACCCGAATCGCAGTGGCACGTGCACCTTGACCCCGACACCGGACTGCCGTGGTTCACCCCACCCACACACATCGACCCCGGCAGAACACCCAAACTCCACCGCCGCTTCCACCTCCGCACCATCCTCTACGAACACTCGCAGGACCAGCCACCGGGCCGGGCCCGGGACGGCAGCCACCGGCGAGTACCCCGCCGACACAACCTCGGCCGTCGACTACCACGCGGACTCACCGCACCCACCCAGGCACCACCACGCCCAACACCCCAACCCCCACCCCAACAAAGCGAATCCTCACCCGCCTGGCGGTATCAGGAATGAACAGTGGGCGCCGCATTCACCCGTCGGCTGACGGGTTTGGTAGGTCTATTGACGGGGTCGGCGCCCGCCGCCCGACCGGGCGCACTAACGTATGTGCATGGCCTCAAAGATGAGTTCCCAGATCACGATCACGTCCCCGGACGACGTGCGCAATGTCGTCCTCGTCGGCGCGAGCGGATCGGGCAAGACGACCCTGTTCGAACACCTCCTGCGGGCGCGGGTGGAAGGATATCGCGGCGAGAAGGAAACCCAGGAGCGTGCCGCCACGCTGTGGCTCGCCTCAATCCCCGCCAATGACGTCCAGATCAACCTCCTCGACGCACCGGGGCACCCCGACTTCGTGGGTGAGCTCCGCGCAGGGCTGCGCGCAGCCGACGCCGCGGTGTTCGTGGTCCCCGCCGGAGACGACATCGACCCTGCGACGGTGGCGTTGTGGGAGGAATGCGCCGAGTCCAACACTCCGCGCATCATCGCCATCACCAAGCTCGACCAGGGGCGCGCCACGTTCGCGTCGATGGTCGCGGCCTGCCAGGAGACCTTCGGCGACGGGGTGATCCCTGCGCTGATCCCGCTGGAGAAGGACGGGGCCAACGTCGGCAACCTGTCGCTGCTCAACAAGCGCGCACACGACTACTCCAGCGGGCAACGCGTCTCCCGCGACTCCACCCCCGAGGAACTCGAACTGATCGACGCGGCACGCGCAGACCTACTCGAGGCGATCATCACCGAGGTGCAGGACGACGACCTCATGGAGCGCTACCTCGAGGGCGAGGAGATCGCAGTCGAGGAGGCCAACGCCGCACTGCTGCGTGCGGTGGTCGGCGCTCGCTTCTTCCCCGTGCTGCCGGCGCACACCACCTCCGACAAGGGCACCGAGGAACTGCTCCGGTGGATCGAGCGCGGCTTCCCCCCACCGTCGCTCCTGCCGGTCCCCGAGGTGACCACGCCCAACGGCGCCACGCTGCCCAAGGCCACCTGCGACCCCGACGGGCCGCTGATCGCCCAGGTCGTGCGCACCACCTCGGACAACTTCGGGCGGTCCTCGCTCGTCCGGGTCTTCAGCGGCACGCTGCGCGGCGACCAAGTGGTGCACGTGTCCCGCAACCGCGAACTCTTCGGCTCGGCTGCAGACCCCATGCATCCCGACCACGACGAGGAGGAACGCATGGGCCCGATGTCGGCGCCCTACGGCACCGAGTTCACGCCGCTGAACCAGGCCATCGCCGGTGAGATCGTCCTGGTCACGAAGCTGTCGAAGGCGGAGACGGGCGACACGCTCTCGTCGCCCGAGCGTCCCACCCTGATCGAGCCGTGGGAACTGCCCCATCCCCTGCTGCCCGTGGCGGTCAAGGCCGCGACCCGTGGCGACGAGGACAAGCTGGCCGGAGCCCTGTACCGCATCTCGATGGAGGACACGACGGTGCGGCTGGAGCGCAACGCCGAGACCGAGCAGCAGATCCTCTGGGTGATGGGCCAGGCGCAGAAGGACCTTGCCCTCAGCCGCTTGAAGGATCGCTTCGGGATCAACGTCATCGAGGAGGAGGTGCGTGTCCCGCTCCGCGAGACCGCCCTGAGGCCGTCGAAGGGCCTGGGCCGCAACGTCAAGCAGTCCGGCGGGCACGGGCAGTACGCCATCTGCAACATCGAACTGGAGCCGCTCGAGCGTGGCTCCGGGTTCCAGTTCGTCGACAAGGTCGTCGGCGGTGCCGTGCCGCGGGCCTACATCGGGTCCGTGGAGAAGGGCATCGAGCAGCAGCTGAAGATGGGCACGAAGTTCGGCGTCCCGATGGTCGACGTGCGGGTCACGCTGTACGACGGCAAGGCCCACTCCGTGGACTCCTCCGACATGGCGTTCCAGGTGGCCGGGCAGTATGCGCTGCGCGACGCCGCCGAGAACGGCACGGTCGGGTTGCTGGAACCGATCGACCGCGTCCGGGTGGCCGTGGCGGACCAGTACCTCGGTGCGGCCCTCACGGACCTCGGCGCCCGCCGCGCCCAGGTGCAGGGCACCGAGATGGACGGCAACGGGCACGCGGTGATCGAGGCGCTCGTTCCGGCCATCGAACTGGTCACCTATCCCATCGACCTGCGCGGCGTCGCGCAAGGCACCGGCACGTTCACCCGCGAGTTCAGCGGTTACGAGCTGATGCCGCAGGAGGCCTGGCCCGCCCACAACTGAGGCAGGACCGTTGGCCGGGCACCGCCGTCGGTGCCCGGCTCAACCAGCGACGACGTCCAGCAGCGCGTCGGCCACCTCTCGCTTGGAGCCCGACGCCTCACGCACGACCTCGTCTGACGCGTCCAGCACGTACAGGGTGTTGTACGCGGCCTCGAACCCAGTGGTCCACCCCACCTGGTTCACCGCCAGGAAGTCGACGCCCTTCTTCCTGAGCTTCCGGCGGCCCCGTTCGAGGTAGTCCTCCCCGGTCTCCGCCGCGAAGGCGACGATCCGCTGCCCCTCCCGACGCTGCGCAGCCAGACCGGCGACGATGTCGTCGTTCTCCGCGAGCACCAGCGTGGGCACTCCCCCGGCCTCCCTGGTGAGCTTGCCCTCGGAGACCTGCGCCACGCGGAAATCGGCGACGGCAGCAGCCATGATCACCACGTCGGCCTCCGCCGCCAACGTGCGCATCACCTCGGCGAGGTCGGCCGCCGAGCCCGCCGTCGTGATCTCGATGCCGGGGCGTTCCGCTTCGCGAAGCACGTCGCCCTCGATGTTCGCGGCCGCCAGCAGGACCCGCGCCCCCCGTTCCGCGGCGGCGACGGCGATGGCCACGCCCTGCCTGCCGCTCGAGCGGTTGCCGATGTAGCGCACCGGGTCGATGGGTTCCCGTGTGCCACCCGCCGACACGGCGAGCGTCACGCCGGCCAGGTCACGGCGTCGCTCGAGCAGCGCCATGGCCGCCGCGTGGATGGCCTCCGGCTCGCTCATCCGGCCCGGGCCGGAATCGCCGCCCGTCAGGGGGCCGTCGTCCGGGCCGACGACGTGCACGCCGCGTGCCCTGAGCGTGGCCATGTTGGCCTGCGTCGCCGGGTGCAGCCACATCTCCGTGTGCATCGCGGGGGCCACCAGCACCGGCGCCTTCGTCGCCAGCAGCGTGGTGCCCAACAGGTCCGACGCCAGGCCGGCAGCCATCGAGGCGAGCGTGTTGGCCGTGGCGGGCGCGACGATCACCAGGTCCGCTTCCTGCCCCAACGCGACGTGCCGCACACGGGGCACGTCGTCGTGGACGGAGGTGGTCACCGGGCTGCGGCTGAGCGACTCCCACGTGGGCCGCCCGACGAACCGCAGCGCGTCCTCCGTCGGGACGACATGCACCTCGTGGCCGTCGCCGATGAGCAGCCGCACCAGGTGCACTGCCTTGTACGCCGCGATGCCGCCGGTCACACCCACCACAATGTTCATGTCCGTGATTCTTCCATCCGGGTAGGCTGGCATGCCATGTGTACCGTGGTGATTCGCGTGCCCGAGCCCGGCCCGGCCCGCGTCCGGCTCCTGGCGATCCGGGATGAGGACCCAGGCAGGCCGTGGCGCCCGCTGGGCCAGTGGTGGCCCGAGCATCCCGAGGTCACTGGCATCCAGGACATGATGGCCGGGGGCGCGTGGTTGGCCCACGACCAGCGGCAACTGAGCGTGCTGCTCAACCGGCCCGGCGGGCCAGGGGAAGGCATCATCCCCACCACCCGCGGCAACCTCGTCATCGGCTCACTCACCGGCCAGCAGGTCCCCGAGACCCCGACCACGCTGGGGTTCAACCTGGTGGAGGCCACGTTCGACGGAGTACGCGTGACCTCGTGGGAGGGCGGCCGGACGGAGACGACCGACCTGGCACCGGGCACCCACATGGTGGCCCACTCCGATGTGGACGACCACGACTCTGCACGCATCGCCCACTGGCTCCCCCGCTTCGCGGATGCGCCTACGGAGGGGGTGCGCTGGTGGACCGAATGGGCCAAGCTGCTCGACGACGGCGGCCGCGAACTCGACCCCACCGACGACCGCGCCCTGATCCGCGACAACCGCGCCCACGGCTACCCCACGCTGTCCCTGCTGGCCGTGGTGGCTTCGATCGGCCCCGGCGGTGTCACCGCAGAGATGGGCGTCCTCGCCCAGCCGGGCGTCTGGGACCACCTGGCTCCCCTGTGGCCGAAGCCCTGAGCCGCGGCAGGGTCAGAGGATGCCGCCGGTGGACACGATGCGCTTGCCGAACGGGAAGCACGTGACGGGGATCATCTTCAGCGACACCCACGCGTTGGCGATGCCGACGATCGTCAGCGACTGGGCCAGCGCCGACACCACGTGCAGCAGCGCCAGCCACCAACCGGCGACCACGAACCACACGATGTTCATCAGGGCCGAGCCCCAGCCTGCGCCCGGCTTCGGCTCGACCGTGCGGCCGAAGGGCCACAGCACGTAGTTGGCCATCCGGAAGGACGCCAACCCGGCCGGGATGGTCACGATGAGGAGACACGCGATCACCCCCGCGACCATGTAGCCCAGGGCCAGCCAGAAGCCGCCCAGGATGACCCAGATGAGGTTGAGAACGGTGCGCATCGATGACTCCTCGCGTTGATGGGTGCGTTGGTAGGTCAAGGCGCCTCCCAGTCTAGTTCGGGGCGGTCACCGGTAGGCTTGGCCGGTGACTTCCCGACCCCCACGCCCGCGCCGCGACGTCGTCAGTTTCGTGCGCCGCAGCACCCGCATGAACGAGTCCCAGGCCAAGGCATGGGAGCGGCACGCCGCGACCTACCTCGTGGAGATCGCGCGCGGCGCGATGGACACCTCCGTGGCGCCGGATGCCACCGTCGACTGGGCCGCCGAGTTCGGGCGCGAGGCACCGTTGATCGTGGAGATCGGCTCCGGGGCGGGCGACTCCCTCGTGCCGATGGCCGCCGGCCGGCCGGAGTGCAACGTGGTGGCGTTCGAGGTCTTCGAGCCCGCCGTCGCCTCCACGCTCGGCCGCCTCGGCCGCGACGCGGTGACCAACGTCCGCATCGGCCTGGTCGACGGCGCGCAGGCGCTCCCCCGCCTGTTCGACGACGGCTCGATCACGGAACTGTGGACCTTCTTCGCCGACCCGTGGCACAAGACGCGCCACCACAAGCGTCGACTGGTGGATGCCGAGTTCGCCGACGTCGTCGCGGCCAAGCTGGCCCCGTCGGGCGTGTGGCGGTTGGCCACCGACTGGGAGGACTACGCGCTGTGGATGCGTGAGCACCTCGACGACCACCCGGGCCTCGTCAACGTGCACGGCGGCTGGGCGCCGCGCCTGGCGGAGCGACCCGTGACGAAGTACGAGGCCCGCGGGCTTGCGGCCGGGCGCACCGTCCACGACCTCACGTACCGGAGGGCCGATGCGCCTCAGGATTGACCTGGCCTACGACGGCACCGACTTCCACGGCTGGGCCACCCAGCCCGGACTGCGCACGGTGCAGGCCACGCTCGAGGAGTGGATCGGCACGGTACTGCGGCTGCCCGCGCAACCGTCGCTGGTGGTGGCGGGCCGCACCGACGCCGGCGTGCACGCCCGGCACCAGACCTGCCACGTCGACCTGGAACTCCCCGACGACCCGTCCGAGACCCTCGAACGACGGCTGCGCCGCGTGCTGCCAGACGACATCGCCATCAGGTCCGTGGCGCCCGCCCCCGAAGGGTTCGACGCGCGCTTCTCCGCCATCTGGCGGCGCTACTGCTACCGGCTCAGCGACGGCGTGACGGACCCGCTGCTACGCGGCCACATCACCCCCGTGCGCGAGCCGCTCGACGTCGGCGCGCTCAACGCGGGCGCCCACCTGCTGACCGGGTTGCGCGACTTCGCCGCATTCTGCAAGCCCCGCGAAGGCGCCACCACCATCCGTGACCTCCGCGAACTGAGCGCTCGGCGCCGCGACGACGGCGTGGTCGAGGTCCACCTGCTCGCCGACGCGTTCTGCCACTCGATGGTCCGCTCGCTGGTCGGCGCTTTGACCGCCGTGGCCGCCGGCCGCCGCACCCTCGCGTGGCTGGAGGACGTCGCTGCCAGCGGCGTGCGCCACGGCGAGGTGCAGGTCATGGCCGCCCGCGGCCTGACGCTCGAAGGGGTGGGCTACCCGCCCGACGACGAACTCGCCGCCCGAGCCACCGCCGCGCGCGCCGTGCGCACCCTGGAGGAGTCATGAGCCATTACTTCCACACCCCGGACGAGCCGCTGGTCACCCACGAGTTCGACGCCACGATCTTCGGCAACGACCTCACGTTCACCGCTGCCGGCGGCGTCTTCTCGGGCACTCGGCTGGACCTGGGCACCTCGGTCCTGCTCCGCGAGGTCGATCCGCCCGAGGAGGGGCATGTCCTCGACCTCGGCTGCGGCGTCGGCACCATCGCCGTCGGGCTCGCGGTGGCGGCTCCCGGGGTGACGGTCGACGCCGTCGACGTCAACGCCCGCGCCGTCGAGCTGACCCGGATGAACGCGGCCCGCCACGGCGTCGCGGAGCGGGTCCACGCCGTCGGACCGGACGAGGTCGCGCCGGAGGCCCGCTACGACGAGATCTGGTCCAACCCCCCGATCCGCATCGGCAAGCAGGCCCTGCACGAGCTGCTGCTCACGTGGCTGCCCCGACTCCGGCCCGACGGGGTCGCCTGGCTGGTCGTCGGCAAGAACCTGGGCGGCGACTCCCTCCAGCGGTGGCTCACGGACCAGGGCTTCCCGACGGAGCGCGTCGCCTCGGCGAAGGGGTTCCGGGTGCTGCGCGTCGCCGCGTCGCAGGCGTGATGTTCCCCGCCAGCGGAACCCCGTGAGAAGTTGAAGCGGTGACCAAACGGGCCGCATAGGATGGAAGTCGTCAGCGCGCCACGGCGCGAGTCAACGATCAGGAGACACCATGACCTACACCCTTCCCGACCTCGACTACGACTACGGCGCACTCGCACCGCACATCGCGCCCGAGATCATGGAGCTGCACCACAGCAAGCACCACGCCGCCTACGTGGCCGGCGCCAACACCGCACTGGAGCAGCTGGCCGAGGCCCGCGACAAGGGGGAGCTCGGCGCCGTCAACAAGCTCGAGAAGGATCTGGCCTTCCACCTGGGCGGCCACATCAACCACTCGGTCTTCTGGAAGAACATGTCGCCCAACGGCGGCGGTGAGCCCACCGGTGACGTCGCCGAGGCCATCGGCGAGTTCTTCGGTTCGTTCGACGGTTTCAAGAAGCAGTTCAACGCCGCCGCCAACGGCCTGCAGGGCTCCGGCTGGGCCATGCTCGTGTGGGACACCCTCGGCCAGCGCCTGAACATCAACCAGCTCTTCGACCAGCAGGCCAACGTGCCGGTCGGCCAGCTGCCCGTGCTGCAGCTCGACATGTGGGAGCACGCCTTCTACCTGCAGTACAAGAACGTGAAGGCGGACTACGTGACCGCTTGGTGGAACGTCGTGAACTGGGACGACGTCGCCCAGCGCCTCGCCGCCGCGAAGAACGCGCAGATCACCTACTGATCCTGCTGTGACAGAAGGCCCCGGGCGCACCGCCCGGGGCCTTCTTCCGTCTGGGGTTCAGTTGCTGGCGGCCTTGAGGACGGCCTCCAACACCTGCTCGGCCGTCTCGTAGCCGTAGGGGTCGACGAGGATGTGGCTCCCGTCGGGCCGAAGCAGCTTGCCCCCCGCCCGCGAGTCGTCGCACAGCGCCTGGCCGTCCGGGGCCTCGGGCTCAGGGTCCTTGCACAGCAGCGGGTCCATGCGGAACGTCTCGACCCGGTCGTCGCGGGCAGCGAGGTCCACGACGATGTCGTTCCAGCGGCGGCGGTACTCGTCGTGGTTGACCATGAGGTCGAGCAGCGGGTGGCAGTCGTCCTCGGTGCACCTGCTGAGCATGCCCGTGCCCGGCCGCTCGGTCTGGGCGATCACGAGCGTGGCGCCCTGGGCGGTCAGCCGGTCGACGCTGGCCGCGAGGTCGGCCTCCAGCGCCTCCCAGAAGACCTCCTCGTCGGGGCCGACGATCCTGCCGTCGAGCCACCGCTGGTGCACCTCGTAACGTGACCACCAGAACACCGTGCCGGGACGGTCGGCCTCGATCTTCTCGGTCTGGATGTCGGCGACCATGCGGCAGTCGCCGGCACCCTCGTGGTCGGCCTTGAGATACTCCTGCAGCTCGATGGCAAGCGGGGGGCAGCCGCCGCGGGAGGCGTTGTCGACGACGAAGCCGTTGTCGGTGGCGACCTGGTCGAGCGACTCCATCAACCGGAACGGCACGGAGTCGCCCACGACGATGACGAGGTCGGGGTTGGTCTGTGGCGCGGGCGCAGCGCCGGGGCTGGCCGGCCCGGCCGGCGGGCGCGTGGCGGGCACGGGCAGCCCCCGAAGTGCCGTGGCCCACGTCATGATCACGACCATGATGACGGCCACCGCGATCATGGTGCGCTTGAAGTCGAGCCACTTGGTGAACCTGCCGCGACGGATGGGCTCCTCCACGAAGTGGTAGCTCAGTACCGCGCACACCAGGGTGGCGACGAGCGCGACGGGCGCGCGCAGCATCCGGAACTCCTCCTGGTGTGCCACGTCGAGCCACACGCTCCACGGCCAGTGCCACAGGTAGAGGCCGTAGGAGATCTGGCCGAGGTAGGCCATCGGCGCCCAGGCGAGGAAGCCGGACAGCATCGTGGGCGGCGACACCACCAGCGCGCCGATCAGCAGGGTGACGCCCACGCTGAGCAGCACCGCGCCACCCTGGAAGTAGAAGGTGCTGGGCCCGGCGAGGAACGGCAGGACCGCCACCGCCAGCACGATGCCGATGCCGGCGATCACGCGGTGGTGGCGCCAGAAGACGGTGCGCACCGAATGGTTGGTCATCACGATGGCCAGCAGCGCCCCGAGCAGCGGCTCGAACGCCTTGGTGTCGGTGCCCATGTAGGCGCGGTCAGGGGAGGCCGGGTCGAACAGGAGCATCAGCAGCAGCGCCGAGACCACGATCAGCACGGCACAGGCCACGCCGATGATCGTCACGGTGCGCTTCCTGGCGCCGAACTTCGCTGCTGCGAAGGCCAGCACGCCGATCAGGATGGGCCAGAAGAAGTAGAACTGCTCCTCGACCGCCAGCGACCACATGTGCAGCAGCAGCGACGGCGTGCCGTCGGAGGCGAAGTAGCTGTTGGCCCCCATGAAGCGCCAGTTGCCCAGGTACAGCACCGTCCAGAAGATGTCCCAGCTGGCGGCGGTCTTGCGGAACAGCGGCATGAGGAACGTGGCGTACAGCAGCACCAGCAGCAGGATCAGCGTGGCCGCCGGCAGCAACCGTCGGAAGCGGCGCTGCCAGAACTTCGCGTACTGCGGCTTGCCGTGGCGTTGGGTGTCGCGCAGCAGGCCGGAGGTGATGAGGTAGCCGGACAGGACGAAGAACACGTCGACGCCTGCGAACCCGAGCTCCATGTTGGGCACGCTCAGGTGGAAGGCGATGACCAGGGCCACGGCGATGGTCCGCAAACCGTCGAGGCTGGGCACATAGGTGATGTTGTCCGGGGGCTGCTGCACCCCGGGAGTCTAACCCGTCACGACGGTGAACCCGTCCCCCGACTCCCCTTGCGGCCATACACCCAGGGGGCCACCTCGCGGCCGCCGAGCCAGGCGCGCCACACCTCCAGCACGACGAAGGCGATCATCCACGTGCCGAGCGCCCAGCGGGTCACCCGTCGCAGCGGCAGCTCCCGCGTGAGGGGGATGAAGTTGACCGACCCCACCCGGTTGGCTGCTGACGAGGCGCAGGCGTCGAGTTCGTATCCGCCGACGTCGACCTTGGCCCACGTGTGGCCGCGCAGCCACCACGGGTTCTGGAAGCCCCGCACGCGTGCGGCGTGCACGAGTCGCGCCTTGAAGCCGAGCTCGCGCAGCACCAACAGCAGCACGGTGTTGTACTGGTGCGACCATCCGCGGTGCGAGGCCAGCGCACGCTCCGGCGTCTCCCACACGTGCCACAGCGAGTAGTACGGGAACGCATGGGCGACGGCCACCACCGCTTCGTCCGCCAGCGCCCGGCCGGTCGACCCGGTGGCCCGGCACTGCTCTGCCAGACCGGCCACGGTGTGCGGCCCCGCCACCATCGGCCGGCGCGGCGACATGGCCACCACCGGCAGGAAGGCAGCGGCGAGCGCCGCCGCCGGTGACCAGCCGAGCCTGATGCGCCTCTTCCGCCTCACGGGCGTTCCCCCTTCTTGCTGCGAACGAATCCTTGCAGTTTTCGGTACGGCACCTCGTCGGCCAGGTCGCGGTGCAGCGCGAGCATCGAGTCGATCGTGCGCTGCCACGGATACTGTTCGGCGCGCGCCCGGGCGGCGCGTCGCAGGTCCGGACCCAGCCGGGGCAACAGCCGCTCGACGGCGTCTGCCAGCGCCAGGGGGTTCGCCGCGCCGCGCTCCCCCGACGTGGCGTCCACCAGTTCACTGGCGCCGCCGCTGGTGGCCGAGACCACGGGCGTGCCGCACGCCATCGCCTCCAGCACCGCGAGGCCGAACGTCTCCGCGGGGCACACCGACAGCGAGATGTCGTGCTGGGCGATGCGCTTGGCCACCTCGTCGCGGCCGGGCACGAAGCCGTGGAAGAACACGGGCGCGTTGCCCGCGATCGCCTCCAGTTCGGCCTTGTCGGGGCCGGTCCCATAGAGGTCCAGCCGCACCGGGTGGCCCCGTCGGTGCAGCTCGACGACGGTGGCCACGGCCAACTGGGGGCTCTTCTCGTGCGAGAGCCGCCCCACGTAGCAGAACTTGATGACCCCGTCGTCGGCTGGCGCACCCTTGCTGGGATGGAACGTCTCCAGGTCCACCCCGAGCGGCACCAACGCGAGGTTCGCCCCGGTGTTGGCGAACTCCTCCTCCGCGAACCTGCTGGTCACCACCACGGCGTCGAAGTTGCGCGAGAGCCGGCGGTTGAGCCCGCCGACGACGGCCTCGACGCCGAAGGTGGAGCGCACGAACATCGCCAGCATGTCGGAGAGCCGCTCGTGCGAGAACAGCACGGAGCCCACGCTGCGCTTCGCCGCCCAGTTGGCTGCCGGCGACAGGGTCCACTTGTCCGAGACCTCGATGGTGGTGGGGCGGAAGCGGTCCAGCACGTCCAGCGCCCGCCATGGCCGGGCGATCATGCGGTACTGCTCGGTCACCTTCGGCGCCCGGACCTGCACGATGATGCCGGCCTCGGTCTCGAGCACCTGGTCCTTCTCCCCCGGCGCCACGAAGATGCGGGTGTGCCCGGCGTCGACGTAGCCCTGGCCCAACGTCTCGATGACGACCTTCATGCCCCCCGACGTGGGGCCGACGAAGTTGGCCAGCTGGGCGATGCGCATTGATCCACCGTAGCGAAGGACTAATCCAGCAGCGTACGGTCCGACAGGCTGGCGCCCTTGATCTTGGCGAACTGCTGCGTGAGCTGCTCGGCCGTGATCGTCTTCTTGGCCTCCTCGTCGACCTCGAGGACGATCTGGCCCTCGTGCATCATGATGAGCCTGTTGCCCAGCTCGATGGCCTGGTGCATGTTGTGCGTCACCATCAGCGTCGTGAGGCGGTGTCGCTCCACGGCCTCGCCGGTCAGGCGGGTGATGAGTGCGGCCCTCGCCGGGTCGAGGGCGGCCGTGTGCTCGTCGAGCAGCAGGATGGCGGGCTGCGCGTAGGTGGCCATCAGCAGGCTGAGCGCCTGGCGCTGGCCCCCGGACAGCATGCCCACCCGCATGTCGAGCCGGTTCTCCAGGCCCAGCTCCAGCGTGCCCAGGGCCTCCTTGAAGACGGCCCGCTTGGGGCCGGTGACGGCCATCCGCAGGCCGCGGCGCGCGCCGCGCTCGAACGCGATGGCCAGGTTCTCCTCGATGGTGAGGTGCGGCGACGTGCCGGCCATCGGGTCCTGGAACACGCGCGCGACCCACTTGGCGCGCTGGTGCTCCGGGGTGCGGCTGACGTTCCTGCCGTCGATGATCACCTGGCCGCCGTCGACCGGGTAACGCCCGGAGATGACGTTGAGCATGGTGGACTTGCCGGCGCCGTTGGAGCCGATGACGGTGACGAAGTCGCCCTCGTGCAGGGTGAGGTCGATGGCGTCGAGCGCGACCCGCTCGTTGACGGTGCCGGGGAAGAAACGCTTCGTGACGGAGGCGAGTTGAAGCATCAGGCGACTCCTGCCTCTGCGGCCTGGCGACGACGACGCGTGCGGCGCAGGTTCTTGAGCGGACCCCACTGCGGCAGCACCAGGGCGAGCACGACGAGGACCGCCGAGATGAGCTTCATGTCGTTGGGGTTGAAGCCGTTGTTGAGGGCGATCTGGATGACGCCGCGGTAGATGACCGAGCCCAGCGCGGCCGCCAGCACGGCCTGCCACACGGCGGTCATGCCGAAGATCGCCTGGCCCACGATGACGGAGGCGAGGCCGGCGACGATGAGGCCGATGCCCATGGAGATGTCGGAGAAGCCCTGGTACTGGGCCACGAGCGCGCCGCAGAGGGCGACCATGCCGTTGGAGATCATCAGGCCGACCACCTTGGTGACGCCGGTGTTGATGCCCTGCGAGCGGGCCATCATCTCGTTGTCGCCGGTGGCGCGCAGGGACACGCCGAAGCTGGTGCCGAGGAACCAGTAGACGACCAGGCCGACCACCAGCACGACCACCGCGAACGCCAGCACCGACATCCAGGTGCCCAGCAGCCGCTCACCGCGGAACCAGCTGAACAGGGTGTCGGTGCGCAGCAGCGGCACGTTGGCCTTGTTGCCCATGATCCGCAGGTTGATGGAGTAGAGCGCGATCTGGGTGAGGATGCCCGCCAGGAGGGGGTTGATGTTGCCCCACACGTGGAGCAGGCCCGTGACGGCGCCGGCCAGCATGCCGGAGACCGCCCCGGCGATCATCGCGGCCCAGATCGGCACCCCGTTCACGAGCAGGATGGCGCAGGTGGCCGCTCCCGTCGTGAACGAGCCGTCCACCGTCAGGTCGGGGAAGTCCAGGACCCGGTAGGTGAGGTAGACGCCCAGCGCCATGATGGCGTAGAGCAGGCCGATCTCGAGCGCGATGATCATGTGGGTGACTCAGAACTTCTTGGTGGCGCGGTCGACGACGGCGGCGGGCAGTTCGATGCCCTGGGCGGCGGCGGCCTCTTCGTTGACGAACAGGTCGAACTGCTTCTGCGTCTCGACGGGGATCTCGGAGGCGGGGGTACCCTCCAGCATCTTCAGGAGCACCGCGGCGGCGTCCTTGCCCTGCTGGGTGTAGTTCACCGACAGGCCGGCGGCCGCGCCGCGCTCCATGGTCGACTCGTCCGAGGCGAAGACGGCCACCGACTTCTGTTCGGCGACCTGCACGAGCGACTCTGCGGCCGAGACCACCGTGTTGTCGGTGGGGATCAGGTAGGCGTCGACGTCGAGCGACTCGGCGGCCTGCTGGACCTCGGCGGAGTTGGTGACGGTGGCGGTCTTGATCTCGAGCCCACGGGACTCTGCGGCCTTCTGGGCCTCCTGGACCTGCACCTCCGAGTTCACCTCACCGGAGGAGTACACGATGCCGACGCTGGCGGCCTCCGGCAGGACCTCCTTGATGAGGTCGAGCTGGGCGTCCATGGGGTTCATGTCGGACACGCCCGTGATGTTGGCGTCCGGGGCTTCCCAGTCCTGCATGAGGCCCGCCGCGACGGGGTCGGTGACGGCGCCGAAGACGATCGGTCGGTCGGCGATGACGTTGGCCAGCGCCTGCGCGGTGGGCGTGGCGATGGCGAGGAAGCCGTCGTAGTCCGAGCTTGCGAACGTGTTGGCGATGTTGGTCAGGGTGGACTGGTCACCCTGCGCGTTCTGGAGGTCGATCTCGAGGTTCTCGCCCTCGGTGTAGCCGGCCTCTGCCATGGCCTCCGTGAAGCCCTCGGCCACGGCGTCGAGCGCCGGGTGGGAGACGATGGTGGCGATGCCGACCTTGTAGGACTCAGCGGGCGCGCCCTCCCCCTCGGGGGTGCCCTCGGTGGTGGAACCGCAGGCGGTCAGAGCGAGCGCGGCGATGGTGCCGAGCGCAGCAACCTTGAGTTTCATGTTTCTCCTTGCGCGAAAGGTGGTGCCTGTCAAGGGTAGGGTTCCCGCGCCTGCCGGGGCGCCGGCGTCCATCCCTCAGTCGGTGGTGGACGCCCGGTCGAGGACCTCCTGCGGGATGGCCACGCCCATGCGTTCGGCGGCCTCCGCGTTGACGACGGTCTCGAGCGATTCCTGCAGCTGCACGGGGGTTTCGGCCGGTGCTGCCCCCTCCAGGATCTCGACGATCATCCGGGCCGTCTGCAGGCCCTGGGCCTTGTAGTCGGTGGCGAGCGCGGCGGCCGCGCCGCGTGCCACGGAGTCGGGGTCGGAGCTGACCAGCAGCGCCTGCTTCTGCTCGGCGACCTGCACCATCGACTCCATGGCGGACACGACGGTGTTGTCGACCAGGGTGAAGTAGGCGTCGACGTCGAGGGACTCGGCCGCCTGCTGCACCTCCGACGAATTCTGGATGGTGGCGGTCTTGATCTCGATGCCGAGTTCCTTGCCTGCCTCGATGGCTGCCTCTGCCTGGACCTGCGCGTTGACCTCGGAGGCCGAGTAGACGATGCCCACGGTCTCGACGGTGGGGTCGATCTCGAGGATGAGCTTCAACTGCTGGTCGGTCGGCAGCTGGTCGGAGGTACCGGTCACGTTGCCGCCGGGCGCCTCCATCGAGTCCACCAGCGCGGCGGCGACGGGGTCGGTCACGGACGCGAACACGATGGGCCGGTCCTGGATGACCTGCGCCAGCGCCTGGGCGGGAGGCGTCGCGATGGCGACGAACAGGTCGTGGTCGGAGCCCGCGTAGGTGTTGGCGATGTTGGTGAGGGTCGCCTGGTCGCCCTGGGGGTTCTGGAACTCGAGGGTGAGGTTCTCGCCCTCGACGTAGCCTGCGTCGGCGAGTCCTTCCTTGACGCCTTCCCAGATGAGGTCGAGCGACGGGTGCGACACGATGGTCACGCCACCGATCGACACGCTCTCGGGGGCGCTCTCCTGCGCTCCGCAACCGGTCAGCAGCAGGGCGGCCACCGTGGCGCCTGCAAGAACTCGTCGCAGCATTCAACTCTCCTCTGGGCGAAAACTATCCAGAACCTTATCGGTAAATGCGAAGGGGCCCCGCGATGGGGGCCCCTTCGGTGCTCACGTCACTTGGACTCTGCGGCGTCCTCGTCGGCGGCGGCCTCGTCGGCCGCGGCTTCCTCGGTGGCCTCGGCCTCGGCGGGGGCCTCTTCGGTCTCCTCAGCCTCGGTGGCCTCCTCGACCTCTTCGACCTCGGCCTCCTCAGCCTTGGGCTCCTCGGCCGGAGCGGCCTTGGTGGCCTTCTTCGGGGCGACGGCCTCGGTCACCAGCTCGATCACGGCCATCGGCGCGTTGTCACCCTTGCGGGGGCCGACCTTGGTGATGCGGGTGTAGCCACCGTCGCGACCCTCGAAGGTGGGGGCGATCTCGTCGAACAGGCGACGCACCACGTCCACGTCGGTGACCGACTGCAGCACCTGGCGACGGTTGTGCAGGTCGCCGCGCTTGGCCTTGCTGATCAGTCGCTCGGCGACCGGCTGCAGGAGACGCGCGCGGGTCTCGGTGGTGGTGATGCGGCCGTGCTCGAAGAGCTGGGTGGCCAGGTTGCGCAGGATGTGGCGCTGGTGGGTGGGGCTACCGCCCAGACGGGGGCCCTTGGTCGGCTTAGGCATTGGTCAATTTCTCCAGTGTGAGTAGCGGTGTGGGCGGTCAGTACTGCTCGGTCTCGGCGAAGTCAGCGTCTTCGTCGTTGTCCTCGTCGTAACGCTCGATGGCCTGCATCGGGTCGAAGCCGGGGTGCGAGTCGCGCAGCGACAGGCCGAGGTTGGCGAGCGTGTCGCGCACCTCGTCGATCGACTTGCTGCCGAAGTTGCGGATGTCGAGCAGGTCCTCTTCGCTGCGGGCGACGAGCTCACCCACGGTGTGGATGCCCTCGCGCTTGAGGCAGTTGTAGGAACGCACGGACAGTTCCAGGTCCTCGACCGGGAGGTTCAGCGACTCGGCGATCTGCTCGTCGACCGGCGACGGGCCGATCTCGATGCCCTCGGCGTCCACGTTGAGCTCGCGGGCCAGGCCGAAGAGTTCGACGAGGGTGGTGCCGGCGGAGGCGACGGCGTCACGCGGGGTCATCGACGGCTTGGTCTCGACGTCGACGATCAGGCGGTCGAAGTCGGTGCGCTGGGCGACACGGGTGGCCTCGACCTTGTAGGTCACCTTGAGGACCGGCGAGTAGATCGAGTCGACCGGGATGCGGCCGATCTCGGAATCGGGGTCCTTGTTCAGCGCGGCGCTGACGTAACCGCGGCCCCGCTCGACGACGAGTTCCATCTCGAGCTTGCCCGACTCGTTGAGCGTGGCGATGTGCATCTCGGGGTTGTGGATCTCGACACCGGCCGGGGGCTGGATGTCACCGGCGGTGACGGAGCCGGCGCCGGCCTTGCGCAGGTACATGACGACGGGCTCGTCCTCCTCCGAGGACAGCACGAGGCCCTTGAGGTTGAGGATGATCTCGGTGACGTCCTCGACGACGCCCTCCACCGTGGAGAACTCGTGCTGGTTGCCTTCGATCTTGATGCTGGTGACCGAGGCGCCCGGGATGGACGACAGCAGGGTGCGACGCAGCGAGTTGCCGAGCGTGTAGCCGAAGCCGGGCTCGAGCGGCTCGATGACGAAGCGCGAGCGGTGGTCGGAGACCACCTCTTCCGTGAGGACGGGACGCTGTGCGATGAGCATTGGTGTTCCTTCCCGCGCCAACCGCTATATGAAGGCGCGATAAGTGCTGGGACCCGACCATCGGGCCCAGCGCCCCGCCCGGAGCGAGCCGGGCGGGGCGGTGGTGGGGCTGACGCCCCGATGGATCACTTCGAGTAGAGCTCGACGATCATCTGCTCCTGGACGTCGATCACGATCTGCTCGCGGACGGGGAGCTGGTGCACGAGGATGCGCATGCGGTTGGGCCGCGCTTCGAGCCATGCGGGGACCGAACGCTCGCCGTGGGTCTCACGGGCGATGACGAACGGGGTGAGGTTCAGCGACTTCTCGGTCACGTCGATGATGTCCTTGGCGCGGACGCGGTACGACGGGATGTTGACGCGCTGACCGTTGACCAGGAAGTGGCCGTGGACGACGAGCTGACGGGCCTGACGGCGGGTCTGCGCGAAGCCTGCGCGGTACACGACGTTGTCGAGGCGCGACTCGAGGATCTGCAGCAGACGGTCACCGGTCTTGCCGGGGTGACGGTCGGCCTCTTCGTAGTAGCGACGGAACTGCTTCTCGAGCACGCCGTAGGCGAAACGTGCCTTCTGCTTCTCACGGAGCTGCAGCGAGTACTCGGAGTCCTTCGTGCGCCCGCGGCCGTGCTGGCCCGGGGGGTACGGACGACGCTCGAACGCCTTGTCGTTGCCGACGAGGTCGATCCCGAGGCGACGGGACTTCTTGGTGATCGGGCCGGTGTAACGAGCCATGATGTGTGTGTCCTATTCTCTCTCGGGCCGGATCAGACGCGACGGCGCTTCGGCGGACGGCAGCCGTTGTGCGGCGTGGGGGTCACGTCGGAGATGGCGCCGACCTCCAGGCCGACGGCACCGAGCGAACGGATGGCGGTCTCGCGGCCGGAGCCGGGGCCCTTGACGAACACGTCGACGCGCTTCATGCCGTGCTCCATGGCGCGGCGACCAGCGGCCTCAGCGGCCATCTGGGCGGCGAACGGGGTCGACTTGCGCGAGCCCTTGAAGCCGACGGTGCCGGCGGAGGCCCACGAGATCACGGCGCCCGTGGGGTCGGTGATCGAGATGATGGTGTTGTTGAAGGTGCTCTTGATGTGCGCCTGACCGGCGAGCACGTTCTTCTTTTCCTTGCGGCGGCCCTTGGTCTTGGCGCCGGCCTTGCGGCTTGCAGTAGCCATAAGTTTTTAAGTCTCCTTGAGTCCTTGTGGGAAGGCGCTCACCCGGGGGTCAGCGTGCCTTCTTCTTGCCGGCGACGGCCTTCTTCTTGCCCTTGCGGGTGCGGGCGTTGGTGCGGGTGCGCTGACCACGGACCGGGAGACCGCTGCGGTGGCGGCGGCCCTGGTAGTTGCCGATCTCGACCTTGCGGCGGATGTCGGCGGCGGTGCTACGACGGAGGTCACCCTCGATCTCGTAGTTGCCTTCGATGTGGTCGCGCAGCGCGACGAGCTGGTCGTCGGTCAGCTGGTGGACGCGGAGATCGCCGGAGACTCCAGTCGCGGCGAGGGTTTCGGCGGCGCGGGTACGGCCGATGCCGAAGATGTAGGTGAGTGCGACCTCAAGGCGCTTTTCGCGCGGCAGGTCAACACCAACGAGGCGTGCCATCAGGCGGTTTCCTTTCGTGGGCGAAGGTATGGGCGTGACGCATCCCCGCCGCCTGTGGCGCTCGGCTCGAGCGCCGACGGGGCCTTGGCCTTCGTCCAAGGGTGGTCGATCCCGCTGGGGGATCTAGCTATCACGTTGTTTCAGTTGTCTGGCGGGGCTGGGCTACTGGAGCCGCTGCCCGCGGTGGCCTGTGATCAGCCCTGGCGCTGCTTGTGGCGCGGGTTGTCGCAGATCACCATCACACGACCGTGCCGGCGAATGACCTTGCACTTGTCGCAGATCTTCTTGACGCTCGGCTGAACCTTCATCGAGCAACCTTTTCAATCGGCGACTGGGAGCGCAGGGCGCGCCCAATCTTGTGGTGGATGAGCTGTGGTCGAAGCGTAACGGGCACGCGGGCGCGCACGGACATGACGACCGAGGGACAACTCTACGCGACGGGCCCCCGGAAGGCAAAAGCGTGCGCGCTGCGTCCGCGCCATGCGGCCCGCCCCCGCGTGCGCTCATCGCACGCTGGAGCGGATGCGCAGTTCCGGGGTGAGCCTGACCACGCTCGGCGGGGCGCCCTCGATGGCCCGCACGAGGAGTTCGACGGCGGAGCGGCCGAGTTCCACGAAGGGCTGGGCCACCGTCGTGAGCGGCGGGCTGTAGTACCGGGCGCCGGCCAGGTCGTCGAAGCCGACGACGCTGACCTGCCCGGGCACGTCGACCCCGGCACCCCGTAGGGCGGCGAGCAGGCCGACGGCCATGGCGTCGTTGCCGCAGAGGATGCCGTCGGGGAGCTCTCCCCCGGCGACGAGTTCGAGGCCGAGCGCGTAGCCGCTGTCGGGGCTCCAGTCGCCCTCCAGGATGGGCAGCACCTCCAGCCCTGCCCCATCCAGGGTCGAGCGCCAACCGCGGGCACGTGCCCGGGCGTCGAACCAGGCCAGGGGCCCGGAGAGGTGCACGATGCGCCGGCAGCCACGTTCGACCAGGTGGCGGGTGCCCAGCCGGCCGCCCAGTTCCTGGTCGACGCTCGCGACGTGGAACTCGGCGTCCGGCCCGGCGTCGGCCACCAGTACCGTCGGGATCCCGCGCGCGTGCGTGCGGGCCAGGTCTGCGACGCGCTCGAAGGGTGCCACGATGACGAGCCCCTCGACGCCGCGGTCGCGGAAGTTGCGCAGCACGTCCTCCAGGGCGCCCTGCTCGAACTGCTCCAGGGCCCCGACCAGCGTCGAGTAGCCAGCGGCCCGGGCCGCCACCTCGATGCCGCCGACCGCACTGGTGGGGCCGAGGTACTGCGCCCCCGTCCAGACCACGCCCAGCAGGGCCGTCTGCTGGGTCACCAGCGAACGGGCCGCCAAGTTGCGGGTGAAGCCCAGCTCGCGCATCGCGGTGTGGACCCGTTCTGCCGTGGCGGGCCGCACGGTGTCGGGCTCGTTGAGCACGCGGGAGACCGTCTGGTGCGACACTCCCGCCAACCCGGCCACGGCCCGGATCCCGGGTGGTCGCCCACGCCTCTCCGCCATTTGACTAGCCCCTCGCCACTGCGCGTCACACGCCCTGGGTCAGACGGTGGTAGGCCGCTTCGAGCCTCAGGTCACGCGCGAAGCCGCGCGCAGTGGTGTCGGCATCGATGACGGCCAGCTCCATGCCGGCGATCTCGGCCAGGTCCTCCCACATCTCGCGGGAGGTCGCCGTCGTCATCACGGTGTGGTGCGCGGCGCCGGAGGTGAGCCAGCACTCGGCCGAGGTGGCGAAATCGGGCTCCGGGACCCAGACGGCCCTCGCCACCGGCAGGTTCGGCAGCGGCTCGTCGGGCTCCACGTTGCGCACGACGTTCATCGTGAGGCGGAACCGCTCGCGCATGTCCGACATCGCGACCACGAGCGCCGGGCCCGGGTCGGCGTCGAAGACCATGCGGACCGGGTCCTCGCGGTCGCCGATGCCGAGGGGGTGGATCTCGACCCGGGGCTTCGCAGTGGTGAGCGTGGGGCAGATCTCCAGCATGTGGGCGCCGAGGATCTTCTCCTCGCCGGCGACCATGTGGTAGCAGTAGTCCTCCATCAGCGAGGCACCGCCGGGCAGGCCGTGGCCCATCACCTTCGCTGCTCGCACGAGGATGGCGGTCTTCCAGTCACCCTCGGCACCGAAACCGTAGCCGTCGGCCATCAGGCGCTGGACGGCGAGGCCGGGCAGCTGCTTGAGCCCGCCGAGGTCCTCGAAGTTCGTCGTGAAGGCCCCGAACCCGCCTTCGACGAGGAAGGCGCGCAGGCCGATCTCCTGGCGTGCGGCGTAGCGCAGCGACTCGTGGCGCTCGGCTCCCCTCCGCAGCTCGGGTGCCACGTCGTAGCGGTCCTCGTACTCGGCGACGAGCGCGTCGACCTCCGCCTCGTCGACCGCGTCGACGGCGGCCACCAGGTCGTTGACGCCCCAGGTGTTGACCGAGACCCCGAGCCGCACCTCGGCCTCGGTCTTGTCGCCCTCGGTGACCGCGACGTTGCGCATGTTGTCGCCGAAGCGTGCCAAGCGCAGGTCGTGGAGCGCGTCCCAGCCGGCCGCAGCCCTGGCCCAGGTGCCGACCTTGGCCTGCACCGCCGGATCCGACGCGTGGCCGACGACGGTGCGGCGCGCCTTGCCGAGCCGGGACAGGATGTAGGCGTACTCGCGGTCCCCGTGGGCGGCCTGGTTGAGGTTCATGTAGTCCATGTCGATGGTCGCCCACGGCAGCTCCGCGGACGCCTGCGTGTGCAGGTGCAACAGGGGCTTGTCCAGCGCCCCGAGTCCGAGGATCCACATCTTCGCGGGCGAGAACGTGTGCATCCAGGTGATCACGCCGATGCAGGCGGGGTCTGCGTTCGCGGCGAGCATCTCGGCGCGGATGGCGTCGCGGTCCCTCAGCGTGGGGCGCCACACCACCTTCACGGGGATGTCGT
The DNA here is from genome assembly GCF_039544535.1 of Tessaracoccus lubricantis. Classification (NCBI taxonomy): domain Bacteria; kingdom Bacillati; phylum Actinomycetota; class Actinomycetes; order Propionibacteriales; family Propionibacteriaceae; genus Tessaracoccus; species Tessaracoccus lubricantis. The sequence goes on from NZ_BAABLV010000036.1 coordinate 283,702, forward strand.
CGGCGCCGTCGAGCAGCGCCGCCACGTTGCGCGACTGCTCTGCCACCTGCTCCAGAGTCTCCGGGCCGTAGAGGTCCTGCGACCCGGTGAGGAACCAGATCTCCTTGGTCTCGAATGGGTTGCGCATCAGTTCTCCTGTTCCTCGGCCTGCTGGCCGTAGACGTTCTGGTACCTGTCGTACAGGCGGGCGACGTCCGCATCGTCGATGCGGAGCGGTTCGCCGAGCTGGCGCGCGATGTGGATGGTGCGCGCCACCTCCTCCACCATCACCGCGGCCTTGACGGCAGCGCGGGCGTCCTTGCCGATGGTGAACGGTCCGTGGTTGGCCATCAGGACGGCCGGGCTGTTGGAATCGCGCAGGGTCTCGACGATGCCCCTGCCGATCGAGTCGTCCCCGATGAGCGCGAAGGGCCCGACGGGTACGTCGCCCCCGAACTCGTCGGCCATCATCGTGAGCACGCACGGGATGGGTTCGCGGCGGGCGGCCCACGCCGTCGCGTAGGTCGAATGCGTGTGCACCACACCGCCCACCTCGGGCATGTGGCGGTACACGTAGGCGTGGGCGGCGGTGTCCGACGACGGGCTCAGGGCATCGGGGGTGCCGTCGACGATCTTGCGCCCGTCGAGGGTGCACACGACCATGACGTCGGGCCCCAGCTCGTCGTAGGACACGCCCGAGGGCTTGATGACGAAGAGGTCGAGGCCGGGCACGCGTTCGGACACGTTGCCGGCGGTCCAGACGACCAGCTCGTTGCGGGGCAGCTCAGCGTGGAGCCTGGCCACGCGCTCCCGTGTGGCAGCGACGGCTGCCTGCTCACCGGGGGTTAGTTGGGACAGCACGACGGGCACCATTGCCTCCTAGATGTGAACGTTCACTTTATGATGCCACATCATGTCGCGCCTGGGGGTTGGGGGCAAGAGAAAGGCGCCGCCGGTCCGGGAGGACCAGACAGCGCCTGCGCAAGGTGCGGCCGTAGCCGCACGTCTCACTTGTGTCGGTAGACGATGCGGCCGCGGGTCAGGTCGTAGGGCGACAACTCCACGACGACGCGGTCCGACGGCAGGATACGGATGTAGTGCTGCCGCATCTTGCCGCTGATGGTGGTCAGGACCTTGTGGCCGTTGGCCAGTTCGACGCGGAACATCGCGTTCGGCAGGGCCTCGACCACGGTGCCCTCGAGTTCGAGGGCTCCCTCTTTCTTCGCCATAAACTCTCTTCTGTTCGCCACCGGGCGCTCTGAGCGCGCGCCGGATGATACTCCAAGAGGCAACTTTACGCCCACTTGCGCCGCTGGCCAAACCCCGGGCGCCACGTGACTGCCCACTACGCTGTGCCCATGGCCTTCTTCGCTGTGCGTTACACCTACACCGACGACACCGCCGGGCTCGACCGCGTGCGCCCCAGCCACCGCTCGTTCCTCGCCTCGCTCACCGACGGTCCGCTCGTGGCCAGCGGCCCGTTGGCCGGGGCGGACCAGCCCAGCGCGCTCCTGCTGCTGCGCGCCGAATCGGCCGCAGAGGTGACGGGTGCCCTGGATCCGGACCCCTTCTGGGAGGCGGGCCTCATCGCCGAGCGTGCCGTCGAGGAGTGGAACCCGATCATCGGCATCTTCGCCGAGAACTGAGCCCCCTGAGCCAGCTGGGCCCCACTGGGGCGGCACAACGCTAGGCGACCTCACCCTCCGCCACCGCCCACGTGTTGCAGTCATTCATCGTGGCGGCGTAGAGCCCGCGCGTGCCCCAGTACAGCAGGGACTCACGCGAACCGTGCACGCCATCGGCCCGCATGGTCTCCAAGCGGGCAACCCACGAGTCGTACTGCTCCTGCCCGAACCCGATCGCCTCGTTGTGCCTCGTCATGGCGGCGGACCAGCAGGTGGCCTGCAGTTCCGCCCGCCGCTCCGTCGACGGCGCGTCGGCCATGGCCGTCTTGGCGCGGGTGATGCCGGCCAGGCTCTGCAGGTGGTGGCCGTACTCATGGTTGACCATTTCGTTGATCGACAGGTCCCACGTGCGGGCCATGTCGAAGTGGCGGGCGCCGAAATGCACGCTGCCGCCCCCGGCGGAGCAGTAGAAGGCGGGCGCCTCGAGGTAGCCGCACTCACTGTCGTCGCCCTCGCCGGAGAAGAAGTGCACCCGGGGAGCCGCCGTCGGCCAGCCGAGCCGCTGCAGGATCGGCGCCCAGGAGCGGTGCACGCAGTACCACTGGTCCCGCACGGCCGACTCCCAGGCGGTGACGCTGTCGACCGTCTGCGGCTGCGCGCAGCGCTCCAGTGTCACAGGGGGCAGCGCGTCGAGCGGCGTGACCTGGGCCTCGTGGAACGGCGACGACGGGTCGGGCTCCGGGATCTCCTCCCACCTGCGCTCGGGCAGCTCCCACTCCCCCGCGCCCGGTTCGGGGGCGGCCACCCCGCCGTCGTGGGTGGGCCCCTGGGGCGGTGAGAGCAAGCGGTGGCCGATCAACCCGAAGGACAGCACCGCCACCAGGAGGATGGCCGCAGCGCCCAGCACCAACCCGCGAGGAAAGCGGCGCTTGGCCCGCCGGGGGCGGACCCGGCGTGCGGGGTCGCGCATCGGTCACCCCCTGTCTGCTGCACTGCGTGCAGCAACTATCTCAGAAGATGAGCAGGAGGAGGATGATCAACACCGCCACCAACGAGACCCCCACGATGCCGACGAGCGCCGCCACGGGCACCAGGCTGCGGGCCTCGGACACCTGCCCTGCGGGTGGGCCACCCTGCTCGACGATGGCCGGAACGGACGTGGCCGCTGCAGGCAGCTTCTCCATGACCGGCACGAGGTCACCCAGCGTCCGGGCGTCGTAGACGACGTCCATGGCCGCGGCGTACTCGTCGTGGGTGAGCCTGCCGTCGGCGAACGCGTCGTTGAGCCGCTGCGTGATGGACGACCGCTCCGTCTCGTCGACGGGGTCATTGGCGCGTTGCAGATACTTCGAGCTGGGAGGCAGCGGCATGGTCCCCATCATAGGCGGCGGGGCAGGTGCCTCAGTCGGCGAGCGGGCCGAACAGCTCCCCGAGGCGGGCGGCGCCACCGTCGTGCTCGGTCAACACCCAGATGCCCTTCTCCGTGATCGCGACCGTGTTCTCCCAGTGCGAGCCGTTGGAACCGTCACGGCTGACGACGGTCCAGTCGTCGTCGAGTTCGAGCGTCTGGTGGGTGCCCGTGGTGAGCATCGGCTCGATGGCCAGGGCCATGCCCACCGAGAGGCGCGGGGTGGGGCGGCGGCGGTGCCAGTTGGGCACGTCGGGCTCCATGTGCATCTCGGAGCCGATGCCGTGTCCCGTGTACTCGCGCAGGGTGCCGTAACGGGTGGGCAGGCCCTTGACGTAGCCCTCGATGGCCTTGGAGACGTCGCCCACGCGGCCCCCGTCGCGCATCGCGGCCGCACCGGCCCAGAAGGCCTCACGGGTGGCGGCGATCAGCGCCTCGTCCTCCGGAGCGCCCGCGCCCACGATGATCGTGCGGGCCGCGTCGCCGTGCCAGCCGTCCACGATGGCGCCGAAGTCGATCGAGACGACGTCGCCCTCCTGCAGGACGCGCTCGCCGGGGATCCCGTGGACCAGCTCGTTGTTGGTCGAGATGCAGGCGACACCCGGGAACGGCGCGCCGTAGTCGGCCCCGTAGCCGAGGAACGAGGACGTGGCGCCGTGGCGGGCGAGGACCTCGCGGCCGACCGCGTCGACCTCTGCGGTGGTGACGCCCGCCCTGGCGGCGGCGACCATCGCGTCGAGCCCTTCAGCGACGACGAGGCCCGCCCTGCGCATGAGACGCAGTTCGTCCGGCGTCTTGAGTTCGATCATCGTCACTGCTGGCTGACGTGCGCGTCGAGCTCGCCGAACATGCGCTGGCGCACCTCGTCGACGGTGCCGGTGCCCTCGACGTCGACGAGGAGGCCCTTGGACTCATAGTGGAACAGCAGCGGTGCGGTCTGGCCGGCGTAGACCTCCATGCGGCGGCGGATCGTGTCGGCGTTGTCGTCGGCCCGGCCTTCCTTGATGGCGCGGTCCAGCAGTCGCTGGACGAGGGCCTCGGGCTCCACGTGCAGCGAGACGACGGCGTCGAGCCGCTCGCCCCGCTCCGACAGGTACCGGTCGAGGAAGTGCACCTGGTGCATGGTGCGCGGGAAGCCGTCGAGCAGGAAGCCGGGCTCGCAATCTGGCTGCGCCAGCCTGTCGGCCACGATCTCCTCGGTCACGTCGTCGGGTACGTACTCCCCCGCGTCGATGATCTCCTTGACCTTGACGCCGAGCGGCGTCTGGTTCTTGATGTTGAACCGGAAGATGTCGCCGGTGGAGATCGCGGGGACACCGTAGCGGTCGGCCAACGCCGTTGCCTGCGTGCCCTTCCCAGCTCCGGGGGCACCCATGATCAGGAGCTTCACCGCAGGAAGCCCTCGTAGTTGCGCTGCTGGAGCTGGCTCTCGATCTTCTTGACCGTGTCAAGCGCGACGCCGACGATGATCAGGATCGAGGTACCGCCGAACGGGAAGTTCTGCTGGGCACCCACGGCCATGAACGCGATGGTCGGGATGAGCGCGACGACGGCCAGGTAGAGCGAGCCAGGTGCGGTCAGGCGCGACAGCACGTAGGCGAGGTAGCGCTCGGTGGGCTTGCCTGCACGGATGCCAGGGATGAAGCCACCGTACTTCTTCATGTTGTCCGAGACTTCCTCGGGGTTGAAGGTGATGGACACGTAGAAGTAGCAGAACGCCACGATGAGGACGAACTGGATCACGTTGTAGACCCACGAGTACACGCCGGTGCCGGTGAAGTTCGCCTGGATCCACTGCGAGAAGGCGCTCTCCGGGCGGAACGTGGCGTAGAGCACGGGCAGGTACATGATCGACGAGGCGAAGATGACCGGGATGACGCCGGACTGGTTGACCTTCAGCGGGATGTAGGTGGTGGAGCCGCCCACGAGGCGACGACCCACCATGCGCTTGGCGTACTGCACCGGGATGCGGCGCTGGCCCTGCTCCACCCAGATGATGCCCAGCATCACGAGGAGGCCGATGCCGATCACGAGGAAGAACAGGATCCAGCCCGTGGCGCCCTGGTGCGACTGCTTGATGGACCACAGGCCCGTCGGGAAGCTGGCGACGATCTGGGTGAAGATCATGATCGACATGCCGTTGCCGACGCCGCGCTCGGTGATGAGCTCGCCCATCCACATGATGATGCCGGTGCCGGCGGTCATGACCATGACCATGGTGATGAGCGGGAAGAGTTCCTCCGAGTAGAGGATGCCCTCGCAGCCCGGCAGGAGCTGGCCGGTGCGGGCCAGCGTCACGAACGCGGTGGCGTTCAGGACTGCGAGCACCAGGGTGAGGTACCGGGTGTATTCGGTGATCTTCGCGGTGCCGGAGGCGCCCTCCTTCTTGAGGGCTTCCAGGCGCGGGATCACGACGGTGAGGAGCTGGAGGATGATCGACGCGGTGATGTAGGGCATGATGCCCAGCGCGAAGATCGTCAACTGCAACAGCGCACCACCGGAGAAGAGGTTGATGATGTTGTAGATGCCCGCGGACGGGCCCTGCGTGGCGATGGCCAGACATTCGTCGATGCGCGCCATGTTCACGTTCGGGGACGGGATCGTCGATCCCAGACGGAACACGGCGATGATGCCCAGCGTGAAGAGGAGCTTCTTGCGAAGGTCCGGCGTCCTCAACGCGTTAGCCAAGGCGGAGATCATCCGACCCTACTTTCCAGGTAGCAGATACGTATCCACCGTGCTTTTCGCAGCACGGCAACCAGGGCAGCCTACCAAGCTGGCGGTCCCGGCTGAAACTCAACTCACAGTGCGAGTGAGCGTGCACATGACGGCGGGGCGGCCCCGTCACCGGAGCCGCCCCGCAATCGTGTGTCTAGCGTGACCGGGTCACAGTGCCGTCACGGAGCCGCCAGCGGCCTCGAGCTTCTCCTTGGCGGAGTTCGAGAACGCGTGGGCGGTCACGTTGAGGGCCACGGACACCTCGCCGTTGCCCAGCACCTTGACCAGGTTGCCTGCGCGCACCGCGCCGGCCGCCACCAACTCGTCGACGCCCACTTCGCCGCCCTTGGGGAAGAGCTCAGCGATGCGGCCGACATTGACGACCTGGTACTCGACCCGGAACGGGTTCTTGAAGCCCTTGAGCTTCGGGAGGCGCATGTGCAGAGGCATCTGGCCACCCTCGAAGTTCGCGGGCGTGTTCTTGCGCGCGCCGGTGCCCTTGGTACCGCGACCGGCGGTCTTGCCCTTGGAGCCTTCACCGCGGCCAACACGGGTCTTGGCCGTCTTGGCGCCCGGGGCGGGCTGCAGATGATGCAGTTTCAGCGCCATCTCACTTCACCTCTTCCACGGTGACCAGGTGGGCAACGGTGCGGATCATGCCGATGACCTCGGGACGATCCTCCCGCACCACCGAGTCGCCGATGCGCTTGAGTCCGAGCGTACGCAGCGTGTCACGCTGGTACTGCTTGCCGCCGGCCGAGGACTTGGCCTGCGTGATCTTGAGCTCTGCCATCAGGAAGCCACCTCTTCCTTGGTCTCGCGGGCAGCTCGGAGGAGCGCCGCCGGGGCGACGTCCTCGACAGCCATGCCACGGCGCTTGGCCACGGCCTCAGGCTGCTCGAGCTTCTTGAGCGCGACCACGGTGGAGTGGACGACGTTGATGGCGTTCGGCGAGCCGAGCGACTTGGCGAGCACGTCGTGCACGCCGGCGCACTCGAGCACCGCACGGGTGGCACCGCCGGCGATGACACCGGTACCGGGGGACGCGGGGCGCAGCAGCACAACGCCGCCGGCCTTCTCGCCCTGGACCGGGTGCGGGATGGTGCGCTGGATCAGCGGCACGCGGAAGAAGTTCTTCTTGGCCTCCTCAACGCCCTTGGCGATGGCGGCCGGAACCTCCTTCGCCTTGCCGTAGCCGACGCCCACCATGCCCTCGCCGTCGCCGACGACGACCAGTGCGGTGAAGCTGAAGCGACGACCGCCCTGGACGACCTTGGCGACACGGTTGATCGCCACGACCTTCTCGAGGTACTTGTTCTCTTCCTTGGAAGCCTGCTGGCCACGACGATCGTCACGGCCACGACGCTCCCCCTGAGCACCGCCACGGCGCTGCTGGGTTTCACTCATCGTGATGTCCCTTTCCTTTCGTCGTTAGAAGCCGAGCCCGGCCTCGCGGGCGGCGTCGGCCAGAGCCGCGATCCGCCCGTGGTACTTGTTGCCGGCACGGTCGAAGACGACGTTCTCGACGCCGGCGGCCTTCGCACGCTCGGCGATGAGGGCACCGACCTTGCGGGCCTTCTCCGACTTGTCCGCCTCGGCGGCGCGCAGGTCGGCTTCCATGGTGGAGGCCGAGGCAAGCGTCTTGCCGGCGCGGTCGTCGATCACCTGAACGAACAGGTGACGTGCGGAGCGGGTGACCACCAGGCGGGGACGCTCAGGCGAACCGCTGATCTTCTTGCGGGCACGCAGCTGGCGACGAGCGCGTGCAGCGCTCTTTGCGGCCAGCGTCTTGTTGGTCCTGATCGAAATCGCCATGGATTACTTACCAGCCTTTCCAGCCTTGCGGCGGACGTGCTCGCCCGCGTAGCGGACGCCCTTGCCCTTGTAGGGCTCGGGCTTGCGGAGCTTGCGGATGTTGGCCGCAGTCTCACCGACGACCTGCTTGTCGATGCCCTGGATCGTCAGCTTCGTGGGGGTCTCCACGATGAACTCGATGCCCTCGGGGGCGTCGATGATCACCGGGTGCGAGTAGCCGAGTGCGAACTCGAGCTGCTTCGGGCCCTTGGAGATGACACGGTAACCGACACCGACGATCTCGAGCTTCTTCTCGTAGCCCTCGGTGACGCCCACGATCATGTTGTTGACCAGGGTGCGGGTCAGGCCGTGGAGGGAGCGGGATTCACGCTCGTCGTTGGGACGGGTGACTTCGAGCTGGCCCTCGTCGTTCTTGTCAATGGTCAGCGGCTCAGCGATGGTCAGCGACAGCGAGCCCTTGGGCCCCTTGACGTCGACCTGGCGGCCGTCGAGCTTGACGTCGACACCGGACGGGATGGTGATGGGCATCCTGCCAATTCGCGACATATCAGTTTCTCCTCTTCCTTCGCCCGGTCACCAGACGTAGGCGAGAACTTCGCCGCCGACGGACTTGGCCTTGGCGTCGCGGTCGGTCAGCAGGCCCTGCGACGTCGAGATGATGGCGATGCCCAGGCCGCCGAGGACCTTCGGGAGCTCGTTGGACTTCGCGTAGACGCGGAGGCCGGGCTTGCTCACGCGCTTGAGGCCCGCAATGGAGCGCTCGCGCGAGTCGCCGTACTTCAGGGTCACCTTCAGGACCTTGCCGACCTGGCCTTCGACCTCGGTGAGCTCGTAGTCGGTGATGTAACCGTTCTTCTTGAGGATCTCAGCGATGCCCACCTTGATCTTCGACGACGGCATGGACGTGGAGTCCTGGTACGCCTGGTTGGCGTTGCGCAGACGTGTCAGCATGTCTGCGATCGGATCAGTCATCGTCATGACTATTGCCTCTTTCTCACACCGGTTTCCGGTTGACCGGACCTGGTGTTAGTTGATTTGACGTAGTGGGTCTCGTCACCAGGACGACTTGGTCACACCCGGGAGCTGGCCGGCGTGGGCCATCTCGCGCAGGCAGACGCGGCACAGACCGAACTTGCGGTAGACCGACTTGGGTCGGCCGCACTTCTGGCAACGGGTGTAGGCGCGCACCGCGAACTTGGGCTTGCGGGCTGCCTTGACCTTGAGTGCTGTCTTAGCCATCTATCTCACTCACTTCTTCTTCTTGGCGTAGAACGCGGGGCCACGCTTGGCCTTCGCCTTCTTCGGGTCGTCCTTCACCTTGAAGGGGAAGCCCAGGTGCTTCAGCAGCGCACGGCCTTCCTCATCGTTGCTGGCCGACGTCACGAAGGTGATGTCCATGCCGCGGACGCGGTCGATCTTGTCCTGGTCGATCTCGAGGAACATGACCTGCTCGGACAGACCGAAGGTGTAGTTGCCGTTGCCGTCGAACTGGTTGCCGTTGAGGCCACGGAAGTCACGGATACGGGGCAGGGCGAGCGTCAGGAGACGGTCGGCGAACTCCCACATGCGGTCACCGCGGAGGGTGACGTGGGCGCCGATCGGCATGCCTTCACGCAGCTTGAACTGCGCGATCGACTTGCGGGCCTTGGTGACGGTGGGCTTCTGACCGGTGATCGCCGTCAGGTCGCGCAGGGCGCCCTCGATGATCTTCGAGTCGCGGGCAGCCTCACCCACACCCATGTTCACCACGATCTTGACCAGACCGGGGATCTGCATGACGTTGGCGTACTCGAACTCCTGCTGGAGCGCGGGCACGATCTCCTCGCGGTACTTGGCCTTCAGGCGCGGCATCGTCTTGGTTTCAGCGGTGGCGGTCATCAGATCTCCTCCCCCGTCTTGCGGGCGACGCGCACGGAGCGCTCGGCCTTGTACTCGGAACCGTCGGCACGACGCTTGGTGACCTCGACGCGCTTGTAACCGACGCGTGTGGTCACCTCCTTGCCGTCGACCTTCACCACGAGCTGCACGTTGCTGGCGTGGATGGGGGCCTCGACGTTGATGATGCCGCCTTCGATCTTGCGACCGGTCGCGGTCTGCGACTCACGACGGTGCTTCTTGACGAGGTTGACACCCTGGACCGTCACGCGCTCGTTGGCGGGATCGACGGCGATGACCTCGGCGATGACGCCCTTGTCCTTGCCGGACAGGACCTTCACGCGGTCACCCTTCTTGACGTGGAGCGCCATGTCAGATCACCTCCGGGGCGAGCGAGATGATGCGCATGAACTTCTTGTCGCGGAGCTCGCGGGCCACGGGCCCGAAGATGCGCGTGCCGCGGGGCTCACCGTTGGCGTTGAGGATCACGGCTGCGTTCTCGTCGAACTTGATGTAGGAACCGTCGGGACGACGGCGTTCCTTGGTCGTCCGGACGACGACGGCCTTGACCACGTCGCCCTTCTTCACGTTGCCGCCAGGGATCGCGTCCTTGACGGTGGCGACGATGGTGTCGCCGAGGAATGCGTAGCGACGTCCGGAACCGCCGAGCACACGGATGCAGAGGATTTCCTTCGCACCAGTGTTGTCGGCGACCTTGAGTCGCGACTCCTGCTGGATCATTACTACTCCTTGCTCCACCGGTTCCCGTGTGAAAGGCCTTGTGAAACTAGAAACGAACCCCCTGGATTCTGCCAGGAGGCAACCCCCAGCTCGAGGGAGAGGAGGCCATGGTGAAGCCCGGGAAAGGTCCCCCCGAAGGGGCACAGACCCAAGGCAACCTGATCAGTCTAGCGGAGGCGTATCCACGCGCGAAATCGCCCACCCTACTCACTGCGCAGGGCTTCGACCGGGTCCCTGCGCGAGGCCGACGACGCGGGCAACAGCCCGGCGACCGCAGTCAGGCCCATGCTCACCAGCACCAGGACCGCCGCGGCCTCCCATGGCAGCACCGCGACGTTCGGCACGTCGAAGCGGGCCAGCACGATCGCGTTGGTGGGGATCGTCAGCAGCGCGGTGATCAGCACGCCCAGCACGCCCGCGACGAACCCGACGATGAGCGTCTCGGCGTTGAACACGCGGCGGATGTCGCGCTTGCTCGCACCGACGGCGCGCAGGATGCCGATCTCCTTGCGCCTCTCCAGCACCGAGATGTAGGTGATCACGCCGATCATGATCGACGAGACCACCAGCGAGATCGCCACGAACGCGATCAGGACGTAGCTGATGGTGTTGATGATGTCGGTGACCGAACTCATCAGCGCCCCCACCAGGTCGGAGTAGCTGATCACCTGCTCGTCACGGCCGGAGTCGCGCATGCGCTGGTTGTACGAGTCGAGCAGCTGGGTGATCTGCTCCTTGGACTCGAAGTCGATCGGATAGATGTTGACGGCGGACGGGTCGTCGGGCGAGGCGTGGCCGAGCGTGCGCATGTTCGACTCGTACGTCGCCGCCCGCGTCGACGCGGCCGCGATCAGCAGCTGGGTGAGCTCCTCCTGGCTCTTCTCCATCCGGAACGCGGACATGAAGGCCTCCTGGTCGATGCCCACGGCGTCGCGCAGGTTGTCTGCCATGCCGGCCATAGTCGACTCGAGGGCGCTGCCCACCTGTGCGGTGAGCTCCTCGGTGAGCTGGGAGGCGACATCGGCCATGTAGACCTCCATCACCTCCTGCAGGTACGACGACAGCTCGGCCTGCAACTGGTCCTGCAGCGCGGTGGTGTCGACCATGTCCATGGCCGCGGCGAGGAAGGCCTGCTGCTGGTCCGCGACGAACACCTGGAGGTTGCCGGCGACATCGGCGGGGTCGAGCCCCCGCTCGGCCGCCCACGCCAGGTACGACCCCAGCTGCGCCTCGACGGCGGCCCGGTCGATCCCCACCGTCTGGGCCATCGTGGTCACCAGCAGGTCCCCCTCCTCCGAGGCGACGAACAACGGCACGCCCACGGCGACATCGGTGGGGTCGAGCCCGTTCGCCGCTGCGTGGGCGGTGTACGCCTCGAGGAACACCGGCACCTGGGTGAGGACCAGTTCGGTGTCGACCGAGGGAAGGTCGGGCAGCTGCAGCGCCGGCACCTCCGGCAGGGTCACCAGGCTCGCGGGGTCGAGCCCGTCGAGCACCGAGGTGAGGTCCAGCGGCGGCAGCTTGGCCGGGTCGAGGCTGATCGACGACATGTCGAGGTCCAGGTCCAGCGCGCCGAGGTCGGGCTGCAGCTTCGCCTCGTCGACGGTGAACGCGGCCGTGACCGCGGCCTCGTCGATGGTGAAGAGCGAGGTGAGGTCCAACTCCTCGAGGGGGGCCTCGTCGGTGAACCCGCGGCCGGTGAACACGTTGGTGCCGGGGGTCGCGAGTTGCTCCTGCACGATGGGCGCCTCGGCCGCCTCCGCCATCAGGTGCTCGGTGAGCTGCGGCGTGTAGTAGATGCCCGGGCTCAGCGTCGCGTTGCCGTCGCCGGAGGGGCGCGCGATGCCGGTGACCTTCAGCGGCATGCCGTCGCGCACCAGCTGGGCGACGTGGGCCTGGTCCTGGCTGCGGTCGGTCCACACGTCGAAGTCGTCGTCGTGCACGTAGTAGTCGGCGGCCTCCACGAGCCTGAAGGTGACGCCCATCACGTCGTCGTAGCTGAAGCTGCGGGTGGTCGACGGCGTCGTCACCTCCTCCTCCGCCATCATCTGGCGCACCATCTCGTCGAGGTCGGCCGGGTCCAGCAGGCCCATGGCGTAGAGCGCCAGGTCGCTGATGCCGCCGGTGTCGGTGAGCACCACCAGCAACTCGTCGGGGGCGGCGGGCCAGCGTCCGCTGACCACGTCGTACTGTTCCTCGACCAGGCCCAGGTCGCCGACCAGTTCGTCGAAGGCGCTGCTGCGCAGGCCGGCCGTGACGCCGGCTGCGGCCGTCGGGCGCTGGAAGCCCAGGGCGGTCATGGCAGCGTCGGGGTTGACCTGGCGCGGTCGGCCCGCCGCGTCCTCGGCGTAGATCTGTGGCGTCACGTCGTAGGTGTACTCGACGGCGTTGACGAGCGAGTCAATCCCGCCGCCGTCGTCGTCGAGGAAGGCCTTCAACGAGCCCAGGTCGTTGGTGCCCACGCTGGAGAACATCCTCGCCATGAGCGGCGCCTCCCGCACCTCGGCAGGTCCTGCCCCGCCGCCGGATTCCCCGTCGCCCATCCCGGCCGACAGCAGCATCGACGTCATGTCGAAGCCCTGCGCCTGGATGGTCAGCGGGTACTGCGAGAGGGTGTCCTCCTCGACGCCCTTGATGTAGCCCTGCACGCCGTTGGCCAACGCCAGGATCGCCGCGATGCCGATGATGCCGATGCTGCCGGCGAACGACGTCATCAGCGTGCGGCCCTTCTTGGTCATCAGGTTGTTGAACGACAACGCGATGGCGGTGAGGAAGCCCATGCTGGTGCGCCGCGCCCACCTGTGGTCGGTCGCCTCGGCGGCCGCCGGCAGGAACGGGTCGGAGTCCGCCACGACGGCGCCGTCGCTGAGGTGGACGGTGCGGGTGGCGTACTCGTGCGCCAGTTCCGGGTTGTGGGTGACCATGACCACCAACCGGTCGCGGGCGATGCTGGTCAGCAGCCCCATGATCTGGACGCTGGTGGCCGAATCGAGGGCGCCGGTCGGCTCGTCGGCCAGCAGGATCTCGGGGTCGTTGATGAGTGCGCGGGCGATGGCCACCCGCTGCATCTGGCCGCCGGACAGCTGGTTGGGCCGCTTGTGGGCGTGCTCGGCCAGGCCGACGTCGGCCAGCGCGGCGAGGGCACGACGGCGGCGCTCCCCCGGCGCGACGCCCGCCAGCGTGAGCGCGAGTTCGACGTTGGCCAGCACGCTCTGGTGCGGGATGAGGTTGTAACTCTGGAAGACGAAGCCGACGCGGTTGTTGCGGTAGGTGTCCCAGTCGCGGTCGCGGTACTGCTCGGTGGAGACGCCGTCGATGACGAGGTCTCCCGAGTCGTACTGGTCGAGGCCGCCGATGAGGTTGAGCATGGTGGTCTTGCCGGACCCGGACGGGCCGAGGACGGCCACGAACTCGCTGTCGCGGAAGGCGATGGACACGTCGTCGAGCGCGACCTGCGTGAAGTCGCCCGTGGTGTACGACTTGCGCACATCCCTCAACTCGAGCATGGCCGGCCTCCTGGCGTGATGATCCCCGTCCCCAGTTTCCCACCCGCGCACAACCAGTTGTCCACAGGGTCCGGCCTGCGTGGTGATCCCGGGGGCGCACTGGCCAGAGTGGTGGGTGTCCCGTCCGCCTCACCGCCCTGGAGAACCCGATGAGTTGGCGTCCCCTCGTCACCGCCCTGATCACCCTGCTGACCCTGAGCCTGGTGCTGCCGCCTGCCGCCGCCGGCCCCAAGGACGGCCACCTCCCCGGCTCCGGCCACATGGTGAGCCTCCCCCGCACCGGCACCAACTGGTACGGCGCCTACCACGTCGACCGGCAGACGGCGTACTGCGCCGACCTGATGGCCGACGGCCCCCGCCAGGCCGCCAGCTGGGTCCAGGCCCCGGCCACCTACGTGCTGCGCAAGCAGGACCGTGCCACGCACGGCACGCACGGCAACGGCGGCGACGCTGCAACCAGCCGCGAACTGGCCGAACTGTCCTGGGCGCTGATGGCCACAGGGCCCAAGCCCTCGGCCGACGTCGGCACGGCCATGGAACACTTCGTCCGGCTGCGGACCGTCAGCGGCGCGCAGCAGCAGGCGCGCGAGCGGGAGCGGTGGGCGGCAGTGGCCCAGGCACACCCCGGGGCGTTGGCGCAGTTCGAGAAGCTGGAGCGGGAGGCGCGCCGCTACGCCGGCCCCTACCGCGTGGAGTTCAACTGGCAGGTGCGCCCCTCGCGCACGTCGCCGCAGGGGCACGTCATCGTGGCGGTGCGCAGCGCCGCCGGGGTGGCGGTGCCGCACCGCGCCTTCAGCGTGGCGGGCGGCGGCAGCCTCCGCGTCACGCAGGCCCCCACCTCGACGGGCGCCGGCGGTGCCGCACACGTCCGCGTCGCGCTCCCTTCCCCCGGCGAGACCCCGGTGCGCGGCACCCTGAAGGTCCAACTCCGGGGGCTGCCGGGCCCGCGGCCCAAGCTGTTCATCCCGCAGCCCGCCACGGTGCAACGCCTGCTGGCCGCGCCAGACCTCATCAAGCTCAACGACGAGACCACCATCGAACTGACCCCGGAGGTGTTCCACCCCGAGGTCACCACCCGTACGCGCGACGTCATCGCCCGGGCCGGGGGCGAGGCCGTCGACGTCGTCACCGTCCGCGGCGGCCGGCCGGGGGCTGATTTCAGCGGCACGAGCACCCTGTACGGGCCCTTCGCCACCATGGCAGAGCTGACCGCAGCTGCACCGGCCCGGGCGCCGAAGGTGGGCACCGCCTCGTTCTCCGGCACCTATGACGCCAAGGGCGCCGCGGAGGTGGCCACCGACCCGCTCCGGTTCCCGGAGCCGGGGTACTACAGCTGGGTCGAGGCGCTCGACCCGAGGCCGACGGTGGTGCCGCCAGCAGCGCCCGCCTGGCCCCAACTCCCCGAGACCAGCGTGGTGCTGGGCCCGGAGATCGCCTCCGTCCTCACCGCAGACGGCGGACGCGGCCCTGCGGTCACCGGCGCCGTGCTGGCAGACGAGGTGATGGTCGCCGGCATCCCGGAGGGCCTGGCCGTCCCGGGTAGCGACGAGCCGTTGGCGGTCACCGTGACCGGCAGGATCGCCGGGCCCGTGCCGCCCGGCCGGACCGCCGACGGCGACTCCTGCGCCGCCGCGGACTGGTCCGACGCCCCGACCTTCTCGAGCTACGGCCCCGCAACGTGGACCGGTGAACCGCTGCAGGGGCTCGGCAGGGCGTCGCCCACCGAGCCGGGCTGCTACTCGGCGGAGGCCACCCAGGAGGTCACCCACGGCGGCAAGGTGATCAGCGCCCTCCAGCATGCCTTGGGCTTGCCTGAGCAGACCATCCTGGTGACGGCACCCGTCGAGCCGACGCCCTCGCCCTCGCCCTCGCCGGAGCCCTCACCCGAGCCCTCGGCGCCCCCATCGCCCGCGCCGACACCGACCCCCACACCGACGCCAACCCCGGCCCCGACGCCGAGCGCCCAGCCTCCGGCGAGCCCTGCACCCAGCGTCCCCGTGCCGGCAGCCCCGGGGACCCGCCCACGTCCCGGGCTGCCGTCGACCGGTGGGTGACAGGTTCAGGGATCAGTCAGGGTCGGATCTCCGGACGGGACGCCGGGCACGTGGCAGGCTGGCGGCATGCAGTTCATCGGCAGGCTCATCGTCACTGCGCTCGCCACCGCCGTAGCGGTCTGGCTGGTGCCCGGAATCACCCTGTCCTCGTCCGACTTCACCGACAAGGTGGTCACGCTGCTCGCGGTGGCCCTCGTCTTCGGCGTGGTCAACGGAGTCGTCGCCCCGCTCGTCAAGGGTCTCAGCACGTGCTTCATCGTCCTGACGTTGGGCATCGCGCTCCTGGTGATCAACGCCCTGATGTTGATGCTCACGTCGTGGCTGGCAGGCACCCTGGGCCTCGACTTCCACGTCGACGGCTTCTGGGCCGCGTTCTGGGGATCCATCGTGATCTCCGTCGTGGGCGCACTGCTCGGCGGCCTCCTCGGAAGCAGCCGCGACAAGGACTGAAACACCGATAAGCATGGCGGAAGGCCCGCCCCTGACGGGACGGGCCTTCTGCCGTGAGCGGTGCCTTACTTGGCGCGCTCGATGATCTCGACCAGGCGCCAGCGCTTCTGCGCCGACAGCGGGCGGGTCTCCATGACGCGGACGCGGTCGCCGATGCCGGCTTCGTTGTTCTCGTCGTGGGCCTTGAGGCGCGAGGTCTTGTTCATGACCTTGCCGTACAGCGGGTGCTTCACGCGGTCCTCGACGACGACGACGATGGTCTTGTCCATCTTGTCGGAGGCGACGATGCCGGTGAGCACCTTGCGGCGGTTGCGCTCCTCGACCTGGGGGGTCTCGGCGGGGGTGGTGGAATCAGTCATGGTCACTTCTCCTCAGCGGGCTCGTCCACGATGCCGAGGTTGCGCTCCTGCAGCACGGTGTAGATGCGGGCGATGTCCTTGCGGACGTTGCGCAGCCGGCTGCTCGACTCCAGCTGGCCGGTGGCCGCCTGGAACCGAAGACCGAACAGTTCCTCCTTGAGCTCAACGACCTTGGCGTTGAGCTGGTCACGCGACAGACCACGCAGGTCGTGTGCGGCGAGAGACTTACTCATCAGATGTCACCTGCTTCGCGCTTGATGAAGCGTGCCTTGAAGGGCAGCTTGTGGATGGCCAGGCGCATGGCCTCGCGGGCGACGTCCTCGGAAACACCGGAGAGTTCGAAGATGACGCGGCCCGGCTTGATGTTGGCGATCCACCACTCGGGGGAACCCTTGCCGGAACCCATGCGGGTCTCGGCCGGCTTCTTGGTCAGGGGGCGGTCCGGGTACACGTTGATCCAGACCTTGCCGCCACGCTTGATGTGACGGGTCATGGCGATACGAGCGGCCTCGATCTGACGGTTGGTCAGGTACGACGGCTCGAGCGCCTGGATGCCGTAATCACCGAAGGCCAGCTTGGTGACGCCCTTGGAGGCACCGTTGCGGCGGGGGTGGTGCTGCTTACGGAACTTGACGCGACGAGGAATCAGCATGCTCAGGCTCCTGCGTTCTCGGTTGCGGGCGCAGCCTCAGCCTGGGCTGCGTCGGCGCGACGGCGGCCGCCGCGCTCGGGACGGTCACCGCGACCCTCGCCGCGGGCCGGGCGACGGCCCGGACGCTGCTGACGGCCGGCGGGGGCTGCCTGACGGGCGGCCTTCTGAGCGGCGCGCTCGGCACGCGTGCCGGCGACGTCACCCTTGTAGATCCACACCTTGACGCCGATGCGGCCGAACTGGGTGCGGGCCTCGTAGAAGCCGTAGTCGATGTCGGCGCGGAGGGTGTGCAGCGGCACCTGGCCGTCGCGGTAACCCTCGGAGCGCGACATTTCGGCGCCACCGAGACGACCGGAGCACTTGATGCGGATGCCCTTGGCACCGGCACGCATGGCGGTCTGCTGGGCACGGCGCATGGCGCGACGGAAGGCGACGCGGGCGCCGAGCTGCTCGGCGACACCCTGGGCCACGAGCTGGGCATCGATCTCGGGGTTCTTGACCTCGAGGATGTTCAGCTGGACCTGCTTGCCGGTGAGCTTCTCGAGCTCCGCGCGGGTCTTCTCTGCCTCGGCGCCGTTGCGGCCGATGACGATGCCCGGACGGGCGGCGTGCAGGAAGATGGTCACGCGCTCGGAGCGGCGCTCGATCTCGATGGACGAGATGCCGGCGCGCTCGAGGTTCTCGGTGAGGAACTCACGGATCTTGACATCCTCGCCCACGAGCTCCGAGTACTGCTTGTCGCTGTACCAACGGGTCTTGTGGTCGGTGGTGATGCCCAGGCGGAAGCCATGCGGGTTGATCTTCTGGCCCATGGCTCAGGCTCCCTTCGTCTCGCGGGGTTCGACAACAACGGTGATATGCGACCCACGCTTGAGGATGCGGCTGGCCGAACCCTTGGCGCGCGGGCGGATCCGCCGGAGGGTGACACCCTCGTCGACGAACGCCTTGGAGATGTACAGGTCGTCGGAACGCAGGGCCTCAGCCGACTCCGCGTTGGCCACGGCCGAAGCCACGACCTTGTAGACCGGCTCGGAAGCGGCCTGCGGGGCGAACTTGAGGGCGACGAGGGCGTCCTTGACGTCCATGCCGCGGACCAGGTCGACGACGCGGCGAACCTTGGTGGGGCTCATCCGGACGTGCTTCGCGATGGCGAACGAGCCAGGACGATCCCCGAGCAGGTTCTCGCGACGACGGCTGTTGCCGTTTTCGTTGCTCATAGTTGAATCAGTTCCTTATCTCGCGCCTCAGCGGCGACGGGCCTTCTTGTCGTCCTTCACGTGACCCTTGAAGGTACGCGTGGGAGCGAACTCGCCCAGCTTGTGACCGATCATCGACTCGGTGACGAACACCGGGACGTGCTTGCGGCCGTCGTGCACCGCGATGGTGTGCCCGAGCATGTCGGGGACGATCATCGAACGGCGCGACCAGGTCTTGATGACGTTCTTGGTGCCCTTTTCGTTCTGCACGTCCACCTTCTTCTGCAGGTGGTCGTCGACGAAGGGGCCCTTCTTCAGGCTGCGTGGCATATTTCTTCAGGCTCCCTATCAGCGCTTCTTACCGGTCTTGCGACGGCGGACGATCAGGCGGTTGCTCGCCTTCTTCTTGCTGCGGGTGCGGCCCTCGGGCTTGCCCCACGGCGAAACGGGGTGACGGCCACCGGAGGTGCGGCCTTCGCCACCACCGTGCGGGTGGTCGTGCGGGTTCATGACGACACCGCGGACGGTCGGGCGGACGCCCTTCCAACGCTTGCGGCCGGCCTTGCCCCAGTCGATGTTGGCCTGCTCGGCGTTGCCGACCGAGCCGATGGTGGCGCGGCAGCGGACGTCGACCATGCGCATTTCACCCGACGGCATGCGCAGCGTGGCGTACTTGCCCTCGCGGGCCACCAGCTGGATGGCCGAACCGGCGGAGCGACCGAGCTTGGCGCCGCCACCGGGGCGCATCTCCACCGCGTGCACCGTGGTGCCGACGGGGATCTGACGCAGCTCCAGGTTGTTGCCGGGCTTGATGTCGGAGCCCTCACCAGCGGAGACGACGACGCCCTGCTTCAGGCCGGCCGGCGCGATGATGTAGCGCTTCTCGCCGTCGGCGTAGTGCAGCAGCGCGATGCGGGCGGTGCGGTTGGGGTCGTACTCGATGTGAGCGACCTTGGCCGGCACGCCGTCCTTGTCGTAGCGCTTGAAGTCGATCAGGCGGTAGGCCTGCTTGTGGCCACCACCGATGTGACGGGTGGTGATGCGGCCGGAGTTGTTGCGGCCACCGGTCTTCGGCTTCGCGACGAGGAGCGACTTCTCCGGGGTGGAGCGGGTCAGCTCGACGAAATCGGACACGCTGGAGCCGCGACGACCCGGCGTAGTCGGCTTGTACTTACGGATACCCATGAGGTTTCGTTTCCTTCTCTAGCGTTCCGGTCAGCCAACCGGCCCGGCGAAGATGTCGATGCTCTGACCCTCGGCCACGGTGACGATCGCACGCTTGGTGTCGACCAGCTTGCCGATGCCGTAGCGGGTGCGACGACGCTTGCCCTGACGGTTGAGGGTGTTCACGGACACGACCTTGACGCCGAAGATGGCCTCGATGGCGATCTTGATCTCGGTCTTGTTCGCGTCGGGGGCGACGACGAAGGTGTACTTGCCGTCGTCGAGCAGGTTGTAGCTCTTCTCGCTCACCACGGGACGCAGGATGACGTCGCGGTGATCGCGGATCTTCAGCGGAGTCACTTGGCCTTCTCCTCGGTCTGGTCGTCAGCCTCGGCCTTGTCCGCGACGAAGGCGGCCAGGGCGGCGGAGGTGAACACGATCTTGTCGTTGGCCAGCACGTCGTAGGTGTTGAGCTGGTCAACCGCGATCAGGTGCAGCGTGGGGACGTTGCGCAGGCTCAGCCAGGCGTTGTCCTCGAAGCGGTCGAGGACCACGAGGGCCTTGCGGATGTCGCCCGCCACCTTGTTCAGGAGCTCGAGGGCACCCTTGGTCGACGGCTTGTCGCCGGCGATCTCCGAGATGACGTAGACCTCACCGTCGCGGGCGCGGTCCGACAGCGCCCCGCGGAGCGCGGCGGCGATCATCTTCTTGTTGGTGCGCTGGGCGTAGTTGCGCGGCGTGGGGCCGTGCACGACGCCACCACCGGTCCAGATGGGCGAACGACGCGAGCCGTGACGGGCGCGGCCGGTGCCCTTCTGGCGCCAGGGCTTGGCGCCACCGCCGCGGACCTCGCCGCGGGTCTTGGTGTCGTGCGTGCCCTGACGGGCGGCGGCCAGCTGGGCCACGACGACCTGGTGGATCAGGGGGATGTTGGTGTTCGCGTCGAACAGCGCGGCGGGAAGCTCGGCCTTGCCGGCCTTCTTGCCCTTGGCGTCGATCACGTCGATGGTCAGATCGCTCATGCTGCGTCACCCTTCCTAGCTGCGCTGCGGACGACGACGAGGGACCCGTTGTTGCCGGGGATGGCGCCGCGCACGATGAGCAGGCCACGGTCCGCGTCGACGGCGTGAATCTTCAGGTTCTGGACGGTGACCTTGGCGTTGCCCATGCGGCCAGCCATGCGGAGGCCCTTGAACACGCGGCCAGGGGTGGCGCAGCCACCGATGGAGCCCGGCGCGCGGTGCTTGCGGTGCACACCGTGCGAGGCCTTGAGGCCGGAGAAGCCGTGGCGCTTCATGACACCAGCGGTGCCCTTGCCCTTGGTGGTGCCGGTCACGTCGACGAACTCGCCGTCGGCGAAGACCTCGGCGGTCAGTTCCTGGCCGAGCTCGAACTCCGAGGCGTCGGCGGTGCGGATCTCCAGCAGGTGCTTGCGGGGCGTGACATCGGCCTTGGCGAAGTGGCCAGCGGCGGGCTTGGTCACGTGCTTGGCCTTGATGGCGCCGAAGCCGAGCTGCACGGCGTTGTAGCCGTCAACCTCGGGGGTGCGAACCTGGGTCACGACACACGGGCCGGCCTGGATCACGGTCACGGGGACGATCTTGTTGTTCTCGTCCCAGAGCTGGGTCATGCCGAGCTTGGTGCCCAGGATGCCCTTCACGATTCGTTCACTCATTTCAGCAGACCTCACGGAAGCTTGATCTCGATGTCGACACCAGCAGGCAGGTCAAGACGCATCAGCGAATCGACTGTCTTCGGCGTGGGATCGAGGATGTCGATCAGACGCTTGTGCGTGCGCATTTCGAAATGCTCACGGCTGTCCTTGTACTTGTGGGGCGAACGGATGACGCAGTACACGTTCTTCTCCGTCGGCAGCGGCACCGGGCCGGCCACCTTCGCACCCGTGCGAGTCACGGTGTCGACGATCTTGCGCGCCGAGCTGTCGATGACCTCATGGTCATACGCCCGCAGCCTGATGCGGATCTTTTGTCCAGCCACAGTCGTTCCTAACTTCTCTTGCCCTTTGGAAATTTCAAGTTCCTGTGGGGTAAAACCCCTTGTCACTCCGTACCACGCGGTCGGGAGTGTCGCGCACTTCGCCACAGATCGAGGCGGCCCTCGCGAGAGGGTGGACCTCTGTGATCTGTGCCGACCGGACCCCGAGGATCCAGCAGCGACCCCGTGCAGAGGCGCTCGGGGCGCAGACACGCCACCGAACTCCTCGCGGAGCAACCTGACTATTTAAGCATGTCGCCCCGGCTCGGCCAAATCCGGGGGGCCTCCACCCTGCGCGAATGCACAGGGTGGGGCCGCCGGGTCACGCGTCGAAGCGAAGCGACCACGCGCCGGCGCGAGGCCGCAGTTGGTACTCAGGCCTGACGTCCGGGCCGCACGAACGGCCGCCGAGCCCCTGCTGCTGCACGTCGAGGTACAGGTGGGTGGCGTAGGACTCCGCCAGCTCGTGCGGGTGCGCGGCAGCGGTGACCTGGTGCGCGTCGTGCGCCCGCAGCGTGAACCCGGGCAGCTCACCCCCGGCCGGCTCTGCCGTGAGCGTGAGGCCCAGGTCGGGCAGCGTCAGCTCGCGCAGCTCGCCGCGGTGGCCGCTCTCCTGCGGCACCGCGTAGTCGACGACGAGGTCGGCGATGGCCGACGAGAACCGGCCGACGCGGGCCGCCGCCCGCGAGTCGGCGTAGTTCTCCGCCGGCCCGGTGCCGAACCATTCCGCCCGCCCGAGACCCGGGGGCAGCTCGAAGTGCAGCCCGAGACGGGGCCAGGCACCCGTCCAGTTCGCCGTGGGCAGTGCCGTGGCGTCCAGCCGCAGGCCCTCCGCGTCGAGCGTCCAGACCAGTTCGACGGTGACCGCGCGCTGAGTGGCGGCGGGGGCATAGCGGTGCAGCACCGTCACCGTGCCGGGTGCCGTGGTCACCGACAGGATGCGGCGCTGCAGGCGGTCGAGGCCCGCCTCGCGCCATCGGTCGGCCCAAGCCGGGCTGTCGCTCACCATGTGCCGGGCGACGGCGGGCTCCTCCTCCGCGTAGGAGTAGAAGCCTGGCAGCGAGTCGTTCTCCGTGGGTGCGCGCCACAGCTCGAGGCGCGGCCCCTTCACCTCACGGCCGTGGACGGACAGCAGGTCCCCGGTGCGGGCGTCGAAGCGCGCCGGACCCAGCGACAGCACGCCGTCGGCCTCCACGGGGAGCGTGGGCGTCACGAGCGGGCGCACGAGGGGACGGCGCACTGCCAGGAGCACCTGGCTGCGGCTGACGACGTGCCCCTCCCCCGCCCAGCCGTTGTCGCCGACGAGCACGGCCTCGACGGTGCGCCAGAGTTCACCGTCGTGCGGCTCGAATCCCGGCAACCCCACGGCGACCAGTTCGCCCGGGGCGACGGGGTCGACGCGCAGTTCGCCGGAGCCGATCTGTCGGCCGTCGAGTTCGTCGCGCCAGATGAAGCGCAGGTCCGAGGTGTCGCCGTCGTGGCGGCGGTTCTCGATGAGCAGCCCGTCGTCGGCCAGGTGCAGCTTGATGGGCGTGATCACCGCCGAGTACTCGGCCAGCACGGGGCTGGGCGTGCCGTCGGACAGCACCATGCCGTCGGTGATGAACGAGCCGTCGTGCAGCGGTTCACCGAAGTCGCCGCCGTAGCCGAAGAACTCGGTGCCGTCCTCGGTGCGGGTGCGGATGCCGTGGTCGCGCCACTCCCACACGAAGCCGCCGTGCCACTGGGGCAGCGTGTCGAACAGCTCCTCGTAGTCCGCCAGGCCCCCGGCGCCGTTGCCCATCGCGTGCGCATACTCGCACAGCACCATGGGCCGAGCAGCGAGCACGGCGGCGCGGCCGGGCGAGGCGTGGCGGTTGTTGCCCAGGCCGGCAGACAGGTCCTCCATCTCCTCCAGCGACGGGTACATCCGGGACACGACGTCGGAGTAGCGGCCCTCGAAGTCCGGCTCGTAGTGCACGGGGCGCTCCGGGTCACGCCGATGCAGCCACGCCGCCATGGCCGCGGCGTTCTGGCCGGTCCAGGACTCGTTGCCCAGCGACCACGCGATGATCGACGGGTGGTTCTTGTCGCGCTCGAAGAACCGCTCGATGCGGTCGAGGAGGGCATCGCGCCAGCGGGGATCGTCCGTCGGGTTGCCCACCCAGCCGTCCTCCTCGAACCCGTGGGTCTCCATGTCGTTCTCCGCGATGACCCACAGGCCGATCTCGTCGGCGAGGTCCAGCAGGCGCGGGTGCGGCGGGTAGTGCGCGGTGCGCACCGCGTTGATGTTGTGCTGCTTCATCAGCATGAACTGCTCCCGCACCACGTCCTCGTCGAACACGCGGCCGTGGTCCGGGTCGTAGTCGTGGCGGTTGACGCCGCGCAGGCGCAGCTTGCGGCCGTTGACGCGCCACTCGTGCCCGACGATCTCGATGCGGCGGAACCCCACCCGCACGGTGCGGGTCTCGACGGCGTTGCCGACCTCGGCGTCGTACAGGGTGGGGCGGTCGGCACTCCAGGGGCGGACCTCGCCGACCTCGATGAAGGCCACGTCCTCCGGCGAGTCGAACGTCCGCTCGACGCCCAGCGCCGGCACCCGCACGGTGACGGGGTAGGCCTCGGCAGCGGCGCGGATCTCGGGGATGAGGCGGCCGGTGCCCGTGGTGGCGTCGAAGTCGGCGCGCAGCCACACGTCGTCGACGCCGCCTGCCGGACGCGACACCACGGTGACGGGGCGGAAGATGCCGGGGAGCCACCACTGGTCCTGATCCTCCAGGTAGGTGGCCGCCGACCACTGGTGCACGCGCACGTGCAGGACGTTGGTGCCCGTCCGGGCCTGGTCGGTCACGTCGAGTTCCTGCGTCAACCGGCTGCCGCGCACGACGCCCACCTCGGCGCCGTTGAGGGACACGATCGCCAGCGACTCCACTCCGTCGAAGCGCAGGTACACCGAATCTCCGAATCCCTCCGGTAGCTCGAACGTGGTGCGGTAGTCACCGGTGGGGTTCTCGTCCGGCACGAAGGGAGGATCCACCGGGAACGGATAGCTGATGTTGGTGTACGCCGGCCTGCCCCAGTCGTCGCGGCCCTGCAGCACCCAGTGCGACGGCACTGCGATGGTGTCCCACCCTGAGTCGTCGAAGTCGACCGCAGCCGCGCCCTCGGGCGCGAGATCCGGGCGTGCCGAGAAGCGGAACCGCCAGGAGCCACTCAGATCGATCTCGGGGGCGGTCGACGCGACTCTGGCGCGGGGTCGGACGCGGTCGCCCGAGCCGGGGGAATACGACGTGATCTCAGACATTTGGGGATAGCCTCTCGGGCCGGGAACGGATGGGACGCTGCCACCCTAATGGAGGGTCACTGGGGGTCCCAGCCGGGCCCGCACACCGCTCACCCGCCGTCGACCATGCACGGCTGCACCGTCCAACGCAGGCGATGAAAAGGCCTCTGCTGCCGTCCGGCAGCGGACGGCAGCGGAGGCCGAGGGGACGATCAGCGCAGTGCGGGACCGCCGAACATGACGATGTCGTTGAAGACCCACTCGTTGCTCTGCGAGAAGGCGTAACCGCCACCCGGCTTGGCAGTGGCGGCGTACACCGTCGTCATCGTGTAGCTGCGGCACGCGCCGCGGCCGGTGGCTGCGGTGTCACACTCGGTCTTCCACTGGCGGCCGCCGGACGTGAACACGCCGTTGGTGGTCGAACCCAGATCACCGAGGGGGTTGCCCTTCCATGCCTGCCGGGTCATGAACGGCAGGTAGGTGAGGTTGTTGAATGCCCAGCCGCTCTCGCGGACGAACTGTCCGTCCTGCACCTTCACCACCGTCGCCCAGATGTCAGTGCGGCACCGCTCGGTCTGCGAGTAGGGCTCACACGTGGTGTTCCAGTCACGACCGTTGAGGAAGTGCCTGCCGGGCATCGTGTACGGGGCCGCGCGGACGAACTTGGGAGGCGCGCTGACGGTCGGCTTCGACGAAGGGTTCACCGACGGGGTGGGGCTGACCTTCGCCGAGACCTTGATGGTGAAGGTCGCCTCGGCCGTGAGGTCCGCTGCGTCGCGAGCAGTGACCGTCACCGTGAAGGTGCCGTCCTTCGAGGGAGTACCGGCGATCGTCCCGGTGGCGGCGTCGATGGCCAGGCCCGCGGGAAGGCCCTGCGCGGAGTACGCGATGGTGCCGCCCTCGGGGTCGGTGGTGTGCACGGCGATCGTCACGGGTGAGCCGACCTTGATGTCGACATCGGCAATCGTGAAGCCCACCGGCGGCAGGCTCTCCCCCGCTGGCGCCTCGGTCGTCGGGAACAGCACGTAGGCCACCCCGGGCTGGGCCGTGATCGACACCTCGGCGTTGCTGGGCGTGACGACGCCCACCTTGGCCCGGCCGTTGTCACCCAGCTTGAACAGCGTCAACGACGGATGGGCGCGCCACTCCTCGGTCAGCTCCCACGTCGTGGTGCCACCGGCGGGGTTGTAGTGGTACAGGCGGGCGGGTCCGGCGTCGTTCCACTCCTCGCCCCCGCCGTGCCAGGGCAGCAGGTAGGCCCCGTCCCGGACGACGGTGGCGCCGTCATGGCGCACCTCGTCGGCCGTGGCCACGGTTCCGTCGGCGAACGTCGCTTCCGTGTCGGTGCGCTTGACGAGATCGGAGCGCTGCAGGAACTTCGCCGGGAGGTTCGTGCCCCACACCGTCGCGGCGAACGCCGCGTCCTCGTCGGACACATCCCGGGCAGCGCCCAGGACGGGGTCGTCGTCCCAGCCATCACGCACGGCGTTGTAGACGAAGCGGATCACGTCGGAATCCTTGGCGGGGTTGACGCTCGGACGGGTGGCCACCACCCAACCCTGCTCCTGCAGTGCCGCGTCCAGGACCTGGCCAGGCCCTCCGACGAGGGCCTCATCGAAGTACAGGGTGTCGATGTTGACGGGCCCGGCCTCCCAGAGTTCCTCGTAGCCGGCCGCCAGCGACGGCGCGGGGTCGGCTGCGCTGGCGTCGTAGCCGAAAGTGGTGTTCAGCGCCACGCCTGCGTCCGCGAGGGACTCGATGCCGGCGAGGGGAGCGTCGAGCCCGGCGAGCATCACTGCCTGTCCGAGGTTCTCCGTGGCCGCAGAGATCCGCTGGGTGTCGGCGAGCACGTCGTTGGGGGAAGCCGCGGGAGCGACGCGAGGAATGACCTCGTTGGCCACCTCCTCGGCACCGTTGCCGAACTCCAGGATGTCCCGCGCGGCGACTCCGGCGTCCTGCCAGTCGACGACACCGTCGGCGTTCGCGTCGCCGGTGACCTTCACCTCGACGTACGGGTCGGCGCCCTCCCCGACCGCAGACCAGGCACCTGCCCAGACCGAGCCGACTTTGGTGGACTCCGCCGACCTGATCTGGTGCTGCCAGCGACTGTTGGCATCGGCGCCGGAGGCATTGGTGCTGAACGCCACTGCGAGGTTCGACTCATGGGCCAGCGTCAGCCAGGAGCCCTGGACGTCCCCAGCGGTGGACCCAGCCAACTTCTCGAAGGTGTCTCCCCCGGGGTTCCCGGCGCTGCCCACGCGGGCGGTGGTCAACTGCGCGGCGGAGTCGGTGGCATCGAGGGTCACGAGGTCGTGGTGGGGGATCCGGAGGGATTCCACCACGGAGCCCGGGTCGACGAGGTCGGTGATCGTGAACCGTAGCTTCTGCTCGGACACCTCCGCGACGACCGTCAGCGAGACGTTCGTCAGGGTGGGAAATGTGAGCGCGTAGGACGCGCTCGTCCTGTCATGGGCCACGACGGGCGCGGCGACGCTCACCGGCTCGCTCGTGCCGTTGACCTCGACGGCCGTGAGCGCCGCGCCGAGCCGGCCTGTCAGCTGGTGGTCACCCAGCCGATAGTCGACGACCTGCGGGAATCCCGGGTGCAGGCGCACCTTGAAGTCATAGTCCTGCAGCTCGATCGCGCCTGCGGGCACGACGACGGCAGGGTCGCCGGATGCGAACTGGCCGGTGAGCGTCACTGCTCCTGCTGCCAGCGCGGCCGCCGTGACCAGGGAGATGATGGGGTGCTTCTTGAACAACATCTAGATCTCAATCCTTCTCGAAAGTCCCTGGTCAGCGCCAGAACTCGATCTCACGCACCACGAAGTGCCCGTTGCTCGCCTCATAGGTGCCGTTGGTCTCGAGGCGGACATACGCTGCCCGGACGGACGGGAAGGTGACCGTGTTCCACGTGGGCCCGGCGCTGGTGCCGTTGGCGTAGCCGCGGGTGGCGACGGTGGTCCAGTTCGAGCCGTCGTCGGAGACCTTGACGTCCAGCGTCCTGGGGCGTTCCAGGTCGCTGCGCAGCAGGAACTGCACCTCCGCCACAGTGGCGGCGACCGGCGCCTGCGCCTGGATCCAGTGCGGCGGTGGCACCTGGGTGGGCGTCCACTGGCTGTGCCAGAAGGTGTCGGTGTTGCCGTCGAAGGCGTGCTGCGGACGGCCGCCCCGGCCGTTGCCGGAGAGGTCCGTGGAAGAACTGGCCGTGAAGGTCCAGCCCGTGGTGGGCACCCGCTCGGAATCCTCCAGGGGAGGCACGACTGCCACCACGCCGGCCGTCGCGGTCGCTGTGACCACCTCGCGGTGGTCGAGCAGGTACTTGGCCGTAGCCGTCAGTTGATGCGACCCCGAGGCGTTGGACGGGACGCTCACCAGGAAGACGAACTCCCGGCTTCCCCCTGGGCGCACCGCAGCGCGGCTGCGGCGCGGCGCCCTCACCGTCCAGCCCGCCGGCGCCTGCAACTGCACCTCGATGCGGGTGTAGGGCTTGTCGTCGTGGTTGTCGAGGCGAACCGTGACCTGCGCAGCCTGGCCCGGCGGGAGGTACGCCGGCGCGTCGACGACGAGGCCATTGACGCTCCACTTCTCGCGGGGCACGCTGGGCTCGGTCCACTCCTGCTTCATCAGCGCCAGCATGGCTGCGGCGAGAGAGGCGTTCTCGGCGGCGACATTGCGGTCCTCGCCGATGTCGGTGGCGAGGTTGTACAGGCGCAGGTCCCACTGGCTGTCGGGAACCGTGCGGTCCTGCCCCGGCGCGAATCGGATCGCCTTCCAGTCGCCTCGACGCACCGCCTCTGCTGCACGCGTCACGGAACCCCCTTCGGCAGCGTTGGCCCGCGACGTGGAATGGGGCTCCAGCCGCCACCAGTAGAGCGGGCGGTCAGCCAGGGGCGGACGGTGGTCGCGGTCGGTCGGCTGGGCGGCGGCGTCGAACGTGTGGCGGATGGAGCCGCCGTCCACGAATGGCGGAACGGGCGCGTCGGCCAGGTCGGCGAGCGTGGGCAGGATGTCCCAGAAGGCGAGCGGCTGCGACACCTCCGTTCCAGCGGTGTGGCCCATGTAGCCGGGCGCCCAAATGATGGCGGGGGTGCGGATGCCGCCCTCGTGGAGGTTGCGCTTGTAGCCCCGCAGCGGACCGTTGTCGTCGAAGAAGTCCGGGTTGAGCGGGATGCCGCCGTGCGAGGCCTCTTCGTGCGGGCCGTTGTCGCTCAGGAAGATCAGGACGGTGTCATCCGCGATCCCGTGCTCCTCCAGCTTGGCCACGATGCGGCCGACGTGGCCGTCCATGCGGGTGATCTGCGCGGCGTGCGCCTTCTCCCCCTCCCCCCACGGCTCGTTGGCGTAGGGCCCGTAGTCGGGGACGTGCTGGGGTGCGTGGGGGATGTTGGTGGAGACCAGCGCGAGGAACGGATGGTCCTTGTTGGTGTCGATGAAGTCCAGGGTGCGCTCGAGCATCAGGTCGGGCGCGTAGACCCCCTGCGCGTTGTTCTTGTTCTCGGGGATCTCGACCCGAGTGTGGTTGTGCCACAGGTACGAGGGGTAGTACTGATGGGCGTGGATGTGGGTCAGGTAGCCGTAGAACTCGTCAAAGCCCTGCAAGTTCGGATGGCTGAAGTGCTCGCCAACGTCCGGCGAGAAACCCCATTTGCCGAAGAGCGCCGTCGTGTAGCCGCGTGACTGGAGCAGGTGGCCGAAGGTCACCTCGTCCGGCCTGAAGGGGTCGTCGACGGTGGTGGTGGGGTTCTGCCGCACCGTGGCATGCCCGGTGTGCATGCCGGTAAGGAGGGTGCACCGGGACGGGGCACACACCGCAGCGCCTGCGTAGAAATCGGTGTACCGCACTCCCTCGGCAGCCAACTTGTCCAGGACCGGGGTCTTGATCTGCTCCTGTCCGTAGCTACCCAGGGTTCCGTACCCCAGGTCGTCGGTGAGCACGATCACGATGTTGGGCAACCTCCGCCCGGCGGATGCAGCGTGGGCGCTCGTCTGCGTCCAGGCTGCGCTGGCGAACGCGGCGGCACCCATGGCACCGCCCCCTGCCGCCAGGAACGCCCTCCGGTTGAACGGGGCTGTCTGACCTTGCATCGGATCCTCCTCGATACGACTGCGCGAAACTCAGGCCATGAAAGCACGCGGCATCGCGCGCGGTCAGGTGACGAAAGCCAAGTGCGCAACCCGATAGCGCAGAGTGGTCCGGCGACGACGGGCCCGGCTCGGCGCCGGGCCCACGCGGGGCGGCTAGGCTGGGGCGACGCCTCTGATCAAGGGAGATCACCGTGTCCGAATTGGCCGAGACAACCCAGTTCCTGGCGGCCCGCGAGCCGTGGTCGCTCCTGGCACCCGTCCAGATCGAGTCGTTCGCGCGCCGGGCGGTGGGCCAGTACGTCCGGCGCGGCGAAGTGGTCCTCGCCGCAGGCCAGGCCCCCCTGGCCATGTTCGTCGTGCGCTCCGGGGCCATCGAGATCGTCGATGCCGACGGCGTGCTGATCGACCACGACGAGCAGGGCGACTGCTTCGGCCAGTCGTCGATCCTCGAGGAGCGGCCCTCCCGCTTCACCTTCACCGCCATCGAGGACTCGCTGCTGTGGTCATTCGCGCCCGAGGTGGTGCGCGAACTCGTCGCCTTCCCCGAAGTGCGCCGCTTCTTCACGGAGGCCCGCCTCGGCGACGTCGTGCGCCACGCCCCGGGGGGCGGGCCCGTGCTCCAGGTACCAGTCCGCGAGATGATCACACGCTCGCCCGTCACCATCGACGTCGGGCACACCGTGCGCCGGGCCGCCCAGGCGATGGCGGAGCACCGCATCAGCGCCATCATCGTGACCCGCGGCGACGGCGACCTGGCCGGCATCCTCACCGACCGCGACCTGCGGCGCGTCGTCGCCGAGGCCATCGACCCGGACACGGCGCTGTCATCGGTGATGAGCGAGCAGCCGTTCACGATCGATGCCGAGGCGCTGGCCCTCGACGTCCTGCTCTCGCTCGTCCAGCACAAGATCCACCACCTTCCGGTGCTGGAGGACGGCCGGGTGGTCGGCATGGTCACCTCTGGCGACCTCATGCGACTCGAACGCTCCAGCCCGCTCTACATGGTGGGCGACCTGGCCCGGCAGGACGACGTGCCGGGCCTGGTCAAGGTCATGGGTCGCGTGCCCGCCCTCGTCGGCCGGCTCCTGCGGCAGGACGCCACCGCCGAGGACATCACCCGCATCATCAGCCGCACGACGGAGGCGCTGTGCCAACGGGTCGCGGAGATGGCCGAGGCCGAACTGGGCGCGCCGCCGGTGCCCTATGCCTGGGTGGCGCTCGGCTCCCTCGCCCGACAGGAGCAGGCACTGGGCTCCGACCAGGACCACGCCTTCATCCTCAGCGACGAGGCCCGCCCGGAGCACGACCACTACTTCGCCGCGCTGGCCGAGTACGTCACCGCCGCGCTGGTGGCCTGCGGTTTCCCGCGGTGCCGCGGTGAGGCGATGGCCACCGACCCGCGCTGGCGCGTCCCGCTGCGGCAGTGGCAGCGGACGTTCTCCGGTTGGCTGGCCGCGCCGACGTCGGAGGCGGTGCTCAACTCGTCGATCTTCTTCGACATGAGGCCCGTGCACGGTGACCAGACCCTCTACACCTCACTCCAGCAGCACGTGCTGCGCGCCGCCCCGGGGTCCACACGGTTCCTGGGTCACCTCGCCAAGCACGCCAACGACGCAGAGGTCCCCGTCGGCTTCCTGCGTGGCTTCGTGGTGGAGAAGCGCGGCGAGCATCGCGACAGGCTCGACATCAAGCTCGGCGGCATCAACCCCATCGTCGACGTGGCCCGCATCTACGCACTGCGCTGGGCGCTGCCCCAGGTCAGCACCCGTGCCCGGCTCGCCGCGGCGGCCGAACACGGCGCGGAGGTGGACAACCTCCTCGACGCCCACGAGTTCCTGGGCTACACCCGGCTGCAGCATCAGGGGCGCCTCGTGGCCGCGGGCCGCGAGCCGGACAACCACATCGACCCGGCGGCCCTCTCCGACTTCGAGCGCCGCTCGCTCCGCGACGCCTTCGTCATCGTCGGGAAGGCGCAGACGGCGCTCACCGTCGCCTTCCAGACGCAGTACATCTCATGAGGTGGTCGCTGCGGCGTGGAAACGCCGGCCTGGCGGACAGGGTCCCCGACGGCGGACTCAGGCGCTACCTGCTGACCCCCCGCCGTCGCGCGACACGCCCATCGGGCAGGCGCCGCTGCTGGCGGTCGACTTCGAGACCACCGGGCTGGTCCCCGGCACCGACGAGGTCATCTCCGTGGGGCTCGTCGACGTCGACGGGCTGCGGATCCCGCTGGGCAGCGCCACCAACTTCCTCGTCAACCCCGGCGGCGGCGTGGGGCAGTCGGCGATCATCCACCACCTTACCGACGACGAGGTGCTCGCCCACGGCGTGACCATGCAGGAGGCGCTGGACCGCGTCTTCGACCGCCTCGCGGGCCGCGTCCTGCTGGCGCACCACGCGGCGATCGAGGTGGGCTTCCTCGCGGCGGCGGTCAAGCGGGTCCACGGCGTCGGCATCTCGATCCGCGCCGTCGACACACTCGGCCTGGGGCTGCGGGCGCTGGGCATCGACGAGGACCACCCACGCGACGCGCTGCGCCTCTGGAGGCTCCGCCGCCGCGCCGGCCTGCCCAGCTACAAGGGGCACGACGCCGTCGTCGACGCGCTCGCGTGCGCCGAGTTGTACCTCGCGCTGGCACAGGAACTGGGGCTGCGCGACCTCGGCGCGGCGCTGCGCTTGTCCTGACCCGACGGAGGGTCAAGCGGACACGCGGATGCTTGGAAAGGTCGCAGGGGGCGGTTAGAGTCGGGCCCCGTATGTCGTCCTCGGCCCTCGACCACCTCTCCCCCGCATTCCCCCAGCGCGCCGCCTGGGGCACTGCGTCGTCGCTGCGCGCCTGGCAGCAGGAGGCCCTCGACCAGTACGAACGTGACCAGCCCACGGACTTCTTGTGCGTCGCCACCCCGGGCGCCGGCAAGACGACCTTCGCGCTGCGCGTGGCCCTCACGCTGCTGCAGACCAGGGCCGTGCGCCGCATCGTCGTGGTCACCCCCACCGAGCACCTGAAGGTCCAGTGGGCCGACGCCGCGGCCCGGGTCGGCATCCAGCTCGACCCGGGGCTGGGCGCGTCCTCGAAGCGCGGCCGGTCCAGGGAGTTCCACGGCTCCGCCGTCACCTACGCCGGCGTCGCGGCCCGCTCCTACGTGTACGAGGCGCTGTGCCACTCGCAGGACACGCTCGTCATCTTCGACGAGATCCACCACGCGGGAGACTCCAAGAGTTGGGGCGAGGCGATCCTCTACGCGTTCACGCACGCCGCCCGCCGCCTGTCGCTGACCGGTACCCCGTTCCGCTCCGACGAGAACCCCATCCCGTTCGTCGCCTATGACGAGCTGGCGCCAGGCGTGAAGCAGTCGCGGGCCGACTACACCTACGGCTACGCCGAGGCCCTCGCCGACTCCGTCGTGCGCCCAGTGATCTTCATGAACTACGGCGGCCCCATGCGCTGGCGCACCAAGGCCGGCGACGAACTCGAACTCGACCTCGGGGTGCCCACCACCAAGGACCTCACCGCCCATGCGTGGCGCACCGCACTGTCCCCCACCGGGGAGTGGATCTCGGCCGTGCTGCGCGCCGCCGACAAGCGCCTCACCGAGGTGCGGCGCCACGTGCCGGACGCCGGTGGCCTCGTCATCGCCACCAACCAGACGGCCGCGCGCGCCTACGCCAAGCTCCTGACGGAGATCACGGGCGCCAGGCCCACCGTCGTCCTGTCCGACGACACGAAGGCCAGCGGCAGGATCGACGAGTTCTCCGCCTCGGAGGAACGCTGGATGGTGGCGGTGCGCATGGTGTCGGAGGGTGTCGACGTGCCGCGCCTCGCCGTCGGCGTCTACGCGACGGCCACCTCCACCCCGCTGTTCTTCGCCCAGGCGGTGGGGCGTTTCGTGCGCTCGCGCCGCAAGGGTGAGGTGGCCACGGTCTTCCTGCCGACCGTCCCCGTGCTGCTGGCGCACGCCGCCACGCTCGAGAAGCAGCGTGACCACGTGCTGGGCCGGCCCAAGTCCGACGAGGACGACATCTGGGCGGAGACCGACGCGCTGATCGAGGCGGCCAACCGCTCGGAGTCGGCGTCCGACGACCTGCTCGGGGAGTTCGAGGCGCTCGAGTCGAAGGCGACGTTCGACCACGTCCTGTTCGACTCGCAGGCCTTCGGCATGCACGCCGAACCCACCAGCCAGGACGAGGCGGACTACCTGGGGCTGCCCGGCCTGCTCGACGCCGGCCAGGTCAGCCAACTCCTCGCCGAGCGGCAACGACGGCAGATGCGTCGCCGCGAGCGTGAGGACCGCAAGGCCGAGCCGGAGGTGGCGCTGCACCGCGCGATGGCCTCCAAGCGCAAGGAGCTCAACTCGCTGGTCAGCCAGTACGCCCGCCTCAAGGGCGTGCCGCACAGCCACGTCCACGCAGACCTGCGGCGCGAATGCGGGGGTCCGCCGCTGGCCAAGGCGACCCAGGCCGAGGTGGAGGAACGCGTGCGCTCCATCCGTGCGTGGCTGCGCGGATAGGCTCTCCCCCATGAGCTGGCCCGCCGTCCCCCTGCGTTCGACGCTGGGCGACTGGGCCGGCCGGACCATCGCTGCGGGCGGGCCGGGTGACCTCGGCCGCCCCACCACTGCCCTGCTGCAGATCGGGAAACCCACCCGCAGCGGCCACGTGCGGGTGGTGCACACCGACATGGCGCACGAGAAGCTGGACCCACCCTCGGACGTGACGCTGCCCGCAGACCTGACCGTCAGCGAGGCCGTGCTGGCCCTGGCGCACGTGAGGCCGGACCGTGCTGCCGTGCCACCGAAGGTCAAGGGCATGCGGAGCCAGAACCCCACCGCCGGCAGGCGGTGGCTCGGCGCCGCCGTGGCCGCCATCGTCGTGCTGGCCGTCGTGCTGGGACAGCCGATGCTCCTGTTGAGCGCGCTCCTGCCGGGCATCGTCCTGCTCGTCTCCCGTTCGTTCCACAGCGCCGCGGTCACGGCCGGGATGAAGCCACGCGTCTTCGACGGCGCCACCGAGGTGCTCGCCTCAGGCGTCCACGGCAGGCTCCCCGTCGACCACACGGAGGTCGACGCCGCCGGGCTGAGTCCTCGCAGCCGGGTGGACTTGGTCAAGGAGCGGCTCGGCGGCCTGCGCACCGACATCGTCTACCGCATCGAGAACTCGGCGCTGTTCGACGCGGCGGTCCCCCAGACCGAGCGGCTCGAGCTGGCCCTCCTCTCCTGGGACGAGGGCTCACCCGAGGCGACACAGCTGGCCACCGAGGTGGAGCGGGCGTTCGACGAGGCCCGCCGCCATGCCGAGGACCTCGGCCTGGACCACCTGCCGACGACGGCGCGCGACTCCGGCCGCCGCGCCGCGCGCGCGGCCCACGCGGCCCTGCACGGCGACACGCCCGGCGAGCGCGAGGCGGCCCGGCGTCGCGTGGCCGATATCCTCGGCTCGCTCGCGCTGTACTCCCTGCCGCCGGTGGACCTCGCTGCACCCAGCCTCATCGGCCGACGCAAGGAGATCGAACCGCGATGATCCCGTGGGCCCCCATCCCGCCCGAGACGCCGATCTCGGAACTGATCGACCAGACCTTCTACGCAGACTCCACCGACGGTCGCGCACTGATGGTGCTGGTCTCGTTCCCCGTGGCCACGCGCAGCCTCTCGCCGCGGGCCGCCGCCCCGAGGCTCCACGTCACCACGCACGCCAGTTTCGGTTGGCAGCGGCGCCGCGACAGCGAGCTGCCCGAGTACCTGCCCATCTCGGGCGTGTGCATCGGCCGGGGCGTGGCGCCGCGCCGCGTCCTGGCCACGCCCCACGCACAGTGGCCCCACGGGGCTGCGCCCTTCTTCGAGGCCGACGGTGCCCGCCTGGGGTTCGACGACGCCATGGTCGTCTGGGAGGACCTCGAGCCCGCGTCGGCCCCCGAGGACGACGTGGTGCGGCTCGCCGGCACGCTCAAGCTGGCCTTCGACACCGCGAGGGCGCACGCGGAGACCGTGGGTCTGGGCCACCTGCCGGCCACTGCACGAAACGACGCGCGGCGAGCGGCCGGGGCGGCCAGGCTCGCCGTCGGCGCCAGGACCGAAGGTGAGCGCGCGGCGGCGCAGGAGCAGGTGGTCCGTATCCTGCGCTCGTTGGCGCTCCACTACCTGCCCGCACCCGAGGCCGCGCTCCCCCTCACGGACGGCCGCACCTTTACTTAAAGTAAGAAACAGATTTGCCAACCCTCTGGCATCTTGTTGAATCGTCAACTATAGTGTGGTCATGAGCGAACGCGAAGAACACTCCAAGGGCGGCGTCTACTCGGTCAAGGGCCAGGAGTTCAGCCGCGACTCCCGCTACATCGAGACCCGCATCGTCGCCGAACCGCGCGACGGCACCGACGACTACCCCGTCGTGCCGAACCGGTACCGGCTGATCGCGGCGTATGCGTGTCCATGGGCCAACCGGGCCATCATCGTGCGCGAACTCCTGGGCCTCGAGGACGTCATCTCCATGGGCAACCCCGGCCCCACGCACGACGCCGATTCGTGGACCTTCGACCTCGACCCCGGAGGCGTCGACCCGGTGCTGGGCATCGGCAAGCTGAAGGAGGCCTACGAGAAGCGCTTCCCCGGCTACCCCCGCGGCATCACCGTGCCTGCCATGGTCGACGAGACCACCGGCGAGGTGGTCACCAACAACTTCCCGCAGATCACCGAGGACCTCTACTTCGAGTGGCAGCAGTACCACAAGGAGGGCGCGCCCAACCTGTGGCCCGGGGAGCTCCGCGAGGAGATGGAGGAGGTCATGCAGCGCGTCTACACCGAGGTGAACAACGGCGTGTATCGCTGCGGCTTCGCCGGTTCGCAGGAAGCCTACGACGCGGCCTACGACCGGTTGTGGACGGCCATGGACTGGCTCGAGGAGCGACTCGCCACCCGCCGCTACCTGATGGGCGACCAGATCACCGAGGCCGACGTCCGGCTGTTCACGACGCTGGTGCGCTTCGACGCCGTCTACCACGGCCACTTCAAGACCAACCGCAACAAGCTCACCGAGATGCCCAACCTGTGGGGCTACGCCCGCGACCTCTACCAGACGCCCGGCTTCGGCAACAACGTCAAGTTCGACCAGATCAAGGACCACTACTACATCGTCCACACGGACCTCAACCCGCTGGGCATCGTGCCGAAGGGGCCGGACCTCAGCGGGTGGGACACCCCACACGGACGCGGCTGACTAGGTCATATACTGGAGTTGTGACGACACACGACGATGGGGCCCGCACGCAGGCGGCGGGGCGGCTGACCGGCTGGTTGGCCGGTCTCCTGCGCCCGGCGGCCCCCGTCGCCGGCTCCGCCGCCACTCCCTCGGCCAAGGTCGCGGCGGTGGCTGCCGAGCACCACGGCCTGGCCGGCGACCTGCTCTACCGCATCGAGAACTCGGCGCTGTTCGACGACGCCGCCCCGCTCACCCGCGAGTTCCAGCTCGCGTTGATGCGGTGGGAGGACGCCCGGGACGCCGGTGACGAGGAGACCGTGCACCGGGCTGCGGCGGAGGTCGAGCTGTCGTTCCGCACCGCGAAGTCCAACGCCGAGACCCTGGGGCTCACCCATCTGCCCGTCGTGGCGCGCGCCAAGGCTCGCAAGGCCCTTGACCGGGCGCGGCTGGCGATGCGTGCCACCAGCGCCGAGGAGCGAGAGGCGGCGCTGGCGCACGTCGCCGCGCTGCTCGACGCATTGGAGTTGTACTACCTGCCCGCGCCGGCCGACGTCCCCCGCATGTTCACAGGCTCCTGAGCACCTCGTCGAGCATGTCCTCGGTGAGCTTCCCGGTGAACGTGTTCTGCTGGCTCACGTGGTAGCAGCCCACCAACTGCACCTCGCGCCCATCGGGGGTGCGCAGCACCGCACGTGCACCATGGCCGAACTTCGGCTTGGGCCGGGGCACCTCCCATCCGGCGTGCCGAACCGCGCCCAGCGCCGCGTCCCAGCCGATGCTGCCCAGGCACATGATCGAGCGGACATGCGGGGCGGAGAAGGCCAGGTCGGCGTCGAGCCATGGGGCGCAGGTGCGTTTCTCGTCCGTGGTCGGCTTGTTCTGCGGCGGCGCGCACCGCACCGTCGCCACGATCCGCACGCCGAGCAGCCTCAGCCCGTCGCCCGCGTGCAGCGCGGTGGGTTGGGTGGCCATGCCCGCGCGGTACAGCGCGGCGTAGAGCCAGTCGCCTGACCGGTCGCCGGTGAAGTTGCGGCCAGTGCGGTTCGCACCGTTGGCCGCCGGCGCCAGCCCGACGATCAACACTGGCGCGTCCACCGGCCCCAGGGCGGGGGCCGGCCTCCCCCAATAGGGCTGGCCGGCGAACGACGCCCTCTTCTGGACCGCCACCAACTCGCGCCACTCCACCAGCCGCGGGCAGGCCCGGCACACCGAGATCCGCGCGGCGATCTCCGCCGGCGACGCGTCCCTCGACAGGCCCAGCACGTCGTCGGCCGTGTGCGCCACCGGGGTCGAGGGGGTGGCCGGGTCCTCGGGCCATCCGGTGCCGGGCGGCACGGGCGACGGGAACAACTGCCCGGTGACCGGGTGCGGCAACAGTTCGGCGCGGTCCATCCCCAGAGACTAGTTCGCCCACGGCGTCGAGGGATGCGACGGAGGAACACCGGGTCACGGCACGTCACGCACGGCGCACCACTAGGGTGAGCGCTATGCCCAAGCGTCAGTATGAGGTCCTCCCCGGCAGCCACGGGTCGCGCGTCAAGATCAAGGCCCACGGCGGCGCGGTACTGCGCGATCCGCGCATCAACAGGGGCACCGCGTTCACGCACGAGGAGCGCGAGAAGCTCGGGCTCACCGGCCTGCTGCCCAGCCACGTGACCCCGCTCGAGGCGCAGCTGCACCGCTCCTACATGCGCTTCAAGAACGCCTCCACCCCACTGGCGAAGTTCTCGTACCTCCAAGGCCTGCGCGAGCGCAACTCCGTGCTGTTCTACCGCCTGCTGAGCGAGCACTTGGAGGAGGTCATGCCGGTGGTCTACACGCCCACCATCGGCGAGGCCATCAAGGAGTTCAGCTTCTGGTTCCAGACCATCGACGGCGTCTTCCTCTCGATCGACCGCCCGGAACTGGTCGAGGCGTCGCTCCGCGCCACCGAGATCGCGCCCGAGGACCTCGACATCCTGATCGTCACCGACTCCGAGGGCATCCTCGGCATCGGCGACCAGGGCGTCGGCGGCATCCAGATCTGCAACGGGAAGAAGTCGCTGTACACGGCGGCCGCAGGCATCGACCCCGACCGGATGCTGTCGGTCGTGCTCGACGTGGGCACCGACAACCTCAAGCTGCTCAACGACGAGTTGTACCTGGGCGAGCGCCACGCCCGCGTGCGGGGTGAGCGCTACGACGCCTTCGTCGCGTCGTTCGTGGACGCGGCCCGGCGGGTCTTCCCCAACGCGATGATCCACTGGGAGGACTTCGGGGCCAACAATGCCCACCGCCTCCTCGACACCTACCGCGGGGAGATCTGCACCTTCAACGACGACATCCAGGGCACCGCCGCCGTCGTCGCCAGCGCCATCCTGGCGGGTGTGCAGGCCAAGCGGGAGAAGCTCGGCCAGCAGCGGTTCGTGATCCACGGCGCCGGCACCGCAGGCATCGGGATCGCCGACCTGCTCGTGGACCTCCTCGTCAAGGAGGGCCTCACCGCCGACGAGGCGCGCAAGCTGTTCTGGGTCACCAGCAGCCGTGGCCTCGTCACCGACGACGCCACCCAGCGGTTCCGTGACTTCCAACGCCCCTACGCCCGTGGCATCGGGGAACTCACCGACTGGGACCTCGACCACCCGGGCCTCTACAAGCTGGCCGACATCGTGCGCAACGTGCGGCCCACCGTCCTCATCGGCACCTCCGGGCAGCCGGATTCGTTCGCCCAGGACATCGTCCGCGACATGGCCGCCCACGTCGAACGGCCCATCATCATGCCCCTGTCGAACCCGACGGCGCTGGCCGAGGCGCTGCCCGAGAACATCCTCGAGTGGTCGCACGGGCGGGCCCTCATCGCCACGGGGTCGCCGTTCCAGCCCGTCGTGCGCGACGACGTGACCTACACCATCGCACAGGCCAACAACGCGCTGGTGTTCCCCGGCCTGGGCCTGGGCGTGGCAGTGTGCAACGCCGACCGCGTCACCGACTCGATGATCGCCGCGTCGGCGGAGGCCGTCGCGTCGCTCGCGGACGCCCGCCGGCCCGGCCAGTCGCTGCTGCCCAGCATCAACGACCTGCGCCGCGTGTCCGCGACGGTGGCCATCGCCGTCGCGAAGGCTGCGGAGGCCGACGGCGTGGCGCAGGAACCGCTGACCAACCCGGTGCAGCAGGTGTTCGAGTCGATGTGGATGCCGAACTACCCGGAGCTGGTCTTCGACTGACGACCCGGCGGTCCCTGAGCGTGAGCCGAGCTCAGGCCTCGAACGCCACGATGTTGTTGAACACCCACTGGTTTCCCTGCGAGAAGGCGTAACCGCCCCCGGGCTTCGGGGTGGCCGCGTAGACCGTCGTCCAGGTGTACGACCGACACGCACCCCGGCCGGTAGCGGCAGTGTCGCACTCGGTACGCCATTGACGGCCACCAGAGGAGAACTGGCCCGTGGCAGCCAGCGGGTTGCCCTTCCACTCCGCACGCGCCAGGAAGGGCAGGTAGGTCAGGTTGTTGAACGCCCATCCCGTCTCCCGGACGAACTGGCCGCCCTCCACCTTCACCACGGTCGCCCAGATCTCCGCCCGGCAGCGCTCGGTCTGCGAGTACGACTCGCACGTCGTCATCCAGTGCCGCCCGTTGACGGTGTGCTGACCGGCCAGCGTGTACGGCGCCGACCGCACGAACCCACCGGGCGTCACGCTGGGCGTGCCTGTGGGCGTCACCGACGGCTTCGCGCTCGGCGACTTCGAGGGGCTGGGCGACGGGCTGGGTGAGGGCGAGGGCTTCGCCAACGGGAGGGTGATGGTGGCCCCGAAGTCGTCGTGGACGGCGCGGTCACCGTTGACGGCATTGACCTCCCCCGGTAGTGAGAACGTGCCGTCTGCGGCCGCTGCGGCGGCGAGGTCTGCGGCGGTGAGCGGGTGGGCGCCCTCCCCCGTGAGCTCCGCCCCACGGGGAAGGCGGCCGGCCACGACCGCACCGGTCACGTCGGTGAGGTCGACGTTGCCCGTATTGACCACGACGTCGTGATGGGTGACGGTGTCGCCCACCGATGCCGACCCGTCCCGGTCCACGTCGACGAACGCCAATGTGCGGGTCACCCGGAGCGCCGGGCGTCGGTCCAGGACGTCCACCAGCGGCGGCGACACCGTGATGGTCTCCTTCTCCGGGACGGTCCCGGTGGCCGGGTGGAGTTCCCACGTGGTGGTGGGGTCGAAGAACCCTCGCGCGAGGTCGTCGTCCGTCACGGCGTGGGAGGCGGTGCGGCAGACGTACGACCCGCCCGCGGGCAGCGCGCTGTAGCGACAGTTGCCGGCGCCGTCGGCCTGCACGAACGGGGTGAACGGGCCGGCGACCGGTTCGACCCGCTGCGTGATGGTGCCGGTCGACCTCACGCCGAAGTCGAAGCCGACCCGCTGGCCGACCGTGTACGGGTTGGTGCTGAGGTCGCGCGACGCGTGCTCCGCGTTGGGGGCTCCGGTGATCTCCGCGCCGAGGGTCGGGTCCGCCCCGACCTGGATGCGGGCATCGCCACGCAGTTCGAAGGACCCGGCCGTCAGCTTCGCGTCCCCCAGGTGGATGGCGTCGGGGCTTCCGGAGGGCACGTCGAGCGACAGTTCGACGGTGAAGGACGCACCGGGGGCAAGCGACGGGGTGGCCACGTCCGCAGAGACCCAGCCGTTGCGCAGTTGCAGGGAGGCGGTCCCCGCCGGGAGCGGGCGCGAGTCGTCGTTGCGCACCGTCAACGGCACGGTCACCTGCTGGCCGGCGACGCCCTTCGCGGAACTCGGCTGGAACTTCGCCTTGAAGGGGTTGAGCCACGCCCGGTCGAACGCGCCGTACGAGATGTAGGCCTCGCCCTGCGGCTCGTACACGATGCCGAAGGTTCCGTCCCGGAGCGCCACCAGGTCGGAATACCACATGGTGCCGTTCCGGAACGTCTTGGCCACCGGCCAGGTCTCGCCGTCGTCGTAGGAGTAGCGGATGGTGCCGTTGCTCCGCGTGGTGGCGTTGGCGTTCGAGAACAGCAGTTCCTTCGCCTCGGCGCTGCCGGCCTCGGCGCCCGGGTTCATCTGGATGATCGA
The DNA here is from genome assembly GCF_039544535.1 of Tessaracoccus lubricantis. NCBI lineage: Bacteria > Bacillati > Actinomycetota > Actinomycetes > Propionibacteriales > Propionibacteriaceae > Tessaracoccus > Tessaracoccus lubricantis. The sequence goes on from NZ_BAABLV010000036.1 coordinate 325,835, forward strand.
CGCGTTGTTGCGCGGGTCCAGCAGGTGCTCGTTGAGGGTGCGGTCCCGCCAGGTCTCGCCACCGTCGTGGGAGTAGGCGACCCACCGCCCGTTCTGGCCGGTGTTGACGCGCGAGTTCATCATCAGGGTGCCGTCGCTGAGTTCGACCACCTTGTTCTCGTCCATGGTGACGCCGATGGGTTCACCCGCCCGCCAGGTCTTCCCGTGATCGTCGGAGTAGAGCGAGTAGGAGTAGATCTGGAAGTCCGAGAATCGGCCCGCGAACTGCTGGACGAGCCTCCCGGCATGCTCGCCGCGCGTGAGCTGGATGCCGTGGCCCGACGTGGCGAAGGTGCCCAGTACCCCAGCGGGCTTGGCCGCCGCGGTGACTGAGCGCTGCTCCCACGTGTGACCGTTGTCCGTCGACACCATGAGGTTGGCACTGAGCACGTTGCGGTTGCCGTCGTCAGTGCCGTCCACCGAGCCGAACACACCCTGGTTCTTGGAGTAGACGTGGAAGTTGAACAACGTTCCGGTCACGGCGTCATGGACATAGGAGGGATCCGAGTAGCCGAACTTCCAGGCGCCGCCCTTGTTGGTCCCGGAGTTCGAGCCCTTGGCGACGTAGGTCTGCACGCCCCAGGTCTTGCCCCCGTCGGTGGAACGGCGCTGGAGGATGGAGTTGGGGTTGGGCGCGTCACCGCCACCGGGGCGCCCATCATAGGCGGCCAGGATGTCGCCGTTGGGCAGCTGTATGACCCCCGGGATGCGGTAGTTGGAGAACTCCTTGTCGGGGCCGGCGATGCCCACCGTGCCGAATTCTCCCTCGGCGCGCGGTGCCATCACCGGCGTGGCGCCTCCGTCGTAGTCGAGGCTCCAGGTCTGGGAACCCGAGCCGGGCACCATCTGGACCTGCGTCATGAGGAACTTGCCGAGCGCAAGGTGCCCCTTGGCGTTGAGTGAACCGTCGGTGAACCACTGCGCCGGGATGGCGGGGTGGTTTGCCGACTGCTGTGCGATCCAGCGGTGGACGTCCACCAGGCCGATGCCCGACTCCTGTGCCAGGGCCCGCAGGGCCTCGGCGTACGGAACGGCTGCAGGGTCCAGCGTGGCCGGGGTCATGACGATCGCGACGGCCCCGGCGGCGACGGCTGCGTCAAGGACCGCGTCGATGTTCGACGTGAACTCGCCGACGCCACCTTCCACCACGGCGCCACCCTGCACCACGTCAGGCGACACGAACACCGCGTCCGGCGACTGTGGGGCCACCTCCGCGTGATAGCGGGCCAGCATCCCGGCGGAAGTGAGCCCGTCCACCGAGGCGTTGGACAGGTAACGCATCCGTCGGATCACCGGCCCGGCATTCTCTCCCCGGAGCACCTCCTCGAAGAGCTGGATGTAGTTCTTCGCGTAGATGGGATCGGTGACGCCCACGCTGGTGCGCCCACCGATGAAGGAGAACATGGTGGGGCGGGTGTTCTCGTACAGGGGCGTCATCAGCGCCGCCGCCGTGGAGCCACCCCCCACGCTCGACGCGGCGCTGATCTCAGCCTGGGTCAGGGTGCGGGCGAAGGTGTCGATGTAGTCGATGTCGCCGCGGTGGTACCAGCGCGACGGGGCGTTGAGCCCCGTCGCGGCAGCGGTGAGGGTGACCGGGGAGTAGGCGTTGGGCGCCATCGAGCCGTGCGCCGCGACGTCGAGGACCCGTTCGGCGACGCCGTCGATGGACCAGGCCAAGGCAGTGGCGGTGAGGTTGACCGAGACCGTGTGCCAGTTGCCGTCGTTGAGCGCTCGGGAGCCGGTGAACCAGCCGTACACGCCCGTCGGGAGCTGGCGACCGATCCGGACCTTTCCCTCGAAGAGCGTGACCTCCAGCCGCTGGGTGCCGGCGCCGCTGAAGGAGGCCAGCGCCATCGTCTGGCCGACGCTGAAGGAGGCCGACGTGCGGAAGCGCACGGTCACGTTGCCCTGGTCGGCATTGGCGAACGACATGAAGTCGTGTGTCGCGTTGAGCGCCGTGGCACCGTCGAAGGTGCGGCCGAGGTCCCAGTTGACGGCGCCTGCGACGCCGGAGCTGTGGCGGAACCCGTCGTCACCGGCGGTGGCGAGCGTGTAGGTCTCGTTGATCTCAGGGCCGGTCCGGGGCACGCTGACGACATCGCCGCTCATGGCGAGCTCGGAGCCCTCGTCATGGAGGCCGACGGCGTCGAGGAGGAGCCGCACCCACTGGAGGTGGCCGGCGTCATTGGGATGGATCTCATCGTTCATCAGCGACGGGGCCGAAGGGTTGCCGCCAGTGAGCTCGCGCCAGTACGTGGCGACGTCGACCATCATCACGTCGTCGACCATCGCCATCTCGCGCAGGGCGTTGAAGTAGGCCTCCAGGTTGGCGTTCATCTGGCCGTTCTGCGTGCCGTTCTGCGTCTGCAGCACCGGGATGCCTCCCTGGGCGCGAACGGCGTCGATCGCCTCCTCGAGTTCAGCGCGGAACTGGGTGAGGGGAACCAATGGCGGATCCTGGCGGCCATCGTTCATCGCCAGCGCGATGAAGACGACGTCGGCTTGGCGGTCCCGGATCCATGCGTCATGGAAGAGGTCCAGGCAGGGCTGGTTGGGATCAGTGGGAGGGCAGACGGTGCGGCCGGATGACACCCCCGTGTTGAGCACCACGTCGGCGGAACGATCGTGGCCGTTCACCGCAGTGGTGCGAAGGTACTGCTCGAAGTACTCGGTGAAGCGCTTGTGGCCGCGCGTGTGGACGATCCCGTGGGTGATCGAGTCCCCTGTGAAGAGCCACCGCAGGGGCGCCGGCTGCGCCAGCCTCTCCTGCAGGTCGGCGTAGTCGGGCAACGAGGCGTTGCGTTGCTTCCACGCGACCGTGCTCGCCGGGACCTCGGCTGCTGCCGTCGTTGCAGGGGCGGCGCCCAGCAACATTCCCAAGACCAGCAGTGCGGCTGTGGCCATCCTCGCTCCGGGCCGGCGCTCAAGAAGCTGCGTCATCGTCGAACCTCCATCGCTTCGTCGATCTGATGATGCCCGCACGACGCGCCGCGTGGGGAAAACACTCACCGTCGGTGAGCGTCTGATGTCCGATGAGTCAGCTCAAGCCGCTGCGGAGGGCTCGGAGCCTGGCCAGCGACGATGCGCGGCCGAGGATCTCCATCGACTCGAACAGGGGTGGCGACACCCGACGCCCCGAGATCGCCACGCGGATGGGGGCGAACGCGAACTTCGGCTTGATGCCCATGCCCTCGACGAGACGCTCCTTCAGGCCGGCCTGGATGGAGTCGGTGTCGAACGGCACGGACTCCGCAACCGCGATCGCGGCGTCGAGCACCTCTGCGGCATTGTCTGCCAGCGCCGCCACGGCGTCGTCCTCGACGGTGAGCTCACCGTCGGCCACGAACAGGTAGTCCAGCTGCGGCAGGGCGTCCTTGAGCAGGACGAGGCGCTCCTGGATGATCGGCACCGCCTTGCGTAGCACCGCCACCTGCTCCTCGGACGGGGTCCAGTTGGCCTCCTCGAACGCCATGATCCGGTCTGCCAGTTCCTCGGGGGTCAGAGAGCGGAGGTAGTGGCCGTTGAGCCAGTCGAGCTTCTTCAGGTCGAAGATGGGGCCCACCGTGTTGACCTTGCCCCAGTCGAACTCGTCGACGAACTGATCGAAGGTCTTCACCTCCTGCTCGTCGCCGCCCGCGTAGCCGAGGAGCTGGAGGAAGTTGCGCACCGCCTCGGGCAGGTAGCCCTCCTCCTTGAACCACATGAGCCGGGCGGCCGGGTTCTTGCGCTTGGAGATCTTGGACTTGTCGGTGTTGCGCAGCAGCGGCATGTGCGCGAACTGCGGCAGCTGCCACCCCAACCACTGGTACAGCAGGATGTGCTTCGGCGTCGACGAGATCCACTCCTCGCCGCGCACGACCGTGTTGATGCCCATCAGGTGGTCGTCGACCACGACGGCCATGTGGTAGGTCGGGAACCCGTCGGCCTTCAGGATCACCTGGTCGTCGGGGCGGGGCGCCTTGACCTCGCCGCGCACGATGTCCTGGAACGTCAGCGGCACGTCGTCGGGGATGAGCATCCGCACGACGGGGGTCTCGGAGAAGCCGGCCAGCGCGGCCCGCTCCCCCCGGGTGAGGCCGTGGCACAGGCGGTCGTAGCCAGTCACGGAGGCCTTGGACTGCTCCTGCTCACGGCGCAACTCGGCCAGCCGCTCCGACGAGCACCAGCAGTAGTAGGCGTGGCCCGCCTCGATGAGCTGCTCGACGAACGGCCGGTAGGTGGTCAGCCGCTCCGACTGGCGGTACGGGCCGTGCTCGCCGCCCACGTGCGGCCCCTCATCCGGTTGCAGGCCCAGCCACGCGAGCGACTCGTAGATCTGGTCCTCGGAGCCGGCCACCAGCCGGTTCTGGTCCGTGTCCTCGATGCGCAGCACGAACTGCCCCCCGGTCTTGCGGGCCCAGGCCAGGTCGAACAGCGCCATGAAGGCGGTGCCGACGTGGGGGTCACCGGTGGGCGACGGGGCGACGCGGGTGCGGGCGGGGATCAAGGATTCGCTCATAGTGGGGCCCAGCCTATCGGGGTTCACCCACGTGGTCGCTGGTCATGGCCCCCTTCTCGCGCGACACTGGGGACCATGAGCAACGAACCCGCGCCCACGCCGGCCAGCGCCATCGACCGCGCGCGGAGGGTCACCGAGGAGGCCCTCGAAGCGCCTGCCGGGTCCCCCGCCAAGCTGACGCGGGCGTTCTCCTACGTGCTCGACGACCTGGTGCAGGTGCCAGGCACCAAGCTGCGGGTCGGGGTCGACCCCGTGCTGTCGCTGGTCCCGTGGGCCGGCACAGCCGTCGGCGCCGTGTTCGGCGGCACCATCCTCGTCGACGCCATCCGGCTGCGCGCGCCGTTCTCCGTCATCGCCCGCATGGCGGCCAACTCGCTGCTCGACTGGCTGCTGGGCATGATCCCGTTCGTGGGCGCCTTCTTCGACGCAGCCTTCCGGTCCAACAAGAAGAACCTGCGGCTCCTCAACCGCGCCATCGAGAACAGGGAACTCGTGCACAAGGCGTCGGTGCGCTACTGGATCGGTGTCGCGGCGCTCGTCGCGGTGCTGTTGGCGCTGGTCGTCGCCATCCCGGTCCTGGTCATCATCGGGCTCGAAGACCTCCTCCGGCCACGCTAGCCGGAGCGTGCTAACTTACCGGTCATGACCGAGCCCTCAGCCATGCCCTCGAACTTCATCTACGACGCCGTGCGCAGCGACGTCGAACAGGGCAAGCGAGACGGCCGCGTCCAGACCCGGTTCCCACCGGAACCCAACGGCTACCTGCACATCGGGCACGCCAAGGCCATCGTCGTCGACTTCGGGGTGGCCACCGACTTCGGCGGCATCTGCCTCCTGCGCCTCGACGACACCAACCCGGAGACGGAGGAGGCGAGCTTCGTCGAATCCATCATCGAGGACATCGAATGGCTGGGCTACGAGCCTGCCGACGTGCGCTACGCCTCCGACTACTTCCAGCAGCTCTACGACTGGGCCGAAGAACTGATCAGGAAGGGCGTCGCCTACGTCGACGACCAGGACGGTGACGCGATCTCGGCCGGCCGCGGCGGCTTCGGCAAGCCCGGCGTCAACTCCCCGTTCCGCGACCGCTCCGTCGAGGAGAACCTGGCACTGTTCCGCAACATGCGCGCCGGCAAGTACGCCGACGGCTCGCGCGTGCTGCGTGCCAAGATCGACATGAACCACGAGAACATGCAGTTGCGTGACCCGGTCATGTACCGCATCCGCAAGGTTCCCCACCACCGCACCGGCGACGACTGGGCCATCTACCCCAACTACGACTGGGCCCACGGCCAGTCCGACGCCATCGAGGGCACCACGCACTCGCTGTGCACGTTGGAGTTCGAGTCGCACCGCCCGCTCTACGACTGGTTCCTCGAGCAGCTGGGCGTGGAGGGCGGGCCCCGGCAGTATGAGTTCGCCCGCCTGGAGCTCACGCACACGATCACGTCGAAGCGCCGGCTCGCCCGCCTGGTGATGGACGGCGTCGTCGACGGCTGGGACGACGCCCGCATGCCCACCCTGAGGGGGCTGCGTCGACGCGGCTACCCGCCGGCTGCCATCCGCCAGTTCATGCGGGAGGTGGGCACCACCCGCACGAACTCGCGTCAGTCGATCGAGGCGCTCGAGTCCTACGTGCGCCGCGAACTCAACGTGACGTCGCAGCGCCGCATGGCCGTGCTCAACCCTCTGAAGCTGCGCATCACCAACTGGCCGGTCGACGAGAACGGCCGGCCGGTCGTCGAACACTTCGAGCTGACCAACAACCCGGAGCGCCCCGAGGACGGCACCCGCCAGGTGGAGTTCACCGGTGAGCTGTGGATCGAGCAGGACGACTTCCGCGAGGTCCCCCCGCCGAAGTACTTCCGCCTCTCCCCCGGCCGCGAGGTGCGCCTCCGCGGCGCCTACTTCGTGACCGCCACCGACGTGGTGAAGGACGCCGACGGTGAGGTCGTCGAGGTGCTCGCCACCTACGACCCTGCGTCGAAGGGCGGCAACTCACCCGACGGCCGCAAGGTGAAGTCCACGATGCACTGGGTCTCCGCCGCCCACGCCGTGCCGCTCACTGCGGCACTGTACGAGCGCCTGTTCACCACCGAGGCGCCCGGCGAGGCCACCGGCGAGGCGCTCGACGACCTGAACCCCAACTCGCGGGAGATCGTCCAGGGATGGGCCGAGGAGGCGCTCGCCGAAGCGCAGCCCGGCGAGGTGGTGCAGTTCGAGCGCCTGGGCTACTTCGCGGCAGACCTGGACCAGCCGATGCTGTTCCACCGCACGGTCGGCCTGCGCGACGAGTGGGCCGCCATCCAGAAGCGCGGCTGACGGGGTGGGTCCTGGCGGTCATCGTTGCGACGGCCGCCAGGGCCCACAGTCGTCTCAGGAACCCGGCTTGAACATCACGATGTTGTTGAAGACCCACTGGTTCGACTGGCTGAACGCATAGCCGCCCGTGGCCTTCGGCTTGGCTGCGTAGACCGTCGTCATCGTGTAACTGCGGCACGCGCCACGGCCCGTCGCAGGTGTGTCACACTCGGTGCGCCACTGGCGGGCGCCGGAGGTGAACTCCCCTGCCTGACCCAGTGGGTTGCCCTTCCACGCCGTGCGCGTCATGAACGGCAGGTACGTCAGGTTGTTGAACGCCCACCCCGACTCACGCACGAACCGGCCGTTGTCGACCCTCACCACGGTTGCCCAGATGTCGGTGCGGCACCGCTCGGTCTGCGAGTACGCCTCACAAGTCGTCATCCACTGACGGCCGTTGAAGTCGTGCGTGCCCGGCAAGGTGTAGGGCACGGTTCGGATGAACTCACCGGCCGGCGGCGTCGTCGTCGGCCGCACGGTAGGCGTCGGCGACTCCGTCGGCGCGGCCTGCGCCAACGTCAAGCGGAAGGTGACCGTCGCCACCTGTCCGGCGTCGTCGGTCACGGTCACCACGGGATGGTAGACGCCGACGGTGCCAGGCGTGCCGAAGATCTGACCATGGGGGCTGATCGTCAGCGGTGCTGGCAGTCCCTTGACCGCGAAGTGGTACGGCTCCGACCCCCGGGTCACATTGACCTGGATGGAGAGCGGCTGCCCGAACGTGCCATTCTGGGCGGCGATCGGGGCGATCACCGGTACGCAGCCCGCGGGTAGCTCGTACACGTCGGGAGTCAGGCTGCCGGGTGCGGGCTCCGACTCCCCGGGCAGGAGCCCGCGGAGTTCCAGTTCACCCACCGAGGCGAACGCCTGCGTGGCGTTCTGCGGCGCCGTCATCTTCACCTGCACGTAGCGGCCGATGGCGTCGACGTCGATCATCGTGGGCGTCTCACCCGCCCCCAGCGTCGCCGTCACCGCAGGCCCGGCCGCGAAGGCGGTGGTGTCGCTCACGCGGATCTCGACGTCCTTGACCTGCCCACTGGCAGAGCTCTGTCGCGGCACCCAGTTCAGCGAGTGCACATCGGTCACCTCACCCAGGTCCACGGTGAGGGTGTGCGGGTACGGCGGCACGGGAGAGGACCACTGCGAGTGCCAGAACGTACCCCGGTCGCCGTCGATGGCGGCTGCCGCCAGCCCGTTGGGGGCCGCCTCATTGGTAGCCACCGACGACGCAGTGACGCCGACCGGCGCGAGGGCACGGCCGGACGGCGCCGGCACCAGCGAGTCGACCGTGACGACCTTCTCGGCGAAGCGACCGGTGCTGTCGGTGAATCGCAGGAGGTGCTGGCCCGACGCCATGCCGTAGGGGAGGTAGACCGAGGCAAAGGCCTTGCCTTCGCCATCGGTGCGGACTCGACCCTGCACCGCTCCGTCGACGGTGACCGTGGCCCATCCGTCCCACTCGAGCCCCTCGACGTCGACGAAGAGCCTGGCGTCGTCGCGAACGGTGGGGGCCTCCATCGTCGCCTTGGGCGCCACGCACTCGTTGAACGTGGGCTCAGGGACCCCCAGGCCGTAGCCACTGCCGGCGGTCACGCTCGCGCTGGCGACGCGACCGTCCGAGAACGTGACGGTGGCCGTGTGGCTGCCGGCCGCGTAGGCGTGCTCCGCCCCAACGGTGTATCGTCCACCGGCGTGCAGCGCGTCACGCTCCTGGGTGGGGACGAAGGTGGCACGCACCGGTGCGGTGCCGTCACCGAAGTCGATGGTGGCGGTGAGCGGCTCGGCCAACGTCGAGTTGCCCGGGCCGTCGGCGTCGTCCACCGAGTCGACGGCCACGCTGCGACCATCCGCCGAGACCTTGGTCCCTGGAGCGAGCAGGACCGCCGCTTCTACGCGGGTCTCGCGCAGCGGTACGAACGCGTCGGTGCCTGCCAAGTCGGTGCCCCACGCAACCTTGGGGCTGTCATAGAAGTTCTGCCCGGCGGCCAGGAGCCGCGCCCCCTGTCCACTCATCCGCCCGAGGAAGTCGGGCAGCGACCGCTGCGCCTGCGGCGTCCAGCCGACCTCGGCGTGCGAGATGGCGCGCGGGAAGATGAGGAATTCGGCTTGGTCTCCTCCTCGCACGGACTCGGACCACAGGGGCGCCTCGACGCCCAGGATCGCCGACTCGGGAATGGTGCCGGTGGCGAGCGGCCACTTCACGGCCGCCGGATCCCAGCTGTAGTACTTGTCTAGGTCTCCCATCGCCAGCCACGTCAGGCCGATTGGCGTCTTCGCGGTGTACTTCATGTCGAGGTACGAGTGGTATCCCTCGGCTACGACCACCTTGGAACCGCGCTGCACCGAGTTCAGGACCGCGTCGAGCTCGCCCTGGTTGTTCATGTACCACGCCTGGATGATGTCGCCGCCCTGCAGCTTGTCGCCCTTGGCGTACTCGTTCCATCCCATCGGGGTCTTGCCGGCATCCCGCACGATCTTGGTCATCTGCTCCACGAAGTAGGCCGCGTCGGCCGCACTGGTGGAGTGCACCTCGTCGCCGCCGACGTGGATGATCCCACCGTCGGTGAGATCCATCACCTGACCGAAGATGTGCCGCATGCTCCTCCAGGTCTGCTCGGAACGCACGTCCAATGACGAGCGGCCCACCCGGCCGTCGTTGTGTTCGACGGGCGTGCCATACGCGGTCACCGCAGGAAGGGAATTGGCAGTGTTGAGCTGCGGGATGGCGTGCAGCAGCGCGTTGGTATGACCTGGCACGTCGATCTCGGGGACGATCGTGACGAAGCGCTCCTTCGCGTAACGCACGAGTTCCCTGTAGTCGTCCTGGGTATAGAAACCTACCCGCCCCAGCTCGCGCAGGGAGCCGTTCGGGTGGTCGAGCATCGCCGACTTGCCACCGATGCTGGTCAGGCGCGAGTAGTCAACGGGATCGGCTGGATCCTTCCCGTCGTTGGTGATCTGGATGCGCCAGCCCTGGTCATCGGCCAGGTGCAGGCGAAGGTGACTCATCTTGTACGACGACATGGTGTCGATGATGCTCTTGACCTCGTCCACCGTGAGGAACGAGCGGGCCACGTCGGCCATGATGGAGCGGTAGCCGAAGCGCGGCGCGTCCTCGATGGTGACCGGCTTGATGGACCAGCGCGTCCTCAGCGTGCGCTGGGTTTCGTTGATCAGGGGCGGCAGCAACTGAAGCAGGGTGCGGGTGCCGTTCCACAGGCCGTGTGCCGCCGCCGCGGTGATCGTCACCTTGGCCGCCGTGACGTTGAGTCGGTACCCCTCGGAGGCGTTGGTCGCGGAGATGGCCTCGTATGTGGGGTCGATGACGAGTTCGATGACGTCGGTCGTCGGCCCGCCGTCGACCTCGTGGACGGGCAGCGCCAGCCCGGTGGGCGTGGTCATGGCCTGACGGAGCTGGTGGCCGACTGCGGACGCCTCCCCACGAGCCACGATGGTGACGCCCGGGGTCAGCTGGAACGGGTCGCCGTCGTGCTGCGTGACCGACACAGGCAGCGGCACGAGCGAGAGCCCGGCCGAGGAGGGAGCAGGCACTGGGCCGTCCCACACCTCGAACTCGTACAGGCTCACCCCGTATTTGGTACCGCCGATGGGTGTGCGCTCGATCGACTGCATGCGCACGTACTGGTACGCGGTGCTGGCAGTGGTCCCCTGCGTGAACGCCTGCGTGTCGGAGGTGCCACAGGTGGGGGTCAGCTCGGCGGTGGCGTCGACCCAGGCGACGCCGTCGGCGGAGGCCTGCAGCTTGTAGCGGGCTGCACACGCCGCCTCCCATTGGATGGTCACGTGGTGCACGACGGTGGGGCGGGCCAGCTTGACCTGCATCCATGCCGAGTCCGAAGTGTTGGATGACCAGCGCGTGCTGGCATCACCATCGACGGCGAGTTCCGGCCCGTTGCGCCCCGCCACCTCCTGCCCCGACGCAGTCACAGTCGCGCCGGCGGACGCCAAGGCGACGTTGCTGCCCTCCTCAGCACGGGCCTGCGGCGTCACCGCCGCCACGAGGAACGTGGCCGACAGCGCCGCTGCGGTGAGCAGCGCCGAGACGCGGGTGTGGAGTCTGGGCATCCTTGTCTTCCACTGCACGGGTCGACTCACCTCTCGAACATCACGATGTTGTTGAACAGCCACTGGTTGCTCTGCGAGAAGGAGTAGCCACCCGACGCCTTCGGCGTGGCCGCATACACCGTCGTCCATGTGTACGAACGGCACGCGCCACGACCCGTGGCCGCCGTGTCGCACTCCGTGCGCCACTGACGACCCGCCGACGTGAACACACCGTCGCTGGTCGCACCCAGGTCACCAAACGGGTTGCCCTGCCACGCGGCACGCGTCATGAACGGCAGGTACGTCAAGTTGTTGAACGCCCACCCCGACTCACGCAAGAACCGGCCATCCTCCACCTTCACCACGGTTGCCCAGATCTCGGTACGGCACCGCTCGGTCTGCGAATAGTCCTCACACACCGTCATCCACTGCCGACCATTGAGCACATGCCTGCCCGGCAACGTGTACGGCGCAGTCCGCACGAACGACGGCTTCGTCGGAGTCGTCGTCGGCTTGACGCTCGGCGACTTCGACGGCGACGGCGACACGCTGGGCGACGGCGACGGGGACACCGACGGGCTCGGCGACTGCGTCACCTTGGGCTGCACCGTGACGGTGAACGACACGTCGGCCGCGTTGTCGGCCGCGTCCGTCACCACGACCGTGACGTGGAAGCTGCCCATGCCCTCGGCCGTACCGGTGATGAGGCCGGTTCCGCTGATCGCGAGCCACTCGGGGGCCCCCACGAGGCGGTAGCCGAGCGGCAGCGACGCGTCGCTCGCCGACACCTGCACTGACACCCGGTCACCGGCGGTGACCGCGAGGTCAGCCGGCTTCTCGACAGCGGGGGCCGTCGTGTCGGGCACGACGACGCCACGCACCGTCACTGCTGCCGAACCGGCGACGGTACCGTCGGTCGCGGTGAGCACCAGCTCATCATCGGTGGCCCAGGCCGGCGCCTGCACGGAGGCGCTGATCCGGCCCTGGCCGTCGGCGGTCGTGGTGATCGACGTCGAGCCGAGCGTCAACGTGACGCTTGCGTCAGGCGCGAAGCCGGCTCCGACGACGGTGACGGTTTGGCCAGCGTCCACAGTGGTGGGCGAGACCTCGATGAGGGCGCCCAGGGGCACGTCGACCAGCGGCTCGGGCTGAGCGACCGCCGGTGCCTTGACGCTCAGCTCCGCCACGCTGCTCCACGGCTGGCTACTGCCGTTGCGCAGGACGGCCGACAGCGACTCGAACTTGAGGTACCGGGTGGCCACCGGCTGGTCGAACGTGACCGTCTTGGCCTCGTTGGCCGTGCTGAACGACCCGGCCGCGACCTCGGTGCACGTGGCGTCCACGGGTTCCGCGAAGCCCCGGCCCTGCAGTTGGGCCGCCGTGCGCACGCCGTAGTCACCGCTGCAGGCTGAGATCTTGTACTCGACCACTTGGCCGTTGCACGCCGGGTAGGCGATGGACCCGCCGCAGTCCGACGACGCGCGCGGCAAGTAGGTCAACGATGCCACGTTCTGCTCGCTGCCCAGGTCGAGCACGATCTGGTGCGGGTGCGTCGGGCTGGAGCCCTGCCACTGGGTGTGCCAGTAGGTGGCAGGGTTGCCGTCGACAGCAGCAGTGACGTAGCCGTTGGGGCTGGCGGTTCCACCCTCGGCCGGCTCCGCCGAGTCCCAGGCCACGACGCCCGCCACGTCCAGCGCGGACGGGTCGGTCAGCCTGATGATGACCGGGATCGTCACCGTGTCACCCTCGATGGTGGTCAGCGTCGCCCGGACGACCCCGGACACGCCCGACACGGGGGCACGCACCGTGACGGAGGCAGTGGGGTCACCCTCCTCGAGCCATTGCTCGGACGGTGTGACGGACCAACCCGCCGGCACCTGGACGGTGAGCGTGCTGTACTTCGGCACGTCGACACCAGCGAAGCTGACCGCGGCGTCGGAGCCGTAGGCCATGGTCTCCGGGGCCTCCGTCACGGCCAGCCCCGGGCCCTCGGTCGGGTCGGGCTGCGGCCACGCTGCCCGCTCGGCCTGCGACAGTGTGGTCCAACGGTAGATGCGCTGGCTCACGCCGTCGGGGGCCGTGACCCAGGCCTCGAGCACCGTCGTGCCGCCAGTGACCGGCACGCTGTACGTGCCGTCCCCCGCCGGCGTGAGGGGCACTCCGTTGACGCGCATAGTCACACTGGCACCGGTCTCGACCGTGGCGATCTTCACCGTGTAGCCGGTGACGGTGTCCGCCACGGCCGTCACGACGCCTTGGGTGGTCGCATCGCGGGCGGTACCCGGGAACGTCACGCCTTGGAAGTCGGCGGTGGCGATGTCGGCGTGCCGGCTGGGCAGGTCGGCCGGCCGCTCCGGGCTCTGCGGTCCGGCAGTGCCGCCGCCGAACTGGACCAGCGGCACCTCGGTTGCGCCGACGCTGAGGTTGCTGAAGTCGAACGGGTGCTGCAGCGACGTCGCGTTCTGGTATCCGGCCACCAGCAGCACGACGCGGCTGGCGTCGGTGATGGAGGCGTTGGCCACCTCGGAGCCCACGTTGGTGAACGTGGTGCCGTCGAGCGAGTAGGAGCCCTGCACACCGGTGGCCGTGCGGGTGAGACGCAGGTGCACGGTCTCCTCAGCGGGGCTGGCCACGGAGCGGCCCTCGTCGGGCGCGCCGGCCAGTTCGGTCACGACCTTGATCGCGGGAGACCCGTCGGCGTGCTTGCGCTGCAGGAGGACGTAGTTGTCGTCGTTGGTATAGAGGCCGATGCCGGTCTCCTCCCAGCCCTGCTGCGTGCGGCCCTTCATGGTGACCGTGGCCGACTCCCCCACCTTGAGCGTCGGGGTGCGTAGCGCGACGATGTTGCCGGCGCTGTTCCCGGTGGCCCACAGCGAACCACCGGTGGGCAGCAGACGCAGCGACGCGTCGTCCTGCGGGATGACCCGCCCGCTGGTGGGCCTGATCACGTCGAAGGCGCTGGCGAGCACTGGTACCGGAGGGCCGGAAGCCTCCGTGATCGTGACCGTGGCCGACAGGCTCTCGGTGATACCCAGCGGCGAACTGCGCCAGCCGCTGATCTCGGCGGTGCCGACGCCCTTGGCGGTGACGACGCCGTTGGCGTCGACGGTGGCGATGGAGGGGTCGCTCGACTCGTAACCGGTCTGACCCTGCGGCGTGGTGTTGTTGGTGCCGACGGCGAGCGCGCTGTCGCCGTTGGCGAGGTCGGCGGGCGCCATGTCGGTGGTGCTGACGCGGCGGTTGAGCCCGTCGTCGTACACGTTGCCGGAGATCTGCACCGCGGTGGAGCCGCGCAGCACGTACATGGGGCGCGTGTGATTGCCGCCGGCCAGCGTGGCCTGCGTGGTCTCGCCAGGTGCCAGTTCATCGTCGCCCAGGGTGACGGCCGAGGCCAGGCCCCGGTCGTAGCGACCGACGGTGTTGTTGAGGATCCTCAGACCGTTGACGGACTTCGCGTCCACGATGGTGGAGTCACCGACGAGGAAGGTGTTGTCCTCGATCGTGATGTTCTCGTGGGCCTTGCGCGTGGGCACGATGGTGTTGAGGATCGGATCCACGAAAATCACGGGGTTGCTGCCGCCGGCCGCGCCGCCGGGCCGGGTGAACAGGTTGCCCCGGATGGTGACGTCGCGCACGACGCTGGATTCGTACCAGTTGTTGGCGTCGCCGGAGATGTAGATGGAGGCCATCTCCATCTGGTCGAAGACGTTGTTCTCGATCAGTACGGGCTTGCGGGTGGTCACGAGCACGCCGCGCGTGGGGATGGATTCGAAGTGGTTGCCGCGCACCGTGAGCTGCGGCGAATAGGTGAGGTTCTCGACGACGTGCTGGTCGGGCGTGACGCCGACCGGCAGGTCCTTGTCGAAGGTGACCTTCATGGTGGTGAGCGGCTTGGAGGAGTCATAGCCCGAGGGGCCATCCACAGAGACGACGGTGCCCACCCAGTCGGGGACCTCGAGCATCGTGGACTTGGCCACAAACATGGCCTGGTTGCCCGGGTAGAACTGCGGGAAGCCGGCAGTCTCGTTGTGCATGTACTTCAGCGTCACCTCGCGCCGGTTGACGGCCTCGACCTGCACGTAGGTGCCGTGCACGTTGATCGGATCGTCGTGCGCGAAGCCGAAGGTGGAGTCCTCGATGAGCACCTCACCCTTGTCTCCAGACACTTGGATGAGGTCGGCGAACGCGGAGGTGGAGCGCCACGACCCGCCCGGTTGGCGGAAGTTCACGCCGCGGACGGTGAGGCCGTCGTTCATCTGCGCGACGACGCCGAAGCCATGCAGGTAGCCCAGGTCGAGGCCCGCCAGCGTGGTGTTGGTCGACTCGAACATCAGCATGCCGGAGGTGTCGCGCGTCGTGGTGCGGATCTGGACGGAGCGGCCCAGCGGCATGCTGGAACCGTGGAAGCGCAACAGGCCCGGCTCCACCTCGGTGATGGAGGTCACGCCGCTGAAGAGGGCACCCGCGGCCCCGCCGCTGCGCAGCAGGCGGCCGGAGCTGTACTCGAACGTCTGGCTGTAGCCGACGCTGCGCAGGCTCGGGTAGCTCCAGTACGGCTGGCCGGTGTAGGGACTGAGCTCAGAAGTGATCGACACGTCCGTGCCGTTGATGGCGTAGCGGTAGCCATCGGGGATGTGGACGTCGCGGTAGCCGTCGCCGGCGGCGACGACGGTGACGTCGACCACACGCGGGGAGATCCAGTCGAGCGTGAAGTTCCGCAGGGTCGAGTTCGTCGAACGCAGGGCAGCGAAGATGATCTGCTGTCCGTGCATCACCAGCTGCGAGCCGTTGCCCTCGATGGTCACGTCGTCCATGTCCTCGAGGAGCAGCGCGATGCGCTTCATCTTGTGGGACTGGTTCGCGCCCACCGTGTTGGAGATGTACAGCTCACGCTCCGCGGCCTGATCGGAGTACATCTGGTAGGTGCCGCGGGGGAAGTTGAGGGTAACCGGTCCGGTGACGGTCTTGGCGTGCTCGATCGCGGCCGCAACGCCTTGGGTGGAGTCGTAGGTGCCGGTGGGGTCGGCGCCGAAGTCTGCCACGTTGACCACGGTGGCCGCCGCCTTCGCGGGCAGGGCGGAGCCCGGAAGCAGCCCCAACGTGAGGGCCATGGCCGCGAACAGCGCGAACGATGCCGCGAAACGTCTACGCAACTGCATGGGGAGAACCTTCTGTCGACGGTGACCGACCGCGTACGGCATCGGCCGAGGGGGTAATGAAACGGTTGATTGGTGAACTGCGCACACCCCGTTGAACCGCTGGACGCACGGGGCCGTTGCCCCGTGCGTTCAGCGCACACTGGGCTCGAACTTCACCTCTTGAACATCACGATGTTGTTGAACACCCACTGGTTGCTCTGCGAGAAGGCGTAACCCCCCTCAGGCTTCGCGGTCGCGGCGTACACCGTCGTCCACGTGTACGAACGGCACGCGCCCCGGCCGGTGGCCGCGGTGTCGCACTCGGTGCGCCACTGACGACCACCCGAAGCGAACTCGCCCGTGGCACCCAGCGGGTTGCCCTTCCATGCCTGACGGGTCATGAACGGCAGGTACGTCAGGTTGTTGAACGCCCAACCGCTCTCGCGGACGAACTGACCGTTCTCCACCTTCACCACCGTCGCCCAGATCTCCGTGCGGCACCGCTCCGTCTGGGAGTAGTCCTCACACGTCGTCATCCACCGACGGCCGTTGAGCACGTGCTGGCCCGGCAGCGTGTACGGCGCCGTCCGAACGAACTCACCACCAGGCACCGTCGGCTTCACCGAAGGCGACTTCGACGGCGAAGCGCTCGGCGACGGCGACGCGCTCGGCGACACCGACGGCGACGGCGACACACTGGGCGACGGCGACGGGGATGCGGCTTGGGTCACTGCCAGGGTCGCGGTTCCACTGACGGCACCGGCCGTGGCCGTGACGATGGCCTGGCCGACAGGCTGGTCCGAGGCAACGGTGACCACGCCGCTGGCCACGCCGACGTCGTTGGCCGTCACCGTGACCTTCGCGGAGCCGATCGCCAGCTCGACGGAGGAACCGGGCACGAAGCCGACGCCGGTGACCGTGACTTCCTCCCCTTGAGCGGCAGTCGCTGGCTCGACAGCAACTCGGGCATCGGTGAGGGGTGTGTCGGTCAGGTTCGCCATCTCGACCGGCTCGCGCAGGCTGAGTTCGGCGACGTGTGCCCATGGCTGGCTCTGGCCGTTGGCCCCGTTGACGGCCGACGTGGACACCAGCTTGAGGTAGCGGGTGGTCACCGGCTGCGCGAAGGTCACGGTCTTGGCGTTGGTGTTCGACGCGTCGAACGAGCCCTTTGCCACCTGCGTGTAGGCGACGTCTGAGGGATCGGCGAACTTCACACCCTGCAACTCGGTGGCGGTGCGTTCACCGAAGGAACCTGTGGCCGAGTGCACCTCGTAGCCGACGATCTGGCCGTTGCAGGCCGACGCGTTGATCGACGACCCGCAGACCGACTTCGCCCGCGGGAGGTAGGTCAGCGACCCGATGGTCCTCTCCGCGCCGAGGTCAACCGTGATGAAGTGCGGGTGGGTGGGGCTGCTGCCGTCCCACTGGGTGTGCCAGAACGACGAGGCGTTACCGTCGACGGCAGCCGATACGTAACCGTTCCCGCCGCCCTCTGCGGGTTCCGCGGAGTCCCAGGCCACGACACCGGCGATGCCGACCGCAGCCGCCGGGTTGGTCAGCGCGATCTCGGCGCTGACGGCACCTGTCTCACCCGACGGCGTGAGCACCGTGGCCGTGATGACCCCCCTGGTCCCCGAGGCGGGGGCCCGCAGGGTGACGGTGACGCTGCCGTCACCGGCGGGTGCCCACTGGCGCGACGGCGAGACGACCCACCCCTCAGGTGCAGCCACGCTCACCACCGAGTCGGCTGGCAGTCCGTTGGTGTCGAACGTCAGCGTCTGTGTGGTCCCCAGCGCCATGGCCGTTGGTTCCTGGGGAAGCTCGATGAGCGGCGCGCGGGTCACGTCGACGAGGAACGTCGCGCTGGCTACGCCGCCGCGTCCGTCGTCAACCGTGACCGTGACGGTGCTCGTGCCGATCGTGGAGGGCGTGCCCGAGATCAGCCCGGACGTCTCGTCGATGGTCAGACCGGCCGGCAGGCCCGTGGCCGCGAACGTCAGGCTGTCGCCGTCGCGGTCCGAGGCGAGGACCTGGACCTCTGCGGCGCGGGCCACGATGAACGACTGGTCCGCAGGAACGGTGATGCGGGGCTCACGATTGGTCTCGGGGTCGAGGAAGACCTCGAAGTTCTGGTTCTCGTACCCGGCGAACCAGAGGTCGGCAGGTTCACCACCGATGGTCGGCACCGTGGTGCCCCCGTAGGTGGTGATGACGACGGGGTCGGCCTCGGAGCCGTACGACCAGACGCGCGCCGACGAATCTGCGCACGCGGTGCCGGACTTGAAGAACACGGTGGCGCTGGGCGCCAGGTCCATGCTGCGCAGTTGCTCGAGCGAGCTGAGGGGCGCTGCCTGCGAGCCGTCACCCGCGGTGGCGGCCTCACAGTCGATCCAGACCTCGCTGCGCAGACCGGGGTCGGCGTCGAGGGTCTGGTAGAGCGAGAGGTTGGCGATGGAGTAGGCCGCGCGGGCGTCGAGCACGGTCACGCGGAAATGCTGAGCCGTGACGGGGGTGCTGAGGCGCCACGTGCGGTTCACGCCGACGGTGCCCGCCGTCGCCACCTGCTGCCAGGTGCCCCCGACTTGGGCCTCCACCTTGATGCCGTTGATCTGTTGGCCATGGGCAAGCGAATCCTCGCTGACGCTGATCCGGTTGACGCGTTGGGCGGAGCCGAGGTCGATCACCAGCGGCGTGCGGTCCGTGGCCGCGGCCGCGACCCAGCTGGACCTGGTGTTGCCGTCCGTCGCCAGCTTCGTGGTGGTGTTGCCCACGGTGACGTCCTTGCCGAGGGCGAGGTCGTTGCCATAGGCCTTGCGGCGCAGCGACGCGAAGTCCATGATCGCGTTGACGTTGGAGGTCGAGAGGCGGCCCTCCTTGGTCGGAGGTACGTTCAGCAACAGCACCGCGTTGCGGCCCACGGAGGCATCCCAGTGGTTGTCCAGGAGTGTCTGCCCGGACTTCGGGGTGTCCTTGCCGGGGCCCCAGAACCAGCCGGGGGTCAGCTTCATGTCGGCCTCGCCCGGCCACCAGTGGAGATGGGTGGCGTCGCCGGAGGCAGCGCGCTGGATGATCTGCGCGTCGGAGCCGAGGGCCTGGTCGAAGTGCCCGGAACTGGACACGCCGATCTTGCCTGCGGCCTGCTCCTCACGGATGGGCACGGTGTTCGACTCATTGTCGCGGGCGTAGCCACCCTCGTTGCCGATCCACCGGATGTCGCGGCCCCCCACGGCGATCTGCGCCTGCGGTTGGAGTGCCTTGATCATGTCGTAGTACGCCACGTAGTCGAAGCGTTCGGTCCCCGACGTGTTGCCTCCCGCGCCGTCGAACCAGACCTCGTCGACCTGACCGTACTGGGTCAGGATCTCGTAGAGCTGGTTGAGGAAGTACTGGCCGTAGTCGGTGGCACTGTACTCGAAGGTGGGCAGCGTACCTGCGGCGACTGCCGCGGCACGGTCGTCGCCGGTGACGAGCGTCGGGATGGTGCGCGGCGTCGCGGCCGAGCCGTTGGCATAGATGCCCTTGAGCTCCGCGTTCGAGTCCGCCGGCGACATGTAGAGGCCGACACCGAGGCCGTACTTGTGCGCGGCGTCGGTGAACTCCTTGACGATGTCCCCCTTGCCGTCCTTCCACGGCGAGTACTTGATGGAGTAGTCCGAGTAACGGGTGGGATACAGCAGGAAGCCGTCGTGGTGCTTGACCGTGAGGATGGCCATCTTCATGCCGGCGTCACGCATGTTCTTCGCCCACGAGTCGATGTCGGCGTTGGTCGGCACGACGTTCTCGGCCGGGTAGGTGCCATAGCCCCACTCGACGTTCTCGAAGGTGTTGGGGCCGAAGTGCAGGAAGCCGGTGTACTCCAGCTCCTGCCAGTCGAGCTGCTCCTGGGTGGGACGCAGCGCGCTCGCCTTTGCGACGACATCCTGGGCGCAGTCGGCCGACGAGACGGGATGGTAGTTGGCAGGCTCGAACGGGCCGCCAGTGCAGTTCTCCGGGAGAAGCGTCTGGAAGGTGAAGGCCGCAGGCGCGAACGCGTCGTTCAGCGTGGCGAGCCGGGCACGCTGGATGGAGCCGTTGAAGCCGCGCGTGTCGTTGGCCTCGCCGCCGATCGCGGCCACGCCCGGCGTGCTCTGCCGCGAGAGACCGGTACCGGTGACGGCAGGGCCTGCGACCCCGTCGAGCCAGAGGTGCACCTTCGCGCCACCAGCGGCCTGCGGCTCGTATGCCACGGAGAGGTTGTGTGGCTCGCCCGCTGCGGGCAGCGCGACCTCGGCGACGTTGTTGGTCCACCCCGGATTGTTGTTCTGGGAGTATCCGTAGCGCAGCGCGCCGTTCTGATAGCGAACGAAGAAGTTGCCGCCCAGCGCGAAGACGGTGCTCAGGTCGCTCTGGCTGGCGCTCGGAGTGAACTCCAGCTCGGCGACGAAGCCCTGGTCGAGGTCCTGCGCCATGAGCGGGTTGGGGTCGGCCACGAAGCGGACATTCTGCGCGCCGCCGTTGATCGTGGCCTGACCGTCCGCGACGGTGGCACCGTTCCTGGTGGTGAGCGCACCGCCCACGAGTTCTCCGGTTGCGGCAGTGTAGGCGTTGCTGGTCACGGTGCCGTCGAAGGTCACGCTGAGGAGGTCGGTGGTGAGTTCGCGGGGCTGCAGTTCGAAGGCGACGCCGGCAGAACCGTCGGTGGCGGCGGTCCGGACGCGGTGCAGGGTGCCGTCGAGGCCGCGCGTGTTGCCGCCGGCGTTGATGTCGTTGCCGTAGCCGAACATGTTGGCGTTGCCGCTGCTGACGGTGAGCGGGTGCGCACCCGTGACCGCGGGCAACGGCACGCCGTCGACAGTGACCTCGAGGGTCGTCAGTGCGGCGGTGTGGCGGTAGTGGAGCGAGATGGCGTGCCGAGCGTTGACGGCCGGGAGATCGGCTTCGGCGATGTAGTCCTGCCATGTACCACTGGCATTCGTGCTCCAGCCGTAGCGCAGCTTCATGGCGCCACCCCCGTTGGGCGTCTGGGCCCGCACGAAGAGGTTGCCCCCTGCGGCCAGGATGGTGTCGAGCGTGTCGTACTTGGTGGCCGTGTACTCCGCCTCCATGAGGAAGCTCTTGGTTCCGGTGTCGACGAGCTGTTCGGTGGGAGTGAAACGCACGCCCTCACGACCGCCGTGCAGGACCACGCCCTCGCCCGCCACCTGGGTCTCGGTGCCGACGATCTTCTGCAGGATGCCCCGCTTGATCTCGTCGCCCTGGGCGGTGTAGTCGTCAGTGCCAAGTGATCCGCCGAAACCGACGTTGAGCGCGTCCGTCTCCGCTGCCTTCGCTGTGGGGAGGGCAGCGCTCATCGTCGCCGTGAGGGCCACCGCGAGGGCGGCCACCAGCGTCGTCCGCAGCCCACCGAAATGTTTGCGCATGGGATCTCTCCGATTCCGATCGTCGTTGATGCAGTCGCACCACGTTAAGCGCGCCTCGATCAACTTGTTAGCGTTGCCACCAAAGTGCGCAGCTCGGGTGCGCACTGGCTCGGGGGACGTTTCCGTCCTCCATCGGGTGCCCGGTGAAGGGCCCCTGCACGTAGATTTCGGGTTCTGCCACTCCCAGCGGGTCCTCGATGTCGACCCTTCATGGTCAGCGTGCCGTTTCCACCACCGATCAAACCCGATGATCCTGCCGCCCGAGGCGAAGGATCGTTCGATGGCGCGGGCCTACCCGGTGAGGACCTGGAAGGGGCTTCGGCCTCGAACAGCGTGCCCGCCGCCCGTGCGACGGTCGGCCTCACGACGAGGTCACCTCCCGCTGCCAGTGCCTGGTGGAGGCAAGGGCCGCAACGACGAAAGGGGCCGCGCAGCGAAAGCTGCGCGGCCCCTCTCAGGCGCTGTGCGTCAGATCACTTGAGGATCTTGGTGACGTTGCCTGCACCAACGGTGCGGCCACCTTCACGGATGGCGAACTTGAGGTTCTCCTCCATGGCGATCGGCTTGTTGAGGTGGACGGTCATCTCGGTGTTGTCGCCGGGCATGACCATCTCGGTGCCAGCGGGGAGCTGGACGACACCGGTCACGTCGGTGGTGCGGAAGTAGAACTGCGGGGAGTAGTTCGAGAAGAACGGCTTGTGACGGCCGCCCTCTTCCTTGTTCAGCACGTAGACGTTGGCCTCGAAGTCGGTGTGCGGGGTGGTCGAACCCGGCTTGATGACGACCATGCCGCGCTCGACGTCTTCCTTCTTGGTGCCGCGGAGCAGCAGGCCGACGTTCTCGCCGGCGCGACCCTCGTCGAGGATCTTGCGGAACATCTCGACACCGGTGACGGTGGTGGTCTGCTTCTGCTCGCGGATGCCGACGATGTCGACGGTGTCGCCGGTGTTGACGACGCCACGCTCGATGCGGCCGGTGATGACGGTGCCACGACCGGTGATGGTGAAGACGTCCTCGACGGGCATGAGGAAGGGCTTGTCGGTGTCGCGTTCGGGCTGCGGGATGTACTCATCCACGGCGTCCATGAGCTCGAGGATGGTGCCAGCCCACTTCTCGTCGCCGTTCAGGGCGGGGAAGGCGGCAACGCGGACGATCTTGGTGTCCTCGAAGCCCTGGGCCGTCAGGATCTCGTCGAGCTCCATCTCGACCAGGTCGATGAGGTCGGCGTCGCCCTCGTCGATCATGTCGCACTTGTTGAGGGCGACGACGATGGCCGGCACGCCAACCTGGCGGGCCAGGAGGATGTGCTCGTGGGTCTGCGCCATCGGGCCGTCGGTGGCGGCGACGACGAGGATCGCGCCGTCCATCTGGGCAGCACCGGTGATCATGTTCTTGACGTAGTCAGCGTGACCGGGGCAGTCGACGTGGGCGTAGTGGCGCTTCTCGGTCTGGTACTCGACGTGCGAGATCGAGATCGTGATGCCACGCTGGCGCTCTTCGGGCGCCTTGTCGATCTGGTCGAACGCCGAGGCGGCGTTCCACTGCGGGTACTTGTCGTGCAGCACCTTCGTGATCGCCGCGGTCAGAGTGGTCTTGCCGTGGTCGACGTGTCCGATGGTGCCGATGTTGCAGTGCGGCTTGGTCCGCTCAAACTTGGCCTTTGCCACGAGGGCTCCTTCTAGGATCTCGCCACGCACCGTGCGCAGCTTCAGATTTTTGGGGTTCCCTGATTCCGGACACAGGGAACTCATTCATTTTTGTGCAGTGAGCGCCGATAGTCAAACCAGCGGTGCCCACACTGATCGGCCAGTCTACCGAACACGGGCAAGCCGCGAGTCCCGCGGTCCGGATCCGGTCCCTCAGGACGGCAGACGCACCATGGAGACGTGCTCGATCCCGGCCTCGTGGAACAACTCCCCCACCGGCTCGAAGCCGAAGCCGGCATACAAGGACTGCACATACGTCTGGGAGTGCAGCACCATCGGCTGCGAGCCAACGCGGCCGACCGCCTCGGCGATCAGCAGCCGCGCCAAGCCCTCGCCGCGCCGGTCACGCCGCACCGCGACGCGGCCGAGCGCCCACGAGGCACCGTGCTCGGGTTTCAGCAGCCGGAGGGTCCGGAGGTAGGCGGCCGCCCCGTCGTCGTCATGGAGGGCGTAGTGCAGCGTCTCGGGGGCCCGGTCGTACGCGTCGAAGTCCTCGACGTCGGCGCGCTGCTCCACGTAGAACACCGCCGAGCGCAGCACCGCGATGTCGAAGAACTCGTCCCTGGTGAGGTCGGCCCAGGTGTTGATCCGGATGTCCACCGCCTCACTGTACTGCCGCCGGACATGCGACACCGGCCGGGAGCGGTGCTCCCGGCCGGTGTCAGCCCTGGTTCGAGTTACTCGCCCTTGGCCTTGGCGACGATCTCGTCCATGATGTTCTTCGGCGTCTCGGCGTAGGAGTCGAACTCCATCGAGTAGGTGGCCTGGCCCGAGGTCTTCGAGCGGAGGTCACCGACGTAGCCGAACATCTCCGACAGCGGCACGAGGGCCTTCACCACGCGGTTGCCGTGCAGCTCGTCCATCGACTGGACGGCGCCACGACGCGAGTTGAGGTCACCGATGACGGTGCCGAGGTAGTCCTCCGGCGTGGTCACCTCGACGGCCATGACGGGCTCGAGGATGGCCGGGTCCGCCTTGCGGGCCGCCTCCTTGAACGCCTGCGAACCAGCCAGCTTGAACGCCAGTTCCGAGGAGTCGACGTCGTGGTACGCACCGTCGGTCAGGGTCACCTTGATGTTGTCGACCGGGTAGCCGGCGAGGACGCCGAACTGCATGGCCTCCTGGATGCCCTGGTCCACCGCGGGGATGTACTCGCGGGGGATGCGGCCACCGGTGACAGCGTTGACGAACTCGTAGCCCGAGCCGGGCTCGGTGGGCTCGAGGTCGATGATGACGCGACCGAACTGGCCGGAACCACCGGTCTGCTTCTTGTGCGTGTATTCGACCTTCTCGACCTTGCGGCGCAGGGTCTCGCGGTAGGCCACCTGCGGCTTGCCGATGTTCGCCTCGACCTTGAACTCGCGCTTCATGCGGTCGATGAGGACGTCGAGGTGCAGCTCGCCCATGCCGGCGATGATGGTCTGGCCCGTCTCCTCGTCCGTGTGGACGCGGAACGTGGGGTCCTCCTCGGCCAGACGCTGGATGGCGTTGGAGAGCTTCTCCTGGTCCGACTTCGTCTTCGGCTCGATGGCCTGCTCGATGACGGGGTTCGGGAACTCCATCGACTCGAGCACGATCGGGGCGGCCGGGTCACACAGGGTCTCACCGGTGGTGGTTTCCTTGAGGCCCATCACGGCGCAGATCATGCCGGCGCCGATCTCGTCGATCTCCTCACGCTTGTTGGCGTGCATCTGGTAGATCTTGCCGATGCGCTCCTTGCGGCCCTTGGTGGCGTTGAGCACCTGCGCACCGGACTTGAGGACGCCGGAGTAGACGCGCACGAACGTCAGCTTGCCCAAGTGCGGGTCAGCGGCGATCTTGAACGCCAGCAGCGCCATCGGCTCGTCATCGCTGGGGTGACGCTCGAGGTGGACCGACTCGTCGCCCGGCTTGAAGCCGTCGATGGCCGGCACGTCGAGCGGCGACGGCAGGTAGTCGACGACGGCGTCGAGCAGGGGCTGGACGCCCTTGTTCTTGAACGAGGTGCCCATGACCACGGCGGTGAATTCGTTGCCGATGACACCCTTGCGGATGGCGGCCTTGATCTGCTCCACCGTGGGCTCCTCGCCCTCGAGGAACATCTCCATGATGTCGTCGTCCACGTCGGCGATGCGCTCGATGAGGGCGTTGCGGGCCTCCTTGGCCTCCTCCAGGCGATCCGCCGGGATCTCCTCGACGTCGTAGTCCTCGCCGATCTTGGTCTCGCCGCGCCAGGTCAGGGCGCGCATGCCGACCAGGTCGATGACGCCGATGAAGTCGCCCTCGGCGCCGATCGGCAGCTGCAGGATCACGGGGTCGGTGTTCAGGCGCTGACGGATCGTGTTGACGGCGTGGTCGAACGAGGCGCCGGTGCGGTCCAGCTTGTTGATGTAGCAGAGACGCGGCACGCCGTACTTGTTGGCTTGGCGCCACACGGTCTGCGACTGCGGCTCGACGCCGGCCACACCATCGAACACCGCGACGGCGCCGTCGAGGACGCGCAGCGAACGCTCGACCTCTACCGTGAAGTCCACGTGGCCGGGGGTGTCGATGATGTTGATGAGGTGGTCGTGCCAGAAACAGGTCGTCGCGGCCGACGTGATCGTGATGCCGCGCTCCTGCTCCTGCTCCATCCAGTCCATGGTGGCTGCGCCGTCATGGGTCTCACCGATCTTGTGGTTCTTGCCGGTGTAGAACAGGATGCGCTCGGTCGTGGTGGTCTTGCCGGCATCGATGTGAGCCATGATGCCGATGTTGCGAACCTTGTTCAGGTCGGTCACAGTGCGGTCCTTCTTGAGTTTCGAAGAGTCAAGTCGTGGGACGATGAGCGCCCCCGGACCAAGCGGTACGGGGGCGGCTGCATCACCAGCGGTAGTGGGCGAAGGCGCGGTTGGCCTCGGCCATCTTGTGCGTGTCCTCGCGGCGCTTCACCGAAGCACCCAGGCCGTTGGAGGCGTCGAGGATCTCGTTCATGAGACGCTCGGTCATGGTCTTCTCGCGACGGGCGCGGGAGAAGCTGACGAGCCAACGCAGCGCCAGGGTGTTCTGGCGAGCCGGCTTGACCTCGATCGGGACCTGGTAGGTGGCGCCACCGACGCGGCGGGACTTGACCTCGATGGAGGGCTTGACGTTGTCGAGCGCCTTCTTCAGAGTCTGGACCGGATCGACACCGGTCTTGGCGCGGGTACCCTCGAGGGCGTCGTAGACGATGCCCTGGGCGACGGACTTCTTGCCGTCGAGGAGGATCTTGGAGACGAGCTGCGAGACCAGCGGCGAGCCGTAGACCGGATCGATCACCACGGGGCGCTTCGGGGCGGGACCCTTGCGAGGCATTACTTCTCCTTCTTCGCGCCGTAGCGGCTACGGGCCTGCTTGCGGCCCTTGACACCCTGGGTGTCGAGCGAGCCGCGGACGATCTTGTAGCGCACGCCGGGGAGGTCCTTCACACGACCGCCACGGACGAGCACCATCGAGTGCTCCTGCAGGTTGTGCCCGACGCCCGGGATGTAGGCGGTGACTTCGATGCCGGAGCTCAGACGCACACGCGCAACCTTGCGGAGCGCGGAGTTCGGCTTCTTCGGCGTGGTGGTGTACACGCGAGTGCACACGCCGCGGCGCTGGGGGGAGCCCTTCAGCGCGGGCGAGTTGCTCTTGGACGGTTTGTCCCTGCGGCCCTTCCGGACCAGCTGCTGAATAGTTGGCACCTGTTGGTTTCACTTTCGTTGTCTGGATAACTGGCGGGGGTTTCCCTGGCGCAGGTCGCTGCACCACCGTTCCGGGTCACCGTTCCGGGCGGGAAGCGCAGTTGTCTGCCGTGCGACCTCCGCACGGGTCAGGATTCCTCGCAACGTTTAGGAACTGACCGTCATGCCAGGGCACGCACAAGGCGCCCGAGCAACCGGGCACGCCTGACAAGGTTACTCGACGCTCCCTCCCGGGTCAAAAAGCCGGTCGACGCACGGGCTGGGTCCCGTGCGCGCCGGGCGTCCCTCGGCCTCAGCTCTTGAACATCACGATGTTGTTGAACACCCACTGGTTCTGCTGGGAGAAGGCGTAGCCCCCCTCGGGCTTCGCCGTGGCCGCGTACACCGTCGTCCACGTGTAGCTGCGGCAGGCACCGCGACCCGTGGCGGCCGTGTCACACTCCGTGCGCCACCGCCGGCCACCGGAGGTGAACACCCCGTTCGTGGTGGCCCCCATGTCACCCAACGGGTTGCCCTTCCACGCCTGACGCGTCATGTACGGCAGGTACGTCAGGTTGTTGAACGCCCACCCGGACTCGCGCACGAACGTGCCACCCTGCATCCTGACCACCGTGGCCCAGATGTCGGTGCGACACCGCTCGGTCTGCGAGTACGCCTCACACGAGGTGTTCCACCGACGCCCGTTGAACTCGTGGGCACCCGGCAACGTGTACGGCACGGTACGCACGAACTCGTCGGACGGCGGCACCGTCGGCGTCGGCCTGGTCGTCGGGGTCCCCGACGGCTTCGCCGAGGGGGACGGTGACGGCGTCTTCCTCGGCTGCACCGAGATGACGAACTCCATCAGGGCGCGGTTGTCCGCAGCGTCCCCGACGATCACGGTCACTCGGTGCTCACCCGGGGCGTGGGTGGTTCCGGAAATGATGCCCGTGCGTGGATCGATGCCGAGGCCCGAGGGGAGGCCGTGAGCTGCGAACATCAACGGTGTCGACTCGTCCTGCGCAACGACGCGGATGGAGGCCGCCGTGCCCTCCACGACCTTCTGCAGGGGCAGCTGCGTGACGACAGGGGCGAGGTTGTCGCCCTGCGGATCGATCTCCACCGCAGGAATGATCACCTCGTAGACGGACAGGTAGGGACTCAGCGCCTTCTCCGTCACGTTGATCCGCACGTACCGCGCCTCGACCTGGTCGAACTCCAGCGCATCCACCCGCGCGCCGCCCGGCTGGTCCGTCTTCGAGGCCACCTCCTGCCAAGTCACCGCGTCGTCCGAGACGAGCACGGTGTAGGCCGCAGCCGAGGCCGCCTCCCAATGGACCTGGACCTGCTCCACGGCGCGCTGGACGCCCAGGTCGATCTGCAGCCACGTCGGCATCGCGTAGCTGGCGGACCATCGGGTGCGCAGGTTGCCGTCGACCGCGTTCTCGGCACCGAAGGAGGCGGTCTCGTCCCCCGAGCTCGAGGCGGTGGCCCCATCGGTCAGGGGACGCTGCCCGTTGACCGCGACTGCCCAGGCGCTCGCCCCCGCATCGGACTGAACGGAGACCCGTACGTACCGGCCGGTGACCGCCTCGAACTCCGCCAGGGCACCGCTGGCATGCACCGCTACTGCACGCCAGTTCTCCCCGTCGTCGGAGATCTCGACGTGGTATGACGTGGGCAGGGGCTGGGCCCAGTCGATCTCCACGCTCGCGATGGTGCTGGAGGCTGCGAGGTCCACGGTGAAGGACGGGTCCTCTTGGGTGCTGGACCAGCGCGTGGTGCTGCTGCCGTCGGTCAGCGCCGAGGCGGGCCCCTCGGAGGTGCTGGAGGACGCGGCTACGGCGGCCCCGCGGCTCAGCTCGACAGTGCCGGGAGCCGACACGGCACCGATGGTCGTGAGCCCGGGTCCGCGCCCGATGTCGCGGACGCCAGCCGTGAACTCGGCGTAGCTGCGGGAGGGCGTCTGCGCCTTCCACGTCTTCTGCGCGATGACGGGGAAGGAGTCCTTGATCAGGCCATCCACGTCGAGTTCGGTGTAGTCGGCCTCGACGAGGTCGTTCCACACCGCGAACCGTGCACCGTTGGGGCCGCCGGGCGGCACGATGTCGGTGGCGTCGAGACGGTTCGGGAGCCAGACGTCGTAGAGGCGCTGGTTGTTCAGCCCCTGACCGTGGTAGTAGTCGGCGAAGGGCACCACGTAGAGCGTCGAGTCGTTCATGTTGACGTAGTCATAGCCGTCGGCCTCGGCGGCGGCCATGCCGTACCAACCGTTGTTCCACGCCCCGATGAGCACGTCGCGGTCGTACCCCTCGGAAGAGCCATGCATCACGGTCATGGACCCCCACGCCGCGGGCTGCTTGCCTCGCCTGCGGATGTGTGCGGCCATCTCGTTGAAGAAGTCGCGGTACTCCTCGGCTTCCGCACGGCTGTACTCATCGGCACCGAAATGGACGACCGGTCCTTCGAACCAGTCCATGAACTCGTCGAAGACCATCTTGATCGTGGCTCGGGTCTCGGGCTTGGAGAGGTCGAGCATGTCGTCGTCGCCTCCGTTGAGCCCCAGCTCCGGCCGCCACTGGATGAACGCCAGTGAATGGGCGGGCACGTCGATCTCGGGCGTGATCGTCACCGCGTTCTGGGCGGCGGCCTCCTCGAACGACCGCCACGTCTCCCGGTCGTAGCTGCCATCCTCAGCTGCGAGGCCCGCCAGCTCGGGGTTCTCGGACGCGAGACGGAACGCGGCGTAGCCGTCCTGCCATCCTGTGGCGGGCCGCGGAATCTGGTTGTCGTTGAGGTGGATCTGGAAGGAGTTGAGCTTGTACCACCCCATCATCGCGATGTAGTCCCGCAGGAACTCCGGGGTGAAGTATCGCCTGCCGACGTCGAGCATGAAGCCCCGATCGGCATAGTCAGGCCAGTCGACGGCCACGCCGACGGGGAACTCGTCGCGACCGGCAGCCTGCATCAACCCTTGGAGGAGCGTGCGCGTGCCGTAGTAGAGGCCGTTCTCCGTGCGGGCCGTGATGGTCACCCGGTCCGCATCGGCCACGAGCTCGTACCCTTCCGCAGCGAAGAGTTGGCCGGTTCCATCGACAGCCAGCTGCGGGTCGAGCAGCAGGACGACGTCTGCTTCCTCGGACGCCGAAGTGACCTCCGACGGAAAGCTGGTGTAGGCCGTGAGATCAGCTGCGAATCGGGTGGCCAACTCTGCCGCACCGTCCGACGCCACCAGAGTGGGTGACCCCGCCTCGAGTGTGAACACGCCCTCCCCTCCGCGCCACTGCTGGAGCTCAGGGACGATGAGCGGGGCGTCGTTGGGTTGCGCGTCGGCCGGCGTCACCACGGCAACACTGCCGAAGAGGGCGACGATGAGTATCTGGAGGAGGGGTCTGCTCATGGAGGTCCTTTCGAGTAGCCGCAGTCAACACTCCGCGCAGTCGACGAGGCACCCACTCGCGGCAACACGCTCGCAGGAATTGAGCGGCCTCGGCAGAGGAGCTGCACAGGGGAATCCTGAGCACCGGGGCCCCGGCACCCGGGGAGCCTTCGCTGCGGGCGGCCGCGAACGATCCTGAGCGCGGGCCGGATTGTAGCGCCTCTACTCCATGACGGATGGCCGGGGCAGTGGCAAGGATCGTTATGAAATCGAGATGAGTGAATGGGCCTTTCGCGTTGACGGAGGCCTCCCCGGTTGAGCACCATGACAGCGAGGAAACCGGACACGGGTGTTTCTTCCACTCCGTGTCACCACCTTCCGATTCGTCGGGAAGAGGCCCACCGGCCTCAGCAGGGATGACCGAACGTGGTCTTCCACTGATCTGTTTCAAGGAGGAAACATCAAATGAACATCAATCGTCGCGGGTTCATCAGCCTTGGCGCTGCCAGCGTCGCTGCCCTGGGCCTGGCGGCCTGCGGTAACGACGCCACCACGCCTGGCACCGAAACCAGCACCGGCGCCACCAACGGCGGCGGCTCGGGCGCCGGTGGCAAGGTCGGCGTCTCGATGCCCACCCAGACCTCCGAGCGCTGGATCGCTGACGGCGACGCCGTCAAGTCCCAGTTGGAGGAGGCCGGCTTCGAGGTCGACCTGCAGTTCGCCAACGATGACATCCCGACCCAGTCGCAGCAGGTCGACCAGATGATCACGCAGGGCGTCAAGGTGCTCATCATCGCCGCCATCGACGGCACCGCCCTCGCACCGCAGCTCGACGCCGCTGCAGCAGCAGGCATCAAGGTCATCTCGTACGACCGCCTGATCCGCGACTCGGAGAACGTCGACTTCTACGTCTCCTTCGACAACTTCAAGGTCGGCGTCGCCCAGGGCCAGTCGCTGATCGACGGCCTCGCCGAGCGCTTCAGCTCGGAGAACCCCGCCAACATCGAGCTGTTCGCCGGCTCGCTGGATGACAACAACGCCCACTTCTTCTTCAACGGCGCCATGTCGGTGCTGCAGCCGAAGATCGACTCGGGCGAGTTCGTCGTCCCGTCGGGCCAAACCACCATCGAGCAGGCCACGATCCTCCGCTGGCAGCAGGAGGCCGCACAGAAGCGCATGGAGGACCTCCTGACCGCCAACTACGGCGACAAGAAGCTCCATGGCGCGCTGTCCGCGTACGACGGCCTGTCGCGTGGCATCATCACCGCCCTGGAGAACAACGGCTACAGCGGCGAGACCTTCCCGATCGTCACCGGCCAGGACGCCGAGATCGCCTCGGTCAAGCTGATCAACGACGGCATCCAGTACTCGACGATCTTCAAGGACACCCGCCTCCTGGCCGAGCAGGCCGTCAAGGCGGCCGTGGCGCTGCTCGAGGGCAACGAGCCCGAGGCCAACGACACCGAGACCTACGACAACGGCGTGAAGGTCGTTCCGTCGTACCTCCTCGACGTCACCACGGTCACCAAGGACAACGTCACCGAAGCCCTTGTCGACACCGGTTACTGGACGCAGGAGCAGGTCGACTCCGGCGTTGCCTGATCCCGGTATCTGACGCCATGGGGCCGGTGGTTGAATATCAACCACCGGCCCCGTCCCAATTGAAAGCAGGCATACCTTGAGCGACATCATTCTTGAGATGCGCAACATCACCAAGGAGTTCCCTGGTGTGAAGGCGCTGTCGGACGTGAACCTCAGCGTGCAGCGCGGCGACATCCACGCCATCTGCGGCGAGAACGGCGCGGGCAAGTCCACCCTCATGAAGGTGCTGTCCGGTGTCTACCCCCACGGCACCTACGACGGCCAGATCTTCTTCGACGGTGAAGAGGTCAAGTTCAACTCGATCAACCAGTCCGAAGCCAAGGGCATCGTCATCATCCACCAGGAGTTGGCGCTGGTCCCCCAGCTCTCCATCGCGGAGAACATCTTCCTCGGCAACGAGCAGCGGGAGAACGGCTACATCAACTGGAACAAGACCAACCAGCGCGCGGCCCAGCTGCTGCGCCAGGTCGGTCTCGACGAGAACCCGACGACCCTCATCCAGGACATCGGCGTCGGCAAGCAGCAGCTCGTGGAGATCGCCAAGGCGCTCTCCAAGGAGGTGAAGCTGCTGATCCTCGACGAGCCCACCGCGGCCCTCAACGACACCGATTCGGCGCACCTGCTCGGGCTCCTGCGCGCGCTGCGCGAGGACGGCATCACGTCGATCATGATCTCCCACAAGCTGGGCGAGATCATCTCCATCGCCGACGCGAACACCATCATCCGTGACGGCATGACGATCGAGACCATCCAGAAGGGCCCGGAGATGCAGCAGAGCCGCATCATCAAGGGCATGGTGGGTCGAGACCTGGAGCACCTCTACCCGGACCACACGCCGAACATCGGTGAGGAACTGTTCCGGATCGAGGACTGGTCGGTCATGCACCCCACGATCCCGGGCCGCAAGACCATCGACGGCGCCAGCCTCAACGTCCGCGCCGGCGAGATCGTCGGCATCGCGGGCCTCATGGGCGCCGGCCGCACCGAACTGGCCATGAGCATCTTCGGTGAGGCGTGGGGCCACAAGGTCAGTGGCACCGCATACCTGCGTGGCAAGGAGGTCAAGCTCCCCACCGTCCACGAGGCGATCGACGCGGGACTGGCCTACGCCACCGAGGACCGCAAGCGTTTCGGCCTCAACCTCATCGACGACATCCGCCGCAACATCTCGGCCGCCTCGCTCGAGCGGCTCAAGACGCCGCTGGGCGCCGTCAACGCCAACGAGGAGATCAAGCGCGCCGAGGGCTTCCGCGGCAGCATGCGCATCAAGGCCCCGTCGGTGATGACGCTCGCCGGGCAGCTGTCCGGCGGCAACCAGCAGAAGGTCGTCCTCTCCAAGTGGATGATGACCGAGCCCGAGGTGCTCATCCTCGACGAGCCGACGCGAGGCATCGACGTCGGCGCCAAGTACGAGATCTACACGATCATCAACGCGCTCGCCGACGCGGGCAAGGGCGTCATCGTGATCTCCTCCGAGCTGCCCGAACTGCTCGGCATCTGCGACCGCATCTACACGTTGGCCTTCGGGCGGATCACCGGCGTGCTGGATCGCGGCGAAGCGAACCAGGAAAACCTCATGACACTCATGACCAAGGAAAGGGAGGCTGCCTGATGGCGACCGTCAAGAACCTGCTGGGGGCGGTGAACCTCCGCCAGAGCGGCATCTTCCTGGCTCTGGTGGCCATCGTCATCCTCTTTCAAGTCTGGACACAGGGTCTGCTGCTCAGCCCGCCCAACGTGACTAACTTGGTGCTGCAGTACTCCTACATCCTTGTGCTGGCCATCGGCATGCTCTTCGTCATCGTCGTCGGCCACATCGACCTGTCGGTCGGTTCCGTGATCGCCCTGGTCGGCGCCATCGCGGCGACGCTGGTGATCAAGATGGGCCAGGCCTGGTGGATCGCGGTCATCGCCGGCATCGTCGTGGGCCTGCTGATCGGCATCTGGCACGGCTTCTGGGTGGCCTACGTGGGCATCCCCGGCTTCATCGTGACGTTGGCCTCCATGCTCCTGTTCCGCGGCGCCACGTTCATGGTGCTGGGCTCCATCTCGCTGTCCCCCATGAGCTACGAGTACAAGCAGATCGCCACCGGGTTCATCCAGGGGCTCTTCGGCACCGTGCCGATCTTCGGCGCGAACGTGGACATCTTCACACTGCTGATCGGCATCGTCGCGGTGGTGGGCTTCATCGTCAGCGTCCTGCGCAACCGCGCCGCACGCATCCGCTACGAGCAGCCCGTCGACAGCATGGGCCTCGTGATCGTGAAGTTCGTCGCGATCGCCGCCGCAGTGCTGTTCTTCGCGTTCCAGCTCGCCGCCAGCCGCGGCTTCCCGATCGTGCTGTTCATCCTCGCGGCGTTGATCATCATCTACGCGTTCGTGTCGCAGAACACCATCTACGGGCGCCACACCTACGCCATCGGCGGCAACATCCACGCGGCTCGCCTCTCCGGCGTCAACGTGAAGCGCACGATCATGCTGGTCTACGTCAACATGGGCCTGCTGTCGGCCATCGCCGGCATCATCTACTCGTCGCGCGCCAACGGCGCCCAGCCTGCAGCAGGCAACGGCATCGAGCTCGACGCCATCGCCGCCTGCTTCATCGGCGGCGCGGCCGTCACCGGTGGCGTCGGGCGCGTCGTCGGGGCGATCATCGGCGGCACCATCATGGCCGTGATGACCAACGGCATGCAGCTCCTCGGCGTCGAGACCCCCACCCAGCAGGTGGTCAAGGGCCTCGTGCTGCTGTTCGCGGTCGCGTTCGACCTCCTCAACAAGCGCCGCGCGGTGTCCAAGGGCTAGTTCCCCCACAACGTAGAAGGGCCCGAGACCAGGCGGTCTCGGGCCCTCGTGCGTGGGATCAGCGGATCTCGCCGAAGTCCATCTCGTCGAGCGGCACGGCCGGGCCGACCACGTCAGAGCCGAACGCGTAGTCATACGGGTCGTAGCTCATCGTGTAGGCGGTGGCTCGGGCCTCCTCGGTGGGCTCCACCCGGATGTTGCGGTAGCGGTCGAGACCGGTACCCGCCGGGATCAGCTTGCCGAGGATGACGTTCTCCTTCAGGCCGAGGAGCTGGTCGCTCTTGCCCTGGATGGCGGCGTCGGTGAGCACCTTCGTCGTCTCCTGGAAGGAGGCGGCGGACAGCCACGACTCCGTCGCGAGCGACGCCTTCGTGATGCCCATCAGCACCGGGCGGCCCTCAGCGGGCTTGCCGCCCTCGGACAGGGCCTTGCGGTTGGCCGCCTCGTAGCTGGGACGGTCCACGAGCTCACCCGGCATCATCGTGGTGTCGCCGGAATCGATGACCGTCACGCGGCGCAGCATCTGCCGGATGATGATCTCGATGTGCTTGTCGTGGATGGGGGCACCCTGCGTGCGGTACACGCGCTGGACCTCCTCGACGAGGTGCTCCTGCACCTTGCGGAGGCCGCGCACGCGCAGCACGTCCTGCGGGTCCACCTGACCGGCCGTCAGCTGCTGGCCGATCGACACGCGGACACCGTCCTGGATGTGGATGCGCTGGCCCGTGCCGTCCTCGAACTCGAGGCGGGTACGGCGTGCCACCGGGTACTCCAGGTCCTCGCCACCGTCGTCACGCACGATGATGATCTTGCGCGAACGGTCGCCGTCCTCGATGCGCACGACGCCGTCGGCCTCGGCGATCGGGGCCTTGCCCTTGGGCTGGCGGGCCTCGAAGAGTTCGGTGACACGGGGCAGACCCTGCGTGATGTCGTCACCGGCCACACCACCGGTGTGGAAGGTACGCATCGTCAGCTGGGTGCCGGGCTCACCGATCGACTGGGCCGCGACGATGCCCACGGCCTCGCCGACGTCGACGAGCTTGCCGGAGGCCAGCGAACGGCCGTAGCACATGGCGCAGGTACCGGCAGCCGACTCACAGGTCAGCACCGAGCGCACCTTGACCTCCGTGACACCGGCCTCCACCAGCTGGCGGATCTCGGCGTCGCCCAGGTCGGTGCCTGCGGTGACCAGCACGTTGCCCTGCGCGTCGACGGCGTCGACGGCGAGCGAACGGGCGTAGACGGCGGTCTCGACGTCGACCGTCGTCTCGACGGACGCACCCTCGGCGAACGGCTCGGCCGGCACCTCGATCGGGCGGCCGGTCTCATCGGTGCCCGGGACCGTCCACTTGGCGATGACCTTGGTCAGGCCACGCTCGGTGCCACAGTCCTCCTCGCGGATGATGACGTCCTGCGACACGTCGACCAGACGACGGGTCAGGTAACCGGAGTCTGCGGTGCGCAGAGCGGTGTCGGCCTGACCCTTTCGGCCACCGTGGGTCGAGATGAAGTACTCGAGCACGGAGAGGCCCTCGCGGAAGTTCGACTTGATCGGACGCGCGATGATCTCGCCCTTCGGGTTGGCCACGAGGCCTCGCATGGCGGCGATCTGACGCATCTGCGTCATGTTTCCTCGGGCACCCGAGTCGACCATCATGTAGATCGGGTTGTCCGTGGTGAAGTTCGCCTTCATGGCCTCGGTCAGCTCCGTGGTGGCGTCACCCCAGATGCCGATGAGCTCCGAGCGACGCTCGTCCTCGGTCAGCTGACCGCGGTCGTAGAGCTTGTCGATCTTCGTGGCGCGACGCTCGTAGACGTCGAGGATCTCGGCCTTCTGCGGCGGGGTCTGGACGTCCGAGATGGACACGGTCACGCCGGAGCGGGAGGCCCACTTGAAGCCCATGTCCTTCAGGTTGTCCAGAGCGTTGGCCACCTGTACCTTCGGGTAGCTCTCGGCCAGCTCGTTGATGATCTGGCCGAGGACACGCTTGCCCACGACGGCGTTGACGAACGGGAAGTCCACCGGCAACGCCTCGTTGAACAGCGCGCGGCCGAGCGTCGTCTCGACCAGCAGCGAGCCGTCTGGACGGGGCTCGACACCGTCGACCACGACGTCACGCAGGACGACGCGGATCTTCGCGCCGATCTCCAGGTCGCCACGGTCGAACGCCATGACGGCCTCGGCCAGGGACGAGAACACCCGGCCCTGCCCCTTGCCCTCACGCTCGGACG
The DNA here is from genome assembly GCF_039544535.1 of Tessaracoccus lubricantis. NCBI lineage: Bacteria > Bacillati > Actinomycetota > Actinomycetes > Propionibacteriales > Propionibacteriaceae > Tessaracoccus > Tessaracoccus lubricantis. The sequence continues at coordinate 362,718 of NZ_BAABLV010000036.1, forward strand.
TCAGGAAGTAGTGGCCGATGATCATGTCCTGGGTGGGCATGGTCACGGGGCGGCCGTCTGCGGGCTTGAGGATGTTGTTCGTCGACAGCATCAGCACGCGGGCCTCGGCCTGAGCCTCGGCCGACAGCGGGAGGTGCACTGCCATCTGGTCACCGTCGAAGTCAGCGTTGAACGCCGTGCAGACGAGCGGGTGGATCTGGATGGCCTTGCCCTCGATGAGCTGCGGCTCGAACGCCTGGATGCCGAGGCGGTGCAGGGTTGGTGCACGGTTCAGCAGCACCGGGTGCTCCGCGATGACCTCTTCGAGGACGTCCCACACGACGGGGCGCTGACGCTCCACCATGCGCTTGGCGGCCTTGATGTTCTGCGCGTGGTTGAGGTCGTCGAGACGCTTCATCACGAACGGCTTGAACAGCTCCAGCGCCATGGCCTTCGGCAGGCCGCACTGGTGCAGCTTGAGCTGCGGGCCGACCACGATGACGGAGCGGCCCGAGTAGTCGACGCGCTTGCCGAGCAGGTTCTGGCGGAAACGGCCCTGCTTGCCCTTGAGCATGTCGGAGATCGACTTCAGGGGACGGTTGCCGGGACCCGTGACCGGGCGGCCACGACGGCCGTTGTCGAACAGGGAGTCGACGGCCTCCTGCAGCATCCGCTTCTCGTTGTTGACGATGATCTCGGGGGCACCGAGGTCGATCAGCCTCTTGAGACGGTTGTTGCGGTTGATGACGCGGCGGTAGAGGTCGTTGAGGTCCGAGGTGGCGAAGCGGCCACCGTCGAGCTGGACCATGGGGCGCAGGTCCGGCGGGATGACCGGGACGACGTCGAGCACCATCGACGACGGCGCGTTCTGGCCGTTGAGGAAGGCGCTGACGACCTTGAGGCGCTTCAGGGCGCGGGTCTTGCGCTGGCCCTTGCCGGTGGCGATGGTCTCGCGCAGCGACTCGGACTCGGCCTTGAGGTCGAAGTCCTGGAGGCGCTTCTGGATGGCCTCGGCGCCCATGGAGCCCTCGAAGTACTTGCCGAAGCGCTTCTTCATCTCGCGGTAGAGGATCTCGTCACCCTCGAGGTCCTGGACCTTCAGGCCCTTGAAGCGCTGCCACACCTCGTCGATGCGGTCGAGCTGACGCTGGGCGCGGGTGCGGATGAGGTTGGCTTCCTTCTCCCCCGCCTCGCGCACCTTGCGCTTGACGTCGGCCTTGGCGCCCTCCTCCTCGAGCTCGGCCAGGTCCTCCTCCAGCTTGCGCATGCGGGTCTCGATGTCCGCGTCGCGCTTGCTGGCGACCTGCTTCGACTCGGCCTCGACCTTCGCCTGCAGCGAGGACAGGTCGCGGTGGCGGCCCTCCTCGTCCACGGACGTGATCATGTGCGCGGCGAAGTAGATGACCTTCTCCAGGTCCTTCGGGGCGATGTCCAGCAGGTAGCCGAGACGGCTCGGGACGCCCTTGAAGTACCAGATGTGGGTCACGGGTGCGGCCAGCTCGATGTGGCCCATGCGCTCGCGGCGCACGTTGCTGCGGCTCACCTGGACGCCGCAGCGCTCGCAGACGATGCCCTTGAAGCGGACCCGCTTGTACTTGCCGCAGTAGCACTCCCAGTCACGGGTGGGGCCGAAGATCTTCTCGCAGAAGAGGCCGTCACGCTCGGGCTTGAGCGTGCGGTAGTTGATGGTCTCGGGCTTCTTGACCTCGCCCTCGGACCACTTCTGGATCTGCTCGGTGCTCGCGAGACCGATCCGGAGTTCGTCGTAGAAGTTCACGTCCAGCACGTTGGGCTTCTCTTTCCCCCACTTGGGCAGTGGGCGCCTTGTCTGAAAGGTCTGAGTTTCGGGTGGCTGAGTGGAACTCAGACTTCGTCGACGTCCATGAAGTTGTCGCTTCCGGGACGGCGGCCGAGATCGATGCCGAAGTCCTCGGCCGAGCGGATGTCGTCCTCCGACTCGGTCAGGTCGATGACGGTTCCGTCGCCGGAGAGCACCTCGACGTTCAGGCAGAGCGACTTCATCTCCTTGACGAGCACCTTGAAGGACTCAGGGATGCCGGGCTCGGGGATGTTCTCGCCCTTGACGATCGCCTCGTAGACCTTGACGCGGCCGGGCACGTCGTCGGACTTGATGGTGAGCAGCTCCTGCAGCGCCCAGGCGGCGCCGTAGGCCTCGAGCGCCCACACCTCCATCTCACCGAAGCGCTGGCCACCGAACTGGGCCTTGCCGCCGAGCGGCTGCTGGGTGATCATCGAGTACGGGCCGGTCGAACGGGCGTGGATCTTGTCGTCGACCAGGTGGTGGAGCTTCAGCATGTACATGTAGCCCACGCCGATCTTCTCCGGGTACGGCTCGCCGGAGCGGCCGTCGTAGAGCCGGGCCTTGCCGCTGGCGTCGATCAGGCGGTCGCCGTCACGGGTGGTCAGCGAGTTCTCCAGCAGGCCTGCGATCTCCTGCTCGTTGGCGCCGTCGAAGACGGGGCTGGCGACCTTGGCGTCGGCCTCCACGCGGCCGAGGCCGACGTCGCGGAGACGCTCGGCCCAGTCGGCCTGCACCTCGGTGATGTCCCAACCGGTCTTGGCGATCCAGCCGAGGTGGTTCTCGAGGACCTGGCCCACGTTCATGCGCGAGGGCACGCCGAGCGGGTTCAGCACGATGTCGACGGGGGTGCCGTCCTCCAGGAACGGCATGTCCTCCACCGGCAGGATCTTCGAGATGACGCCCTTGTTGCCGTGGCGGCCGGCGAGCTTGTCGCCGTCGGAGATCTTGCGCTTCTGCGCCACGTGCACGCGGACCAGCTGGTTCACGCCGGGGGGCAGTTCGTCGTCGTCCTCGCGGTTGAACACGCGCACGCCGATGACGGTGCCGGACTCGCCGTGGGGCACCTTCAGCGAGGTGTCGCGGACCTCGCGGGCCTTCTCACCGAAGATGGCGCGCAGCAGGCGCTCCTCAGGGGTGAGCTCGGTCTCGCCCTTGGGCGTGACCTTGCCGACCAGGATGTCGCCCGCCGAGACCTCGGCGCCGATGCGCACGATGCCGCGCTCGTCGAGGTCTGCCAGCATCTCGTCGGAGACGTTGGGGATCTCGCGGGTGATCTCCTCGGCGCCCAGCTTGGTGTCGCGGGCGTCGACCTCGTGCTCCTCGATGTGGATCGAGGTGAGGACGTCGTCCTGCACGATGCGCTGCGACAGGATGATGGCGTCCTCGTAGTTGAGGCCCTCCCACGGCATGAACGCGACGAGGAGGTTCTTGCCCAGCGCGAGCTCGCCCTGGTCGGTGCAGGGGCCGTCGGCCAGCGGGGTGCCGACCTCGACGCGGTCACCGGGGCCGACCAGCGGGCGCTGGTTGATGCAGGTGCCGGCGTTCGACCGCACGAACTTGTCCAGCTTGAAGCTGGAGTAGGTGCCGTCGTCGTTGGCGATCTCGAGGAGGTCTGCCGAGACGGAGCTCACGACGCCGGGCTTGCGGGCCAGGGTCACGTCACCGACGTCGACCGCGGCTCGGTACTCCATGCCGGTGCCCACCAGCGGCGACTCGTTGCGCAGCAGCGGCACGGCCTGGCGCTGCATGTTGGCGCCCATGAGCGCACGCGATGCGTCGTCGTGCTCGAGGAACGGGATCAGCGCGGTGGCGATGGAGACCATCTGGCGCGGGGACACGTCCATGTACTCGACCTCGGCCACGGGCACCTCGTCGGCGTCACCGTGCTTGAGTCGGACGAGCACGCGCTCCTCCGTCAGGCGGCCGTCCTGGTCGACTGCCGCGTTGGCCTGCGCAATGGAGTAACGGTCCTCCTCGTCAGCAGTGAGGTAGTCGATCTGGTCCGTCACGTGGCCGTCGACGACCTTGCGGTACGGGGTCTCGATGAAGCCGAACGCGTTGACGCGCGCGAACGAGGCGAGCGAGCCGATCAGGCCGATGTTCGGGCCTTCAGGGGTTTCGATGGGGCACATGCGGCCGTAGTGCGACGGGTGGACGTCTCGGACCTCCATGCCGGCGCGGTCACGGGACAGACCACCGGGGCCCAGCGCGGACAGGCGACGCTTGTGCGTCAGGCCGGCGAGCGGGTTGTTCTGGTCCATGAACTGCGACAGCTGCGAGGTGCCGAAGAACTCCTTCAGCGCCGCGGTCACGGGACGGATGTTGATCAGCGTCTGCGGCGTGATCGCCTCGATGTCCTGCGTGGTCATGCGGTCACGGACGACGCGCTCCATGCGGCCGAGGCCGGTGCGCAGCTGGTTCTGGATCAGCTCGCCCACGGTGCGGAGTCGACGGTTGCCGAAGTGGTCGATGTCATCGGCCTCGACGGGGAGGTCACCCAGGAGCTCCTTGTGCTCGTGCAGGGCGACGACGTAGCGGATGGCCGCGGCGATGTCCTCCTCGGTGAGCACCTGCTGGTCGAACGGCAGGTCCAGGCCGAGCTTCTTGTTGATCTTGTAGCGACCAACCTTCGCGAGGTCGTAGCGCTTGTCGTTGAAGTAGTAGTTCTCCAACAGCTGCTGCGCCGCGTCACGCGCCGGGGGTTCACCCGGGCGGAGCTTGCGGTAGATGTCGAGAAGGGCCTCGTCCTGCGTCTTGACGGTGTCCTTCTCGAGCGTGAGGCGCATCGACTCGGAGTCGCCGAACTCCGCCAGGATGCGGTCCTCGGTCCAGCCGAGCGCCTTGAGCAGCACGGTGACGTTCTGCTTGCGCTTGCGGTCGAGGCGCACGAACACCATGTCGCGCTTGTCGATCTCGAACTCCAGCCACGCGCCGCGCGACGGGATGACCTTGCAGGAGTAGATGTCCTTGTCGGAGGTCTTGTCGGGGGTCTGCTCGAAGTAGACGCCCGGCGAGCGCACGAGCTGCGACACCACGACGCGCTCGGTGCCGTTGATGATGAAGGTGCCGCGGTCGGTCATCAGCGGGAAATCGCCGATGAACACGGTCTGCGACTTGATCTCACCGGTCTCGTTGTTGGTGAACTCGGCGGTGACGAAGAGCGGCGCGGCGTAGGTGGTGTCGCGGTCCTTGCACTCCTCGATGGTCCACTTGGGCTCCTCGAAGCGGTGGTCGCGGAACGACAGCTGCATCGAGTCCTGGAAATCGGAGATGGGCGAGATCTCGGCGAAGATCTCCTCCAAGCCGGAACGGGTGTTGACGTCGGTACGGCCGGAGGCGAGCTGCTCCTCGACCTTCGCCCGCCATGTCTCATTCCCGATCAACCAGTTGTATGCGTCGATCTGCAGGTCCAGGAGGTTGGGCACCTCCAGGGGCTCGTGAATCTTCGCGAACGAGATCCTGCCTGTGGACGAGACGACATTGGTGTTCTTCAACGCAGAGCGCGAGGCGGCCAAGATTGGGTCCTTCCAAGAACGCTTGAAGCAAATATCCGTGCATGGCGAACGGCCCGTGTCAAATCACGGGCGCAACGCATAGCGGGGCAAGGAACCACAGTACACCAAACAGCAGCAGACGGCAACAGCCGCCGGCTCGGGAATTTCAGCCTGCGGTGAAAGCGACTCCACGTCGAGTCGCGTTACGAATCATACCGGCACACGGGCCGCCCGCAAGTGGGCGCGTCGGTGGAGACGACCAACGGCCCGCCCCCTCGCGGGAACGGGCCGTCGGAACGAGTGGGTGACGCTAGATCACTTGAACTCGACGGTGCCGCCGGCGGCCTCGAGGGCCTCCTTCGCCTTGGCAGCGGTGTCCTTGTCGACGCCCTCGAGCACCGGCTTCGGGGCGCCCTCGACGAGGTCCTTGGCCTCCTTCAGGCCGAGGGAGGTCAGAGCGCGCACCTCCTTGATGACGGCGATCTTCTTGTCGCCACCGGAGGTCAGGATGACGTCGACCTTGTCCGAGCCACCCTCGTCGCCAGCGTCGCCAGCGGCGTCGCCGGCGGCAGCGGCCGGAGCAGCGGCGGCGACGGCCACCGGGGCAGCGGCGGTCACGCCGAAGGTGTCCTCGAACAGCTTGACGAACTCGGAGAGCTCGATCAGGGTCATCTCCTTGAAGGCGTCAAGGAGCTCGTCGTTGGTGAGCTTAGCCATGAGGCTTTCCTTTCAGATTTGTCCGCAGCGTGCGGAACAGTTGTTATTCCGCAGCTTCCGCTGCTTCGGGTGCCGCTTCCGCGGCGGGGGTCTCGTCCGTGGCTTCGGCGGCCGGCGCGGAGCCTGCGCCACCGATCAGGGAGGGGTTGGCCTCTGCAGCGTCGCGCAGCGCGCCGAGGACGCGAGCGCCCTGCGACAGCGGGGCGGCCAGCAGGTAGGCGGCCTTGGCCAGGTTGGCCTGGAGCGCGCCTGCCATCTTCGACAGCAGGACCTCGCGGGATTCGAGGTCAGCCAGCTTCAGGACAGCCTGGGCGTCGAGGAACTTGCCTTCCAGGACACCACCCTTGATTGCCAGAGACGGATTCGCCTTCGCGAAGTCACGCAGCCCCTTGGTGGCGGCTGCGATGTCACCGGTGACGAATGCGATGGCGGTGGGGCCGGTCAGGGTCTCGTCGAGACCCTCGATGCCGGCTTCCTTGGCCGCGATCGCCGTCAGGGTGTTCTTCGCAACGGCGTAGGTGGCGTTCTCACCGAGCGAACGGCGCAGTTCCTTGAGCTGCGCCACGGTGAGACCGCGGTACTCGGTCAGCACTGTCGCTTCGGACTTGCTGAATGCCTCAGTAAGCTCCGAAACCTTGGCAGCCTTGTCCGGCCTCGCCATATGAGTCTCCTTCCGGTCTAACACCTCTGCCCGCCCTGGAAGGGGCGGCCCGAGGGCCGAAGTGACGCGTGACACAAAAAAACGCCCCTGCGCAGGCGGCGCGGGGCGGACAGGACTGGGCCTGTAAGCTTCTACGTTCACCTGCGCGGGTGCCTTGCGGCTTTATGGCTGTTGAGCCACCTGCGGTCTTCGGCTCGCGAAACGATACCCGACCTCGCGCCGCGCACCAAATCGCATCCCCCCGCACGTTGGTCACCCCGCGGATGCGGCGCGGGCAGCGGCGTCCATTAGGATTTGGCAGTTGAGACCACCTTGTATCCGCATCGGGAGAATCACATGCGCCGAATCCTCGCCACCGGCCTGCTGGCCGCCCTCACCCTGACCGCCTGCGGCGGCCAGGACGCAACCGAGTCGGCAGACTCGACCGACCGCACCCACGACGTCTCCGGCGTCGAGAAGGTGGACGAGATCGCCGCCCTCCTCCCCCAGGACGTCGCCGAGAAGGGCACCCTCATCGTCGGGGCCGCCACCGACTACGCCCCCGCGGAGTTCCGCGCCGACGACCTGCAGACCGCCATCGGCTACGACGTCGACCTGAGCAAGGCGCTCGGCCGCGTCCTGGGCCTCGAGGCCGAGGTCGTCGACGGCGAGTTCGCCTCGCTGCTGGCCGGGATGGGCTCCAAGTACGACATCGGCATCTCGTCGTTCACGATCTCGCCGGAGCGCACCGCCGCCTACAACATGATCAGCTACATCGAGGTCGGCTCGAGCTACGCCGTCAAGAAGGGCAACCCCGAGGGCCTCAACCCCGACGACGTGTGCGGCGAGTCCATCGGCGTGCAGACCGGCACCTGGCAGGAGGAGGAGCTGACCGCGTTCAGCGAGGAGTGCGCCGCCGCCGGCAAGGAGGCCATCGACATCCTCTCCTACCCGCGCCAGAGCGACGTCACCACCAACGTGGTGGGCGGCAAGGCCAAGGCCTTCTACGCCGACTCCACCGTCGCCAGCTACTCGGTGGCCATCACCGGTGACCAGCTCGAGGTCGTCGGGGGCGTCCGCGACGCGGCCCCGCAGGGCATCGTGGTGCCGCAGGACGACGCCGAACTCACCGAGGCCGTCCAGAAGGCGATGCAGCACCTCATGGACGACGGCACCTGGCAGGCCATCCTCGACTCCTGGGGCGTCGAGGAAGCCGGCCTCACCACGGCCGAGCTGAACCCCGGCAGCTGAGCATGGACACCCCCCAGCCGGAACTGATCCGCGCCCGCCCCGTCCCCAGGCCCAGCGTCTGGATCTGGGCGGTCGTCGTCGCCGCGCTGTTCGCGCTGTTGGTGTACAGCCTCATCACCAACCCGAACTACCGCTGGGACGTCGTCGCGCAGTACCTGTTCGACGCGCGCGTGATCGCCGGCGTGGGGTGGACCCTCATCCTGACGGTGGCGGCCATGGCGCTCGGCATCGTCCTGGCCGTCACCACGGCGATCATGCGGATGGGCACCAACCCCATCCTGCGCTGGGTCGCCTACCTCTACATCTGGTTCTTCCGCGGCACCCCCATCTACACGCAGCTGGTGTTCTGGGGCCTCATCGCCGTGCTCTACCCGCGCATCGGCGTACCGTTCGGCCCCGAGTGGCTCCAGTTCGACACCCAGGACGTCATCAACGCCACCGTCGCCGCCATCCTCGGCCTGGGCCTCAACGAGGGCGCCTACCTCTCCGAGATCGTCCGCGGCGGCCTCAGCTCGGTCGACAAGGGCCAGTGGGAGGCGTCGACCGCCCTCGGCATGAAGCGCTCGACGACCCTTCGTCGCATCGTGATCCCGCAGGCCATGCGTGTCATCGTGCCGCCGACAGGCAACGAGACCATCTCGATGCTGAAGACCACGTCGCTGGTGCTGGCCGTGCCGTTCTCCCTCGAACTGACGTTCGTCACCAACGCCATCGGCAACAAGAGCTTCCTCCCCGTGCCGCTGCTGATCGTGGCGGCCATCTGGTACCTGTCGATCACCTCGATCCTCATGGTGGGCCAGGCCCGCCTGGAACGCTACTACGGCCGCGGCTTCGACGATTCCGAGGCCCCGGCCGGCAGGGCCAAGGGCATGTCGAAGAAGCAGCAGGCCATCCTCGCGTCCGGTACCGTCCATGCCGACCCCAACCTGGAGGTGACCCCGTGACCGCCACAACCCCCATGGTCGACATCCAGGGCGTGCACAAGTTCTTCGGTGAACTCCACGTCCTCAAGGGCATCGACCTGCAGGTGCAGAAGGGCGAGGTCTGCGTGGTGCTGGGCCCGTCCGGCTCCGGCAAGTCCACCCTGATCCGCTGCATCAACGAGCTCGAGCAGATCAGCGCCGGCCGGCTGTACGTCGACGGCGAACTCATGGGCCTGCGCGAGGTCGACGGTGTGCTCCACCGCCTCAGCGACAAGCAGATCGCCAAGCAGCGCGAGCGCGTCGGCATGGTCTTCCAGCGCTTCAACCTGTTCCCCCACATGACCGCGCGCGAGAACGTCATGGAGGCGCCGCGGCAGGTGCGCGGGCTCGGCCGGGCGGAGGCGGCGCAGCTAGCCGACGAGCAGCTCGCCCGCGTCGGGCTCTCGGAGCGGGCAGACCACTACCCGTCGCAGCTCTCCGGCGGGCAGCAGCAGCGCGTCGCGATCGCTCGCGCCCTGGCGATGCAGCCGGACCTGATGCTGTTCGACGAGCCGACGTCCGCCCTGGACCCCGAACTGGTGGGCGAGGTGCTGGCCGTGATGCAGGAGTTGGCCGCCAGCGGCATGACCATGGTCGTGGTGACGCACGAGGTGGGCTTCGCGCGCGAGGTCGGCGACCAGGTCGTGTTCATGGACGACGGCGTCATCGTCGAGCGCGGCGCCCCCCGCGACGTCATCGACCACCCCCGGCAGCAGCGGACTGCGGATTTCTTCAACAAGGTCCTCTGAGCCACTCCCTGACCTAAAGGACCTAGTGGTCGCCCTCCCCCGGGATTACAGTCAGCGCAACATCGTCGGCTGACCCGGGAGGGAGTGATCATGTCCTCAACCGCACAGGGTGCGCTGCTACCAGCACCGGACCAGGTGGAGACGGCCGCTGGCGCGGCGCGACGGGGCGCGGCCAGGAGGCGACGCGGCCCCAGGGAGAAGTACAACCGGCGCGAGATCCTCGCCGCCTTCCTGTTCATCTCGCCGTGGATCGTCGGCTTCCTCATCTTCACTGTGGTCTCGATGACCTACAGCCTGGTGCTGTCGTTCACGAACTACGACCTGGTCACCAACACCATGAACCCCAGCGGCATCCGCAACTACGAGGCGCTCGTCTCGGATCCCAAGGTGCTCACCTCCCTGGGCAACACCTTCACCTATGCCGTGATGGCCGTGCCCCTCGAGATCGCCGTGGCCCTGCTCATCGCGATGCTGCTCAACTCCGTCAACCGCGGCGCCGGCCTCTTCCGGGTGATCTACTACCTGCCCAAGATGACGCCCGCCGTCGCGACGGCGGCGGTGTTCCTGCTGCTCCTCAACGGCAACCAGGGCGCGATCAACAAGGCGCTGGCCGCCATCGGCATCGACGGCCCCCAATGGCTGCTGGATCCGGCGTGGGTCAAGCCGTCGATCGTCATCATGGCTGCCTGGGCCGTGGCCGGTTCCGCCATGATCTTCCTCGCGGCGCTGCAGAGCGTCCCGCAGGAACTGTACGAGTCCGCGGCGATCGACGGTGCCGGGAGGTTGCGCCAGTTCGTGACGATCACGCTGCCGATGATCTCCCCCACGCTCTTCTTCATCACGATCACCCTGACGATCGCCTCGCTGCAGGTGTTCGACCAGGCGTACCTGCTGTTCTACCGCGACGCCAGTTCCGCCGCCCCCGACGCCGCACTGTTCTTCGGCGTCTACCTGTACCAACAGGCGTTCCAGCAGTTCAACTTCGGGCTAGCCGCCGCCATGGCGTGGCTGCTGTTCCTGATCATCCTCGTCATCACGATCGTCCAACTCAAGGTGGGCAACCGCATGGTCTACTACGAAGGAGGTGCCCGATGACCACCGTGGAGGAGGCCGCGGCGCGGTCCGCGGCAGGCAGCCACACCGGATCAGGCATCCAGTGGTGGCGCATCCGGGCCGGCGTCTCCGAGGTGCTGCGCTGGGTACTGCTCCTGGCGCTGGGGATCGCGTTCCTGTACCCGCTGCTCTGGCTGCTCAGCGCGAGCTTCAAGCCCCGCGGCGAGGTGTTCGACAACGCCTTGATCCCCAAGACATTCACCCCCACCAACTACGTCGAGGTGTGGGACCAGCTGCCGCTGCTGGCCTGGCTGGGCAACTCGGTGTTCATCGCGCTCGCCGCCGCCTTCCTCATGACGATCTCCTCGTCCATGGTGGCCTTCGGCTTCGCCTACTTCCGCTTCCCCGGCCGCAACCTCCTGTTCGGGCTGGTCCTGGCCACCATGATGCTGCCCGGCGCCGTCACGCTGATCCCCAACTACCTCATCTGGAAGTTCTTCGGCGCCCTGGGCACCAACATCCCGCTGTGGGGTGGTGCCCTGTTCGGATCGGCCTTCTACATCTTCCTGATGCGCCAGTTCTACCTGGGCGTGCCCCGCGAACTGTTCGAGGCCGCGCGGATCGACGGGTGCGGCTACTGGGCCCTGTTCCGCAGGATCGCCTTCCCCCTGACGTTGCCCAGCGCCATCATCATCTTCCTGTTCGAGTTCCAGGCGTCCTGGAACAACTTCACCGGTGCGCTGATCTACCTCAACTTCGGCACGCCGGAGAACTTCACGGTGCCCCTGGGCATCAACTACGCGATGACCAAGTACTCCCCCACCGCCGGCGGCCAGGGCGACTACCAGTACGTGATGGTGGCCGCCCTGCTCGTCACGCTGCCGATGCTGATCCTGTTCGCCTTCGGGCAGAAGTACTTCATCAAGGGCATCTCGGCCGGCGGCATGAAGGGCTGACGGGGCACGACGGAGGGCGGGAGAGATGCTCCCGCCCTCCGTCGCGTCCGGTGGATCAGCCGTTGTCCAACGCGTCCCATGCGGTCATCGCCTGCGCCTGCGCATCTGCGAGCGCCTGCTCGGGCGTCTTGTCACCGGCCAGCGCTGCACCGGCGGCGTTCTTGATGGCCTCGTCGATCGGCTGGCCCACCGGCGAGGCACCCAGGGTGCGGGTGTCGGCCAGCGAGTCGTAGGCCGTGGTGATGAGCTTGTCGAAGTCGGCGTTCCCGCTCTCCTTGACGTGCGCGTCCCGCACCGCCTGGTCTGCCGCCGGCGAGCCGGTGAAGAGACCGGTGTTGATCGAGTCGTTCTCGGTCACGGTCTTGGCCCGGGCGTCGCCGGCCGCCTCCCAGGCCTCCTGGCTGGTCACGGTGGTGATCCACTGGCAGGCGGCGACGGGGTTCTTGGCCTGGGCGGGGATCGCCAGTGCGGTGCCGCCGGCCATCGCGAACGGGTTGCCCTCGAGGTCCTTGATCGGAACCGCGTCGAGCTGGACGTCGTCCTTGGCACCGGCGAGCACGTTGATGTACCACTGGGCCCACAGGCCGGCGGCGGTCTGGTTGGCGACGTACTGGTTCTGGTCACCGAACACGTCCCACGTCTGCTTGAAGGACGAGACCTCGGCGTAGCCGCCCTGCGCCTCCATCAGTTCCTTGAGGAACGTGAGGGCCTCGACGTTCTTGGGGTCGTCGATCACGGGCTTGCCGTCGTCGTCCATGACGCCGCCACCGAAGACGGTGAACCAGGTCGCGATCGAGCCGGGCATGTCGGGGTCGAACCCCAGCGTCGTCGGCTGAGCGCCCTTCATCTGGGTCAGCTCCCCCGCCAGTGCCACGAGCTCATCCGGCTTGGAGGTGTCGAACTGGTCCGCGGTGACACCGGCGGGCTCCGTCACGGCCTTGTTCACGATGATGATCGAGGGCTGGAAGAACTGCGGTGCCGCGTAGATGTTGCCGTCCCAGGTGACATCCTCCACCACCGCCGGGTACCAGTACTCGCCCGCGTCGACCTCCTGCGCGGCGAAGCAGTCGTCCATCGGCATGAGGAGGCCCTTCTGGGCGTAGGTCGCGATGAATGCACGGTCCATCTGCACCACGTCGGGCAGGTTCCCCGCGGCGGCCAACGTCGCGAACTTCTGGGCGTCGAAGTTGGCGGTGTCCATCTCGACGGTGACGCCGCCGAGTTTCTCCTCGGCCAGGTCGGCGCGGGACTGCCCCACCTCGTCGCCCGGGTTGAAGGCGAGGGTCTTCAGCGTGCCGCTGGCCTCGCCCGAGAAGTCGACGTCGCTCCCCTCGGCCGTTCCGTCACCGTCGCCGTTGCCGCCCCCACAGGCCGTCAGCGTGAGCGCCACTGCTGCGGCGACTCCCATCATCTTCACGTAACGCATGTGTCCACCACCCATCTGCGGCTGTCAGGGCCGCATCGGTTTCGTCCGAGCACCATAACCCCGCCCTCCGGGCATGCCTAGGGTTCTCCGGCGCATCAGGACACTTCTACCCCTGGGGGTGGGAACGCAGAAGCCCCGGCAGATCCGCGATCTGCCGGGGCCTCCGTCGTGTGGCTGCGAGGCGGTTACCAGACTCTCATGCTCCGGCCGCCACCGAGCGGCACGAAGTTCAAGATCAGACCCACCACGATCAGGATGATTCCGATCCAGGTGAGGATCGAGATGTTCGCGATCAGGCCAATGATGAGCAGGATGATTCCGAGGATCACCATGATGGTCAACTCCTTCCGGGTTGTTGACTATTGTGAGCGGGGACCGCTCTTTTTACTAGCTTTCCCGCGTCCCAGACCCCGGCGTCACCCCCAAACGGGTGAGTTGCGCCGATGTCAGTTGCGCTAGTGGCGGCCATCTGCCCCTGCGAGGCGGCTCTCCACCCACGAGGCTTCCGTGCGGACGGGCCGCCCGGCCACGAGTCGACCGTCGGCCACGAAACCCTCCTCCCTGCCCGCGAGGTGCCGGATCAACCGCTGCCGCCAGCCGTCGACCTCCTCGGTCCGCGTCGCGTCGTGGACGAGGTTGTGCAGCTCCCGGGGATCGTCGTCGAGGTCGAAGAACTACTCGATGCCGGAGCCCGACCACCACACCAGCTTGCGATGGCCGTCGGTGACCCAGTGCATCGACTCCCACCCGTTCAGCCGGTAGGTGTGCTCACCATGGATCTCGTCACGCCAGGCGACCCGTTCGCCGCGCATCAGCGGCAGGCCACTACGGCGCGTCGCACGCAGTGGCTCCTCGCCGCAGCGGCCGACGTCGGCTTCCCCGCGCCGGCGCTTCACGACTTCGACCAGCGTTCGCCCAGCGGTGAGGACGCCCGTGCGCTCTTCGGCGCCGCCGGGAGGGACGGACGCGCTGCGATCGTGTGTTCCTCGGACCGCGCGGCGATCTCGTTGCTGTGGCGCGCCGTGCGCGACGGGATCAGCGTGCCGGCGGAGGTCCGCATCACCGGCATGGGCAACATCGACGAGGGCAACTCCACGGCGCCCAGGCTCACGACCCTCGGCGCTCGGCAGACGGACTACTCCGAGACCATCGACGGGCTGCTCGACCGCATCGACGACCCCGGTCTGAGCCCCCGCGCCCACGACCTCAACTGGCACCTGATCAAGCGCGACTCCGGCTGACCACCTCGACGGCGGCCCGGAGTGCCGTGACCAGTTCGGGAAGCGCGCTGACTCCGGCGACGCCGCCGCGGTCCGCAGGGCGCGGTTCGGCGCCGTCAGTCTCGGCTCCGACGAGCGCCTCGCCCGTGGCGCGCAGCGCCGGCACGTGGATGAAGCCGGCCGGCCCGTCGAAGCCGGTCAGCGCCGCCCGGAAGACCGCGTTGCAGACGTAGCGCCCAGCGTCCTGGCTGGGCTGGGCCTCGATCCCTGCCGCCCGCATGGCCTCGACGATGCCGTCGACGTCGATGCGCGAGGCGAGCGAGGGCGCAAGGTCGTCGATGGGCCCTGAGGGCTGCGCGCCGTCGTTGTCCGGGATGCGGGCGCTGCGCTCGTTGACCGCCCACCGCTCGGGGGTGACGGCAGTGCGCCCGCCGGCCTCCCCCACGCAGATCACCGCGTCGGGCCGGGTGGCGGCGATCGCTGCTGCCAACGCCGTCGGGGCACGGTCGAACGAGACCGGCAGCGTCACGACGTGCAGGTCGACCGCAGGGTCGTCCCACGTGGCACCCAGCTGCTCCACGGCGTCACCGCTGGCGTTGGCCACGTCGCCGCCGAACGGCTCGAAGCCGGAAACGAGAATGCGCATGGGTGTCATTGTGACACCCATGCGCAGTTCTTCGGAGTTGGTGATCAGGCCTCGGCGGCCGGCTTGACGGCGGAGGCGTCGATGCTGACCGAGGGGCTCATCGTGGCGGAGACGGCGACCTTGCGGAGGTACCGACCCTTGGCAGCCGACGGCTTGAGGCGGAGGACCTCGTCGAGCACTGCGAAGTAGTTCTCAGCGAGCTGCTTCTCGGTGAACGAGGCGCGGCCGATGATGAACTGCAGGTTCGCGTGACGGTCGACGCGGAACTCGATCTTGCCGCCCTTGATGTCGGCGACGGCCTTGCCGGTGTCCATGGTGACGGTGCCGGTCTTGGGGTTCGGCATCAGGCCACGGGGGCCGAGGACGCGGCCGAGGCGGCCGACCTTGCCCATGAGGTCAGGGGTGGCGACGACTGCATCGAAGTCGAGGTAGCCACCGGCGACCTTCTCGATGAGCTCGTCGGTGCCGACCTCGTCGGCGCCGGCCGCGCGGGCGGCGTCAGCCTTGTCACCGGCGGCGAAGACGAGGACCCGTGCCGTCTTGCCAGTGCCGTGCGGAAGGTTGATGGTGCCGCGGACGAGCTGGTCCGCCTTGCGGGGGTCGACGCCGAGGCGCATGGCCACGTCGATCGACTCGTCGAACTTGGCCGAGGCCATCTCCTTGACGAGGCGGATGGCCTCCTCAGGGCTGTACGCCTGGCCCTCGGCGCGCTTGTCGGCGGCTGCCTTGTATGCCTTGCTGTGCTTCATGCTGGTTCCTTGTGTTCGTGCCGGGCTCGCAGCCCGGTCCACCAGTTCTGGCGCGGGGAGCACTCCCCTACCAGGGATTTCGGTTGGGGGTCAGATCACTCGGCGACGGTGACGCCCATGGAGCGGGCGGTGCCTTCGATGATCTTCATGGCGGCCTCGACGTCGTTGGCGTTGAGGTCGGGGAGCTTCGTGGTGGCGATCTCGCGGACCTGGTCCTTGGTGATCTTGCCGACCTTGTCAGCCAGGGGGTTGGCCGAGCCCGACTTGAGGCCCGCAGCCTTCTTGATCAGTTCCGACGCCGGCGGCGTCTTCGTGATGAAGGTGAACGTGCGGTCCTCGTAGATGGTGATCTCGACGGGGATGATGTTGCCGCGCTGGGATTCGGTCTGGGCGTTGTACGCCTTCACGAACTCCATGATGTTGACGCCGTGGGGACCGAGAGCGGTACCGACCGGCGGGGCAGGCGTGGCAGCGCCGGCCTGCAGGGCGACCTTGACGAGGGCCGCGACCTTCTTCTTGGGAGGCATGGGTGGGTCCTTTACCTAAACGGATGGTTGGCGCGCCTGGGAACAGGCGCGACGCACAATCTTAGACGACCTTCTCGACCTGCTTGAAATCCAGGTCGACAGGGGTCTCGCGGCCGAGGATCTCGACGAGAGCGATGAGCCGCTGATTGTTGGCGTTGATTTCGGTGATCGTGGCGTGCACCCCGGTGAAGGGGCCGTCCGTCACCATGACGGAGTCGCCGACAGCCAAGTCGACGACCTCGACCTTCTTCTTCCGCGACGCCTCGGCACCCGCGTGAGCGGCGTTGACCTTGGCGACCACGGAAGGAGTCAGCATGTTGACGACCTCGTCGATCGACAGCGGGACGGGCTGCTGGCCCTGGCCCACGAAGCCGGTCACGGAGGGGGTCTGGCGCACGGCGCTCCACGAGTCGTCGGTCAGTTCCATCCGCACGAGCACGTAACCGGGCAGCACGCAACGGGTGACGGTCTTGCGGCCGTTGTTGCGGACCTCGACGACGTCCTCGGTGGGGACGACCGTCTCGAAGATGTAGTCCTCCATGTTCAGCGTGGTGACACGGGCGTCCACGTTCTGCTTGACGCGGTTCTCCATGCCGGAGTACGTGTGGATCACGTACCAGTCGCCGAACTTGGCCTCGAGTTCCTCGCGGAGTTCCCGGATGGCGGCCTCGAGGGCCTCATCGCGGTCCTGGGAGGCCTCTTCCCCGGCCTCGTCGCCCTCGTCCCCGGCCAGCGGGCCGAGGTCGATGGAGGTGTCGTCGTCCTCGGTCACGCCCAGGGCGCCGAGGTCGATCTCCACGTCGTCGGTGGGGGTCTCCTCGATCGGGCCGAGGTCGACCTCGAAATCTTGGTTGTCAGTCATGGATCAGCTCCCAAACAGCTGCAGCAGCGACCAGCCGAAGAAAAGGTCCAGCAGGCCGACGATGGCGATCATGATCAGCACGAAGACCAACACGGCCGTGAACATCGTCACGGTCTGGGGCCAGGTGGGCCACACGACCTTCCTCAGCTCCGAGCCCGACTGCTTGGCGAACTCGACGGGGTTGGACGCCCGGTAGGGGTCCTCGTGCTCGGCGAGCGCATCGGAGCGCTTGCGCGTTGCGGTGTCCTTCTTGCGGACGGGGGCCTTCACGGTGCGACGGACGGGGGCCAGCGCAGCGGCGGCCTCCTGCTCCTCGGGCGTGAAGTCCTTCTCGAGCTCGCCGAGGGTGATGTCCTCGTCGGCTTCGGCCACTTCCTCTTCGGCTGCGGCGAGCGCTTCGGGATCGTCGATCTCGACGGCGTCGTCTTCGGGCGCGTCGGGCTCGCCGGAGACGGTCTCCTCGATCTCCGGTTCCGCGTCGTGCGACTTGTCGCTCACGCTCGTTCCCTTCGCTTGACAAACAAAATGCCTCCGGCCGGGAAGCCGTAGGCGGGGCGAGATAACCGTGCTGGCTACCTAGCAGGGCAGGAGGGACTCGAACCCCCAACCTGCGGTTTTGGAGACCGCTGCTCTGCCAATTGAGCTACTACCCTTTGGCGGTTGGTTGACCGGGCGGGACGTGCTTTCGGTGTGCACGCTCCGACCTTTGCAACTGAACCGGTGCTCGTCCACTATAGGGGTTTTCCGGCGATGAGTCGAACCAGGGCCCATGTGCGCACTACTGGTGACCGACCAGCCCGTGCTGGTATGCGGCCACCACCACCTGCACCCGGTCCCGCAGGCCCATCTTGCGCAGGATCGCGCCGACGTGCGACTTGATGGTGGACTCCGAGGCGAAGATCGTCTGCCCGATCTCGACGTTGCTGAGGCCCTGCGCCACCAGACCGAAGACCTCGCGCTCCTTCTCGGACAGCTCCGTGAAGCCGGCGGGCGGGGCTGGCTTCTCCTGGAACGACGAGTCCAGCAGCGCGGCCAGGTCCTCCGGTGCGATCACGCCGTTGCCGCTGTGCACCGTCCGGATGGAGTCGGTGAGCATCTGCGGCGTGATGTCCTTGAGCAGGAAGCCGCTGGCGCCGTGCCGGATGGCCGTGGCCGCGCGGTCGTCGAGGTTGAACGTGGTCAGGACCAGCACCTTGACGGCCGAGCCGGTGGCGACGGCGTTGCCCAGGATGCGGCGCGTGGCCTCGACGCCGTCGACGCCGGGCATGCGGATGTCCATCAGGATGACGTCGGGGTCCACCTGCGTGGCGAGCGCGACGGCTTCCTCGCCGTCGGAGGCCTCCCCCACCACCTCGAGGTCGTCCTGCGCGTTGACGATGACCCGGATGGCGGAGCGGAACAGTTCCTGGTCGTCGACCAGCATGACGCGGATGGGCATCGGCTACTCCTAGTTGGTTCGCAGCGGCAGCCAGGCGGTGGCGGTGACCACGTCGCCGTCCTCGCCCGGGTGCCGGTTGAGTTCGAAACTACCGCCAACGGCCTGCAGCCGCGCGGTCATGCCCGGGATGCCGCCTCCGTGCAGGGCGCGCGACAGCGTGTGGCCGCCGTCGATGTTGCGCACCTCCATCGTCAACCGGTCGGCCCAGGTGAGCGCCACGGCGATCGGTTGGCCGTGCTCGCCGTGCTTGATGGCGTTGGTGAGCATCTCCTGCAGCACCCGGTAGGCGACCGTCTCGGCATCGGGTGGCAGTGCCCGGCCCTGCCCCAGTTGGGTCACCTCCAGGTCGACCCCCGAGGCCCGCACGCTGTCGAGGAGCGCCCCGAGGCCGCCCGGCGGGGCGGGGACCGGCGGGTGCTCGCCCCGGGCGGCCTGGAGGACCTCGCGGATCTCGCCCAGCGAGCGACGGGCGCAGGAGGCGATGTTGTTCATCGATTCGTGCAGGTCCTGCGTGTTGGTGAGGTACTGCGCCGATTCGGCCTGCATCAGGATCACGGCAAGGGAGTGGCCGACGACGTCGTGCACGTCGCGGGCCAGCCTGGCATTGGCCGCCTCTGCCGCCGCCACGCGCGACATCCGCTGCTCCTCGATGACGGCGTGCCGCTGGGCCTCGATCGCCCGCCTGCGCTGCCACTCGGCGTCCTCGGCGCGGGCCTGTTGGACCCGCACCTGGGCCTTGGCGCGTTGGCGCAGGCCCAGCAGCCACGGCGCGCCCAGGAAGCCTGCGACCACCACGAAGGTGAAGGCCGTACCGCCCAGCCCGAACGTCGAGCCGTAGGAGGCGTCGGGGAAGAACTGGCGGCCGATGATGGAGGCCGCGATCATCGCACCGAACGCCAGCGAGACGCCGGACACGATGACCGTGGCACGCGCCCCGAAGCGGGTGACGGTGTAGGCGAGCCAGGCACCGGCCACGACCTGGATGAGCAGGGGGACCGTGTCGGGCCGGGCCATCACGATGAACAGGCTGCCCGCCCAGAACACCGCGAGCGACGCGCCGGGCTGCCGCCGCGCCAGGATCAGCACCGCGGCCATGAACAGCGCTCCGATCGCCCGCTCGGGCAGCGGGCTGGAGAAGGCGTAGAGCAGGAACGTGGGCACGCCGATCACGACGGCGACCGCGAGTGCGATCCGGTCGGCGAGGAGACCCCACTCGACGCTCTCGGGGCGGGCATGGGCGGCTTGCATGGGGGTCAATGTACGTGGCCGCGACATCCGCCGACATCCGACTCAAGGTCGGCGTCACTGGTACCGACGGCGGGTCTTTCGTCAGCGGCCGCGCCGACGTCCCCCGCCGCTGGCGGAGAAGGCGGCGACACCGCCGGTGCCGCCGGCGCGGGTCGGGGTCTCGGCGCGTCGTCCGCTGCGCTGCCGCTGGGAGCGCGGCTGTTCGCCGTTGTGGGAACGCTGGCCGGCGGGCTTGCCGGTGCCACGCGACCCACGTCGACGCCGACCGCCGTTGCCGCCGCCACCGGAGTTGCCGCCGGCGGGCTGCTGCGGCGTGCGCTTCACGATCCCACCCGGGAAGGAACGCTCGCCGGGGGCGATCTCGAGCAGCACGGGATGCCGCTCGTCGGCCCGGGTGACGGTGGGCTTGACGCCCGCCTTGCGGGTGAGGGTGCGCACGTCGCCCTGCTGCGCGTCGAGCATCAGGGTCACGACGGTGCCCTCGGCGCCGGCCCGGGCGGTGCGGCCCGAACGGTGGGTGTAGGCCTTGTGCTCGACCGGCGGGTCGGCGTGGATGACCAGGCCCACGTCGTCGACGTGGATGCCGCGGGCCGCGATGTCGGTGGCGACCAGGGTCTGGGCGGCGCCGGAATGGAACGCCTGCATGGAGCGCTCGCGGTCGTTCTGGCTCATGTTGCCCTGCAGCTCGACGGCGGGGATGCCCGCTGCGTTGAGCTGGCGGGCGAGCTTCTTCGCGCGGTGCTTGGTGCGGGTGAACACCACGGTGCGCCCGGGCGCAGCCACGAGGCTGAGGAGGACGGGAAGGTGCTGGTCATTGGTGACGTGCAGCACGTGGTGGTGCAGCGTCGGCACCGGGGACTCGGCCGAGTCCGCCTCGTGGACCTTCGGCTGGTGCAAGAACTGCTTGACCAGCGTGTCGACGGCCTTGTCCAGCGTCGCCGAGAACAGCATGCGCTGGCCGGTGGCGGGCGTGGCGGCAAGGAGGCGGCGCACCGACGGCAGGAAGCCGAGGTCTGCCATGTGGTCGGCCTCGTCGAGGATCGTGATCTCCACCGACTCAAGGCTCACGTGGCCCTGCTCGATGAGGCTCTCGAGGCGGCCGGGGCAGGCGACCACCACGTCGACGCCCTTGGCCAACGCCGTCACCTGGGGGCTCTCCTTCACGCCGCCGAAGACGGTGCGCGAGGTGAGGCCGGCGGTCTCGGCGAGCGGGGCGAGGGCCTCGTCGATCTGGGTGGCGAGTTCGCGCGTCGGCGCGAGGATGAGGGCGCGGGGCCGCTTGGGGGCGCGGCGGGTGCCGCTCTCCAGCAGCCTGGCGACCATCGGCAGCAGGAACGCGTACGTCTTGCCGGAGCCGGTGCGGCCGCGGCCGAGCACGTCGCGGCCCTGCAGCGAGTCAGGCAGCGTCGCGGCCTGGATGGGGGTGGGGATGGTGATGTTGCGCGCCTCGAGGACGGCAGCCAGTTGCGCGGGCACGCCGAGCGCGCCGAAGGACTTGGAGGTCAAGAGTGGTTCTCCAGATAGGGGTGATGCGGCGGTTCTGCCCGGCGCGGAACTCATCCGCAGCGCGATGGCATCGAGGGAAAAGATCAGAGGGACCCGGAGCAGAACATCCGGGCGCTGCGACCACAGTAGCGCGTCGGGCCCCGAACGCCCGCATCGGCCGCGGGCGGCTCAGGCCAGGGAGGCCAGCCAGGCGGAGTGCAGGTCGGCATAGCGGCCACCGCCGGCGATCAGGTCCGACGGGGCTCCGTCCTCGACGACCCTGCCGTGGCTCAGCACCAGGACGCGGTCGGCGATCTCCACCGTCGAGAGCCGGTGGGCGATGATGATCGCCGTGCGGTCGGCGAGGATCGTGGACAGGGCCGCCTGCACCAGCCGTTCGGTGGGGATGTCGAGCGAGCTGGTGGCCTCGTCGAGGATGAGCACCCGCGGGTCTGCCAGCACCACGCGCGCGAAGGCGACCAGCTGCCGTTGCCCTGCCGACAGCCGCGACCCCCGCTTGCCGGTGTCGGTGTCGAACCCGTCGGGCATGGCCTCGATGAACGTGTGCGCACCGACGGCGCGCGCGGCCGCTACGACCTCCTCGCGGGTGGCACCGGGGCGTCCGAAGGCGACGTTGTCGGCGATGCTGCCGGCGAAGATGAAGTTCTCCTGCGTCAGGAGAGTGACGTGGCGGCGCAGCGTGGCGTCGTCGAGTTCGCGCACGTCGACGCCGTCGAGCCGCACGGCCCCGGCCTGCGGGTCGTAGAAGCGGGCGATGAGCTTGGCGATGGTCGTCTTGCCGGCGCCGGTGGTGCCGACGAGCGCGACGGTCTGGCCGGCGGGGATGGCCAGGTCCAGCCCTGGCAGGACGGGCACGTCCGGCACGTAGGAGAAGTCCACGCCGTCGAAGCGCACCTCGCCCCTGGCCTCCGGGAGGGCGACGGGGTGGGCAGGGTCTGCCACGTCGTCGTCCTCCTCCATCACTCCGGCGATCTTCTCGAGCGCGGTCAGCGCCGACTGCAGCGTCGAGATGAACTGGCTGAGGTCCTGCATGGGGTCGAAGAACATCCGCAGGTACAGCACGAACGCGGCCATGGTGCCCACGCTGACGGTGCCGCCGACGGCGAGGTATCCGCCGGCGAGCACCACCAGCACGATGCCGAGGTTGCCGATGAACTGGATGCCGGGCATCGCGCGGGCGAAGATGCGCATGGCGCGCACGTTGGAGTCGCGGTACGCCAGGGCCACGTCCTCGAAGATCTCCGCGGCGCGCGGCTCGCGGCGGAACGCCTGCACCGCCTTGATGCCGGTCATCGTCTCGATGAACTGCACGATCACGATGGCCGACTGCGTCCGCACCGCCCGGAACGCGCGGGTCGAGGCGCGCGCGAACCAACGCATGAGCAGCAGCAGCGGCGGGTAGCTGAGGAACGCCACCAGCGCGAGCCGCCAGTCGAGGGTGAGCATGATGACGCTGGAGCCCAGGATGGTGAGTGCGGCGATGATGACCACGTCGAGGCCCTGGAGGACCAACTCCTGCACCGCCTCGACGTCGCTGGTCATGCGCGAGACGGCGCGGCCGGACGTGTAGCGGTCGTGGAAGCCGATGCTGAGGCGCTGGAACTTCCGGTACAGGCGGCGGCGCAGGTCCAGCAGGATGGCGTTGCCGATGCGGCCCGAGGCGCGCAGGAACACCACCCGGGCGATGACCTGTACGACGATCGCCACCGCCATCCAGCCGAGGGCGGGCAGCAGCACGTCGACGTCGGTGAGCCCCTCGTCGAGCACGTCGCGCACCAGCACCGGCACGACGAGGCGCGCCGCGGCCTCGACGACGACCACGCCGACGAGGATGAGCAACCACGTGCGCCACGGCCGCACGAGCATGGCGAGGAGCCGCCTCGACGGGGCGCGCAGGCCGGCGGACGCGTCGCGCTCGTCGTCGATCTCGTGCTTGACACCGCGCCAGGTGGGGTTCAGGTCTGGAGTGTGCTGGTCAGCGCCCACCGTTGTCGCCCTCCATCGCGATCGCGTAGTCGGCCGAGAGCAGTTCGCGGTACTCCGGCACGCTGGCGAGGAGTTCGGCGTGCGTGCCGGTGTGGGCGATGCGCCCCTCCACCAGCATGGCGACGCGGTCCGCGAGCAGGACGGTGGAGGCACGGTGCGCCACGACGATGCCGGTGACCCCGACGAGCGTCGAGGTGAGCGCCTCCTCCACCTCCGCCTCGGTGTGGATGTCCAGCGCGCTGAGCGTGTCGTCGAGGACGAGGACCCGCGGCCGCACGAGGATGGCGCGCGCCAGGGCGAGCCGCTGGCGTTGGCCACCCGACAGGCTCAGCCCCTGCTCGCCCAGCCGCGTCTCGAGCCCCCAGGGCAGGTCGTGGACGAATTCGGCGCGGGCGACGCGCACGGCCGCGGCGATCTCCTCGTCGGTGGCGTCGGGCCGGCCGAGCGTGAGGTTCTCGCGCGCCGACATCGAGAACAGGATGGGGTCCTCGAACGCGGTGCCGACGAGGCTGCGCAGCTGGCGGAGGTCGAGGTCGCGCAGGTCGACGCCGTCGAGGAGGATCTGGCCGCCGGTGACTTCGACCAGCCGGGGGATGAGGGAGACCAGCGTGGACTTGCCGGAGCCGGTGCCGCCGACCAGCGCGACGGTCTCGCCGGGCGCGATGTCGAGGTCGAGGTCGCTCAACGTGGGTTCGTCGGCGTCCGGGAACTGGAAGGTGACGCCGCGCAGTTGGAGGTGCCCGCGGGGCTCCTCGATTCGCCGGTCGCCGCTCACGATGCTCACGGGCGCGTCGAACACCTCGGTGACGCGGTTGGCGGCGGTGGCCGCCTCGCGGGCGAACGACAGGAGGAAGCCGAGGCTGCCGACCGGCCAGGCCAGCGAGAGCAGCAGGGTCACGAACGCGACGGCGGCGCCGAGGCTGAGCCCGCCGGCCGTGACCCCGTAGCTGACGCCGAACAGGACGATGAGCAGCAGGACGGAGGGGAACACCTCGAGCAGCGTCCACAGCACCGAGGCGAGGTTCATCCGGCGCACGCCGCTCTCAGCCAGCGCGGTGGCGCGCGTGTCGAAGCCCTCGAACGAGTGGCGGGTGCGACCGAAGGACCGGATGACCCGCACGCCGTGCAGGGACTCCTCCGCCGCCGAGGCAACGTCGCCCGTCTGGTCCTGCACCTGCCGCGAGATGCGGCCGAAACGACCCATGAGCGCGAACACGGCGATGACCACGGGGACCACCGAGAGCAGTACCGCCAGGCCCACCTGCCACAGCGTCACCACCATGATCGCGACGACCACCACGATGTGCAGCGAGCTCATGGCCAGCATCACCAGGCCGAACGACATGAAGCGGCGCAGCAGCCCCAGGTCACTCATGATGCGGCTGAGCAGCTGTCCCGACTCCCATGACTTGTGGAAGCCCAGCGGTAGGCGTTGGAGCTGCTCGAAGAGGTCGAGGCGGATGTTGGCCTCGATGTGCGAGGTGGCCCGCGACATGATCCAGCGGCGCACGAAGCTCATGAGCGCCTCGAAGGCACCCACGCCCAGCAGCGCCAATGCGTACCACAGCACGCCGACCACGTCGCGGTTGCGGATGGGCCCGTCGACGACGGCGCCGAGCAGCAGCGGGATCGCGACGCTGGCCAGCACCTGGAGCGGCGCCAACGCGAACGAGGTGATGAACTGCGGGGCGAAGGGCCGCAGGTACGGCAGGAAGCGCAGCACGTCAGCCCGCCCCGGTTGCGCCGCGGCCAACGAGTGGCGACGGGGGGTCTGGGCTGGGAGCACCGACCCACCCTACTGCCTTGTGGGGGGCGACGAAGACGGCCCAGCTGTAGGCTTGGGGGGTGATCCCCGTCCCCTTCAGCGTCGTCACCAAGCCGACGGGCGCGGCGTGCAACCTCGACTGCACGTATTGCTTCTTCCTCTCCAAGGAACTGCTGTACGACGAGGACGGGCAGCGGATGTCGCTGGAGACGTTGGACCGCTACGTCCGCGAGTTCCTCGCCGGCCAGCCCGACGGCGAGGTCACCCTCGCCTGGCAGGGTGGCGAACCGACGCTGAGGGGCCTGGACTTCTACCGCACCGCCGTCGAGCTGACGCGGCGGTACAGGCGCCCCGGGCAGCGGGTGCAGCAGACCATGCAGACCAACGGCACGCTGCTGGACGACCAGTGGTGCCAGTTCCTGGCCGAGGAGGGGTTCCTCGTCGGGTTGTCGGTGGACGGGCCGCAGCCACTCCATGACGCCCACCGGGTCAACAAGGCCGGCCGGGGCACCCACGCCCAGGTCATCCGCGGCTGGGAGTACCTGCGCAAGCACGGCGTCGAGACCAACATCCTCTGCACCGTGAACTCCGCCAACGCCGACCACGGTGCCGAGGTGTACCGCTACTTCCGCGACGAGCTGGGCGCCACGTTCCTGCAGTTCATCCCCATCGTCGAGCGCGCCGGCTACGAGGCGCCCGACGGCAAGCGGCTGCTGTACCTCCAGCAGGGCGACGACGTGACCGACCGCTCCGTCGCGCCGGCGCAGTGGGGCCGGTTCCTGTCCGCCGTCTTCGACGAGTGGCTGGACGGCGACGTCGGCAAGGTCTTCGTCCAGCACTTCGACGTCATGTTGGCGGCGCGCTTCGGCCAGTACTCGCTGTGCGTCCACTCCCCTGAGTGCGGCACGGCGCTCGCGGTGGAACACAACGGCGACGTGTACAGCTGCGACCACTACGTCGAGCCCGGCTACAGGCTGGGCAACCTGGCCGACGGCGGGTTCCAGCAGTACCTGCAGTTGCCGGCGCAGCGCGAATTCGGGCGGTCGAAGCGGACGTCGCTCACCGAGCAGTGCCGCCGCTGCCCCGTGCGCTGGGCGTGCCACGGTGGGTGCCCGAAGGACAGGTTCGCGAAGTCGGTCGACGGCGAGCCGGGGCAGAACTACCTGTGCGCCGGCTACTTCGCCTTCTTCACGCACGCGGCGCCCACGATCGAGCTCATGGCGCGCGCCGTCGCAGGCGGTCGCCCGGCAGCCGACGCCGTCGCTGCCAGCCGTTGAGCGTCCCGCTTCGGTAGCCTAGACCGCTATGAGCGCCGAACTCCTCCACGCGCTGACGGCGCGCATCGACGTCGTGCTGCCCGATGCGGCGGCGCTGCGGCGCGCCATCCACGCCAATCCGTACATCAGCGGCGAGGAGGGCCCCACGCGGGACCGCCTGGTGAAGTCCATGGAGTGGCTCGACTGGACCCCGGTCGCCGGCACCGGCGCCTGGGCGAGGCTGGGGCCCGACGGGCCCGCCGTGGGGCTGCGGGCCGAACTGGACGCGCTGCCGGTCATGGAGGCCACGGGCGTCGAGTGGGAGTCGCGCCGGCCCGGGGTCGCGCACGCCTGCGGGCACGACGTGCACATGGCCGCGTTGTGGGCAGTCGCGACGGCGGCCCGGGACTTGGCGCTCCCGGTCGGCTTGCTGCCCATCCTCCAGCCGCGCGAGGAGGTCACCCCGCCGGGGGCGGGCGACGTCGTGCGCTCGGGGCTGCTCGACGAGCAGGAGATCGAGGCGATGATCGGCGTGCACCTGCAGCCGCAGGTGGACAGGGGCATCGTGTCGACCGGGGCGGGCGCCGTCAACGCGGCCTACGACTCCTTCGAGATCGTCGTGCGCGGACGCCCGGGCCATGGCGCCTACCCCCACGTCGCCGTCGACCCCATCAGCGCGCTCGCGACCATCATCGGCGAACTCCACAGCCTCCCGGGGCGCATCATCAGCCCCACGCACCCGACGGTGATCTCAGTGGGCCAGATCACCGGCGGCACGGCGCACAACGTCATCGCCGACCAGGCCAGCTGCCAGGGCTCGATCCGCACGTTCTCCGAGGCCGACAGGAACCTGCTGCACGACGCGGTGGCGCGGCTGGCCTCCGCCGTGGCCGAGTCCCGCGGCGGCCAGGCGACCACGAGGTTCGTCCGCGGCGGCCCGGCGCTCGTCAACGACCCCGGCCTCGTGAAGCGCGTCGACCCGCTCCTGAAGGGCATGGGGCTCACCGTCGCGGAGACGCCGTTCCGGTCCTGCGGTTCGGACGACTTCGCCGAGTACGGGCGGGAGGCGGCTTCGGTGATGTGCTTCATCGGCACCGGCCACGTCGACGGCGTGGGCCTCCACCACGGTGCGTTCCTGCCGGGGCGCGAGTCGCTGCAGCTGGCCGCGCACGCCTTCGCCGCCGGCTACGTGGCAGCCGCTGGCCTGATCACGGGCTGAGGTCAGCCCAGCAGGCGCGCCCAGGTGGCGTAGCTGGAGTGCCCGCTGCCCTCGATGCGGTGCAGTTGCTGGAAGGCCGTCAGCGCCTTCGCCGTGGCCGCGTCGAACGTGCCGGTGATGGCCACGCTGCCGCCCTTCAGCTGGAGGTGCGTCTGCAGCACCCGCACGCCCTCGCCCTTCGCGCCGGGGTTGAGCTCCGGCAGCAGCGCCTGCCAGGTGGGGTCGTCCATCTTGCCGGTGACGGGGAGCTTCTGCGCGCGCTGGAAGGCGCTGACCGCCGACGAGGTCTGCGAGCCGAAGATGCCGTCGACCCCGATGCCCGCGGAATGCGTGTTGAGCAACCGCTGCAGCGACTTGACGGCCTCCCCGCGGCTCCCGGTCAGCAGGCGGGGGAACATCGTCATCTCCACCGCCGTGACCGCCGGCGTGGGGGCGGTACCGTCCATGCCCTCGGGGTAGCCGGGCCCCTGCCCCCGCAGGTTGTACTGGTACAGGTTGTGCGTGCGCATGATGCTGATCACCAGCTCGGAGTACTTCGGGTCGGTCGCGTAGCCGCCCTTGCGGACCTCGGTGACGAACTGGTCCGGGTAGTCGACGTACTGGAAGGCGGCCGCGTAGCGCGTGGCGGTGGTGAGCAGCCGGGCGAAGTCGCGCGTGGAGTCCAGCCAGTTGGCGTAGGTGCGGAACTCGTCGACGATGTAGTACTTCGTGCCGTCGGAGCGGTACTCGGCGGTGCGGATCGGCACGCAGCCGGTCTGGTACGGCGACACGGTCGAGGTGCACTTGATGTTGAACAGCGTGTTGACGTCGTAGACCTTGCCGTCGACGGTGACCTGGCCGGTCATCGACGAGCGCCCCCAGCCGGTCTCGAGCGCGGCCATGCCGATGGTCACCGACGTGGGGATGCCCGACTCGCGTTCGGTCTGCTGGGCGTCCTTGACGAGCTTGGCGATGAACTCGCTGGCCGTGCTGCCCGCGGCCTCAGGCTGACGTTGCAGCATGGGCACGGCCACGACCGCCAGCACCGTCGCCACCGCGGCCAGCTTGAGCCATCGCATGATCTTCACCCGAGGAGGCTAACGGCACATCGCGCGCGCCCGGAAATCTCTCAAGGATCACTTGAGGTCGGGCAACGCCACCCCGACGAGGTTGACCTCGGGCACCAGACGGATGCCGAACCGCTCCTCGACGCCGTCTCGCACCTCCGCTGCCAGCGCCACCAGGTCCGACGCCGACGCTGCCCCGCGGTTGGTCAGCGCGAGCACGTGCTTGGTCGACAGCCGCGCCTCGCCGTCGCCGTGTCCCTTGGCGAAGCCGGCGTGCTGGATCAGCCAGGCGGCGCTGGTCTTGACCCTGCCCCCGGCGTCGGGGAACCGGGGCGCCTCCGGCGGCAGCGCAGCCGCCTGCTGCTCGTCGAGGATGGGGTTGGTGAAGAACGAGCCTGCGCTCCACGAGTCGTGGTCCGCCTCGTCGAGGACCATGCCCTTGCCCCGGCGGATCTCCAGCACCGCCTCCCGGACGCGGGCGGCGTCGACGCGCCTGCCCGGCACCGTGTCGAGGCGCCCGGCGAGCTCCGCGTAGGCGATGGGCGCGCCGAGCGAGCCCAGCGGGAACTGGAAGCCCACCTCGAGCACCAGGTAGCGGCCGGGTTCCTGCTTGAAGCGGGAGGTGCGGTAGCCGAAGCCGCAGTCGGTCACGGGGAACGTGCGCTGTGTGCGCTCCCTGCGGTCCCAGGTGCGCACGGCGGTGATGGTCTGCGCCACGTCGGAGCCGTAGGCCCCCACGTTCTGGATGGGCGTGGCGCCGACGCTGCCGGGGATGCCCGAGAGCATCTCGACGCCGCTCCACTCCTGCGCGACGGCGTGGGCCACGAACGTGTCCCAGTTCTCCCCCGCCGCCACGCGCACCGCAGCTCCCCCGCAGTCGGACACGTCGGCCCTGATGCCGGTGGTGCCGACGCGCACCACCGTGCCGGGGAAGCCGTCGTCGCCGATGAGCAAGTTGGAACCGCCGCCGAGCACGAGCACCGGCTCGCCCCGGTGGTCGCAGTCCGCCACGACGTCGATGAGTTCACGCTCCGTGCGGGCCACCACGAACCGCTCAGCCGGCCCCCCGACGCGCAGGGTGGTGTGCCGCGCGAGCACCGGGGTGTCGGGGATGGGCGGGGCCGGGGTGTCTAAGGTGACCCGGTCCACGGCGCACGCGCCGCCGTCGGTGCCGGCGGTGTCGTCAGCCAAGGCGGACCTCGGCGCGGGCGGCGCCCAGCACCGCGTCGTCGCCGCACGTGGCGGTGATGGCGAGCTTCGCCACGCCGTCGGCCACCTCGGTGACCTTGGCGGTGTAGACCACCTCGGTGCCCTCGTCGGTGTCGGGCACCACGACCGGGCGGGTGAACCGCACGAAGTAGCTGAGCACCCTGGCCGGGTCGCCCACCCAGTCGGTGACGACCTTGAGCCCGGCGCCCATCGTCCACATCCCGTGCGCCACGACGCCCGGCAGCCCGATGGCCTGGGCGTGGCGATCGGAGAAGTGGATCTCGTTGAAGTCCGTGGAGGCCCCGGAGTAGCGCACGACGGTGGAACGCGTGACCCGCACGCGCAGCTCCGGCAGTTGTGTTCCGACGGTGGGCTCACTCATCGCCTGCCTCCTCGGGGCGGGTGTGCATCAGGGTGGAGCGGGCCTCGCAGACCTGTTCGCCGTCGACGGCGAGGTCCACCAGGACGGTGATCATCTCGAGGTTGCCACGTGCCCGCACCTTCTCGATGCTGAGTTCCGCCACGACGGCGTCGCCGGGGCGCAGCGGGCGGTGGAAGGTGAAGTTCTGGTCCGTGTGCATCGTGCGGTTGAGCGCCAGCCCGAGTTCCTCGTCACCGAAGAGGGCGCCCCACGCCTGGGCCGCGATGACGGCGGCGAAGGTCGGCGGGGCGATGGGGTCGTCCCCGGAGTAGGCGGGGTTGTCGTCACGCACGGCCTCGGCGAACTCGGCGATCTTGGCGCGGCTGACCACGTACGGCGGGGCGGCCGGGTAACGACGGCCCACGTGTTCGGCGGAAATCGGCATGGGGGCAAGGTTACCGCCTGCGCCGCCCCCCGCCCCACCGCCGGGGACGACGAAAACGGCCGCCCCCTGAGGGAGCGGCCGTTCGATGCTGGCGGGCCAGCGATGGTTCAGCGGGTCTCGCGGTGCGCCTGGTGCACACGGCAGCGCGGGCAGAACTTCTTGAGCTCGAGACGATCCGGCGTGTTGCGACGGTTCTTCTTCGTGACGTAGTTGCGCTCCTTGCATTCGGTGCAGGCGAGCGTGATGATCGGACGGATGTCCCCGGACTTCTTGGCCATGATCTTCCTTGTGCTTGCGGCGCGTAGCGCTTGTACTCTTCTGTCAGTCTTGGTGACGAGGGCGGGATTTGAACCCGCGACACAGCGATTATGAGCCGCTTGCTCTACCGACTGAGCTACCCCGTCAGGAGTTCTCCCCCTGGTGGAGCAGGGCAAGAACAGAGCCCCCATGCGGAATCGAACCGCAGACCTTCTCCTTACCATGGAGACGCTCTGCCTACTGAGCTATAGGGGCCAGCCGACGACCAACAGTACATCACCCGAATCGCAGTGCACAAATCGAGGGTTCCTCGGCCCTCCGCCTCGCTCAAAATCCGCCCCGGCGAGGTCATGGAGGGCATCCGTGCGGCGTGCTGGCCGTGTTGGCCGTCGTGGTCGTCGGGCTGCTGGCGCTCAACGACGACAACCCTGCGGTGTTGCTGCTCGTCGCGTTCATCTGGGGCCGCACGGAGGCCCTGAGCAGCACCCTCTACGAGATCGTGCCGGGGTTCATCGCGAACCTGGTGATCGCCGTGGTGGTGTCGCTGTTGACGGCTCCCCCGTCCGCCGAGGTGGTCGAGGCGTTCGAGGAAGCCGTCGTCGCGTCGAGGGCCTGACTCAGGCCTTGAGGGCCGCGACGGCGGCCTGCAGCGAGTCGGCGAACATCGTCTCGCGTTCGTCGGCGGTGAGGTCGCCGGAGCCGTCCTTCAGGTGGTCCGACACGGTCAACACGGCGAGCGCCTCCTTGCCGTGGGCCGCGGCGCAGGCGTACAGCCCGGCCGCCTCCATCTCGACGCCCAGCGTGCCGAGCCTGTCGAGCGCCGGGATGATGTCGGTGCGGGCGGAGTAGAAGAAGTCGCTGGTGTACACGGGGCCCACGTGCACGGTGCGGCCGGCGCGGCGCGCCTGGTCGACGGCGCCGCGCAGCATCTCGTAGCTGGCCGCCAGCGACAGGCTCACGCCCGGCACGTCGATGGTGGCGACGCTGGAGTTGGTGTGCGCCGACACCGCCACGATGACGTCCTTGACCTTGACCTTCGACGAGATGCCGCCGCAGGTGCCGACGCGGCAGATGCGCTCCACGCCGAACTGGGAGTACAACTCGGTGGCGTAGATCGACAGCGACGGCACACCCATCCCGGAGGCCATGGCGGTGACCGGGACGCCGTCGAAGGTGCCGGTCCAGGCGCCGATGCCGCGCACGTCGGAGACGAGCTTGACGCCCTCCATGTGGTCTCGGGCGATGCGCTCGGCGCGCTTCGGGTCGCCCGGCATGATCACGAGGGGTGCGATGTCGCCGCGTTCACAGGCGATGTGGGGTGTGGCCATCGTCGGTCCTTTCTTCCAGACAACACAATAAGGCCCCGAATCAATCCGATTCGGGGCCTGGTGGCAAGTGTTGGATTCGAACCAACGTAGGCTACGCCGACGGTTTTACAGACCGCTCCCTTTGGCCGCTCGGGCAACTTGCCATGTCGCCGGTTGACCCGGCGACGCACAACTGTAGCAGGAGGAAACGGACGGGCACAAAGCGGGTCCGGGAGCGCGCGTGCTGGCACAATGGCACCACTCATGACCGCCCCGGAGGAAGGACAACCATGGCTGCAGAGAGCTCATTCGACGTCGTCAGCAAGGTGGACCGGCAGGAGGTGGACAACGCCCTCAACCAGGCCGCCAAGGAGGTGAGCCAGCGCTACGACTTCAAGAACGTGGAGGCGAAGATCGCCTGGTCCGGCGAGGCCATCGAGATGGAGGCCAACTCCGAGGAGCGGGTCAAGGCCATCCTCGACGTGTTCCAGACCAAGCTCATCCGTCGTGGCGTCAGCCTCAAGGCGCTCGAGGCGGGCGACCCCCGCGTGTCGGGCAAGCTCTGGAAGATCACCGCCACCACGAAGCAGGGCATCAAGCAGGACGACGCCAAGAAGGTCTCGAAGCTGATCCGCGACGAGGGCCCCAAGGGTGTCAAGGCGCAGATCCAGGGCGAGGAGCTGCGGATCTCGTCGAAGAGCCGCGACGACCTCCAGGCCGTGCAGGCGCTGATCAAGGAGGCAGACCTGGACTTCGCCGTCCAGTTCGTCAACTACCGCTGACGCTAAGCTTCGGCACCATGCGCATCGGCACCCACAACGTCAACGGCATCCGCGCGGCCCTGCGCCGCGGCTTCCGCGATTACTGGGACCGCACCGGTGCCGACGTCATCGCCCTGCAGGAGGTGCGCTGCCGCGTGGGCGACCTCCCGTTGGAGGCGTTCGCGGGCTACCACGTGACGCTCGACGCCGGCGAGCTGGCGGGGCGCAACGGCGTGGCAGTCCTCACCCGCGAGAAGCCGGCGCACGTGCGGGCGCTGTCGGAGTCGGCCACCACGGTGGCGCCCGACGGCGAGCCCGAGGAGGTCGACGCCGAACGGATCATCAGCCGCGACCTCGCCACGTTCGCGGGCGAGGGCCGCTACGTCGAGGTCGACCTGGCCGACGCCCCGCTGCGCGTGGCCTCGCTCTACCTGCCCAAGGGGTCCGCGTGGCCCTACGCGGAGGACGGCGAGGAGAAGTACCAGCGCAAGATGCGCTTCATGCGCGGCCTCGCCCGCGTGCTGACGGCGTCGCGCCGCGAGGCCGCGGCCCAGGGCCGCGAGTTCCTCGTCATGGGCGACTTCAACGTCGCCCACACCAGGCAGGACCTCAAGGCGTGGCGCACCAACCAGCGCTCGGAGGGGTTCCTGCCCGAGGAGCGCGAGTGGTTCGGCACGCTGCTGAGCCCCCGCAGCCTCGTCGACGTGGTGCGTCGGCTGCACCCCGACGCCAACGGCCCCTACAGCTGGTGGTCGTGGCGGGGCCAGTCGTGGACGACCGACGCCGGGTGGCGTATCGACTACCACCTGGCCTCCCCCGGCCTGGCGGGCCGGGCGACCCGCGCGTGGGTGGGCCGGGAGGAGACCTACGAGGGGCGGATCAGCGACCACTCTCCGGTACTGGTCGACTACTCGCTGTGATCGGCTGGCTGAGCTCGTGGGTGTGCACCGCCCAGTAGGACGCACCGAACGAGATCAGCACCATCATCCACAGCCCGTTGCGGATGCCGAAGTTCATCGCGTTGAAGCCCAGCAGGATCACGGTGGCCACGATCGCCCAGCGCAGCGCACGTGACGACGGGCGCGTCACCGGGAGGAGCACCGCGCCCCACAGCAGGTACCAGGAGTGGATGGCGGGCGCGCAGAACGCGAACCACAGGAACGAATAGCTGATGAAGTGCAGGGGTCGCCTGCCCAGGTGGCGCCACGCGAACCAGACGATGCCCAGCACCGCGGCCACGGCGCCGATGCCGCGGAAGATCGTGATGACCGCGCGGCCCGTGGGGTCGAGGCCCGCCCACGTGACGGGGTACTGGACGATGAAGCCCGCGACCGTGAACGGCGAGACCGTGTCGACCATGCCGGGCACGTTGATGGCGTTGATCCAGCCGAAGCCGAGCCCGGAGATCACGGAGATGCCGGCGAACACGGCCACCGACAGGCCCAGCGAGGTGATCGACTTCAGCGCCGCCCACGCCGTCGGCCGCCAGCGCCACGACGTCCAGGGGTGCACGAGGAACGGCAGGGCGACCGCGGCGAGGAACGCGGGCTGCTTGATGGACGCGGCGAGGCCGATGATGAGGGCGCCGGGCCACCAATGTCGCCACCTGAGGGTGACCCAGATGCCCAGCAGCATCAGCCCCGTCATCTGCGAGTCGTTGTGCGCGCCGCCGATGAAGTCGATCACGAGGATGGGGTTGAGCACCGCGAACCAGCTGGCCATGGCCGGGTCGACCCCGACCCGCTCGGCGATGCGCGGCACCAGGAGGCCGATCAGCATCACGCCGAGCAGCGCGGGGATGCGCATCAGCACTGCGGAGAGGTACGGGTCGAAGCCTGCGATGTTGACGATGCCGTGGCTGAGCCACAGCGACAACGGCCCGTACGGCGCGGTGGTGCCGCGCCACACCCAGGCCACCTGGTCGGCGTAGTAGCCGGGCAGGATTCCGGGGCCGACGGCGTAGGGGCTCAACTGGTTGTGGATCAGCCAGCCGTGGGCGGCGTAGGAGTAGGCGTCGTGCGAGAAGATCGGCGGGCCCAACAGGAATGGAAGGCTCACGATCGCCAGGACGGCCCAGTGCCGCAGCTGCGGCTGTCCCAGGGCTCGACGGCGGGCCGGGCGCAGCCGGAACCATGCCTCGAGCATCAGCGCCAGGCCCACCAGGGTGGCGATGGTGCCGAACCACCTGGTGGTGGGGCCGTCGATGCGCCACGCGCGCAGGGCGTCCCAGACCGGCGAGGCCTGCGGTAGGTAGGCGGGGCTGAGCGAGCCGATCAGGATGAACAGGCTGCCGAGGAAACCGAACCACACGGCGCGCGTGGCGGCGGCCTGCCTCAGACCTGCCCACGCCGCGCGGGTGACCTCACCCACGCGGGGCATCAGGGGCCAACTGCTCTCGGTCGTGCAGCAGGTCGACCAGCCGGTCCGCCGAGGGCACGTGGGCGCCGCCCCACACGAGCGCGTCGGTGGGGCACTGCTCGATGCACACGCCGCAGTACATGCACAGCGACCAGTCGATGCTGAAGGTGTCGAGCACGTTGTGGGTGCGCGGGCGGGCACCGGGGGCCGGCACCGTCTGCTCCTGGTGCGACGTGAGCGTGATGCACCAGGTGGGGCATTCGCGGGCGCAGATCATGCAGGAGGTGCAGCGTTCCTCGATGAGGTCGATGGAGCCGTGGATCATCGGGTGCCCTCCACGCCGGGTGGCAGCAGCTTGCGGCGCCCGGGTTCCGAGGAGCCGGGCTCGACCGCACCGGGCCAGGGCTTGGCCTGGCGGGGTTCCAGCAGGACGTCCTTGCGCAGGGGGGCTCCGCCGCCGTGGTGGATCAGGGGCCGGTTGTCCCCGCCGTCGAACGCGACGCCGAAGAAGTCGTGCACCTGGCGCTGCAGCCACGCCGCGCCGGGGAAGACCTGCGCGATGTCGGGCAGGTGGGCGCCGGCCCGGGGCGTGCGGGTCACCAGGTCCGCCCTCGCACGGGTATCGGGGTTCTCGAGCGTGAGGATCACCCGGATCTCGTCCGAGCGGCCGAGTTCGTCGACCGCCGTGAGGTTGATCAGGAGGGCGAAGCCCGCGCGCCTCGCGGCGGCCGCCTCATTGGCCCATTCCTCGGGCGGGATCTGGTACTCAGCCACGGCGCAGCCCCGTGAGGTACTCGTCGAGCGCCGACGGGGGCGGCGGGCAGCCGGCGATGAAGTGGTCGACGCGCACCAGTTCCTCGCCACCCTTGACCACTGCGTAGGAATCCCAGTAGGGCCCGCCGACGCAGGCGCAGGCCCCGAAGGCGACGACCGTGGCGCCCGGCAACTGGCCCAGCGCGTGGCGGATGGCGGGGACCATCGGTTCGGTGATGGTGCCCGACAGCGTCACCACCACGCGGGCTCCGGCGGGGATCGAGGAGACGTCCACGGCCGGGCGCGAGCCGGCCGCTGACTGCGACTCGAGCGCGCAACAGGCAAGCGGCACGTCGACGACGAAGATGTCGCCGTCGTCGAACCAGTCGCGTGCCGTGAGCATGCGTCAGAGTCTAGTGCGCTACGGCCCTGTGGGCTCGGGCGGCTAGACTCGCCCGAGCAATGACGACGACCTACCCGGACTGGGTACCGCGGCTGACCGACGCGGACCTCACCCTCCACTTCGGCGCCCCCACGGTGGCGCGGGGGGCGCACTATGCCAACCTGGGACGCGTCTCCAACATCCAGACGGCCGGCGCGCTCGCCACCGCACAGGTGCGGGGCAGCAACTTCCGGCAGTACCAGACCAGCGTCGCCCTCAGCCGCGGCGTCCTCACGGCCACCTGCAGCTGCCCCATGCGTGCGGACTGCAAGCACGCCGTGGCCCTCATCCTCAGCATGCGCACGCCGTCGCTGAGCCGGCCGCAGGTGTCCTGGCGGGCCCTGTTGCAACCCCTGATGGAGCAGCCGGCCGTCACCGACGGCGCGCCCATGGCCCTCATCCTCACCGAGGACGGCGCCGAGTTGGGGCTCACCCCCGCACGGATGGGCGCGCGGGGCAACTGGGTGCGCTCCGGCGTCAGCTGGGCCGACATCCTGCGGGACCCCGGACACCTCGACCCCTCGCACCTCGAGGCGGTCCGCGCGGTGCTCGAATCGCGCGACCTCTCCCGCGGCGGCGGCAACTGGGCGCCGCAGGTGCTGGCCTTCAACGACCTCAACCCCGGCGTGTGGGCGGCGCTGCGCCGCGCGGCTGCCGCCGGAGTCGACATCGTGCCCGGCACGGCCGCCTCCGGCCGGTCCATGCCGCAGCCGGTGCTGGCCGGGCCGTTCGAGCCCACGCTCCTGGTGCGCCGCGACGACGGCGGGCTGCGGCTGGTCCCGGCCGTCCACGACGGCGCCGGCACCGTCGAGGTCTCGGGCCGCGCACTGCTGGGCCGCCCCGCGCACGGCGTCTCGTTCGCCCGTGGCGGCGACATGGTGCTGGGCGCGCTCGCACGTCCGCTGGACCAGTCGGAGCAGCGCGTCTTCGCCCATGGCGCGATCACCGTCCCGGACGCGGAGGAGGCCGCGTTCGCCGCCGGCTTCCTGCCCCAGCTGCGGCGGCGGCTCGCGGTGGAGGTGGCCGAGGGCGTCGACCTCGCCGAGCCCGAGCCGCCCAAACTGCTGCTGCGGGCCGAGTTCACCACCGACGCGGCGACGCTGGCCTGGGGCTTCCGCTACCGCGTGGGCGCCACCGTCGTGGACGTCCCGCTCCACGCCAGGGCGTCCGAACCCCACCCCCGCGACTACGCCGCCGAGGCCAAGCTCCTCCCGCTGGCCGCCAGCCCGTGGCTCGAGCCGCTCAACCAGCGCCGCCCCGAGCTCACCACCCTGACCGGGCGCACGCTGATCGGTTTCGTCAGCGACACGCTCCCTGGCCTCGAGGCCGACCCGGACGTCGAGGTGGAGCTCACCGGCGCCCCGCGCGACTACCGGGAGTCGCTCGAGGAACCGGAGATCGAGCTCAACGTCACCGAATCCGAGCGGGGCGACTGGTTCGACCTGGGCGTCGACGTCAAGGTGGGCGGGGAACCCGTCCCGCTCGCCGAGCTGCTGGCCGCGCTGACCGCCGGCGACGACCACCTCGTCCTCGACTCCGGCGTCTGGTTCTCGCTCGACGTGCCCGAGCTGACCCAGCTGCGCGAGCTGCTCGAGGAGGCCAGGATGCTGGTCGACCACGACGGCGACACCATCCGGCTGCGGCCCGAACACGCCGGCCTCTGGGACGAACTGGTCTCGTTGGGTGTGGTCGCCCAGCAGTCCGCGGCGTGGCGCCAGTCGGTGCAGGGGTTGCTGGACCCGGAATCGCTGCCGCCGGTCGAGCCGCCCCAGGGGCTCGACGCCGAGCTACGGCCGTACCAGGACACCGGCTTCCGCTGGCTGACGTTCCTGTGGCAGACCCGCCTCGGCGGCATCCTCGCCGACGAGATGGGCCTGGGCAAGACACTCCAGTCGCTGGCGTTCCTCCAGGCGGCCCACGAACGCGGCGAGCTCACCCACCCGGCCCTCGTCGTCGCCCCCACCTCCGTCATCGGCACCTGGGCGGCGGAGGCGGAACGCTTCGCGCCGGGGCTGAAGGTGGTGCCGATCACCGAGACGCACACCCGGCGCGGCACGCAGTTGGCAGACGAGGTCGACGGCGCGCACCTCGTCGTCACCTCCTACACGCTGCTGCGGCTGGAGGAGGAGGCCTACCAGGGCCTCGACTGGTCTGCGGTGCTGCTGGACGAGGCGCAGTTCGTGAAGAACCACGCCTCCAAGGCCTACAAGGCCGTGCGCCGCCTGCGCGCCCGGCTGAAGGTGGCGCTGACCGGCACCCCGCTCGAGAACAACCTCATGGACCTGTGGTCGCTGCTGTCGATCGCCGCCCCGGGACTCTTCCCAGACCCGAAGCAGTTCACCCTCGCGTACCGCAAGCCCATCGAGAACGGCGACAAGGACGCACTGGCCCGGTTGCACCGCCGCACGCGCCCGCTCATCCTGCGCCGCACCAAGGCCGCCGTCGCCCGGGAACTGCCGGAGAAGCAGGAACAGCTGGTGCCCGTGCAGTTGGCGCCGGCCCACCGTCGGCTCTACGACAAGCACCTGGCCCGCGAGCGGCAGAAGATCCTGGGCCTGGTCGGCGACCTGCAGCGCAACCGCATCACGATCCTGCGCTCGCTCACGATGTTGCGCCAGCTGAGCCTCTCCCCGGTGCTCGTCGACGACGACTACCCCGCCGTCTCCGCCAAGGTCGACGCCCTGCTCGACCTGCTCGACGAGGCGCTGGCCGAGGGTCACCGCGCACTGGTCTTCTCGCAGTTCACCGGCTTCCTGCGCCTGGTGCGCCAGCGCCTCGACACCGAGCAGATCACGTACGAGTACCTCGACGGCACCACCAGGGACCGGGCCGAGCGGATCTCCGCGTTCCGCGGCGGCGACTCCTCGCTGTTCCTGATCAGCCTCAAGGCCGGCGGCTTCGGCCTGACGCTGACGGAGGCGGACTACGTCTTCATCCTCGACCCGTGGTGGAACCCCGCCGCCGAGGCGCAGGCCATCGACCGGACGCACCGCATCGGGCAGGACAAGCCCGTCAACGTCTACCGACTCGTCGCGGAGGGGACCATCGAGGAGAAGGTGGTGGCACTGCAGGAACGCAAGCGTGCCCTGTTCGACGACGTGGTG
The DNA here is from genome assembly GCF_039544535.1 of Tessaracoccus lubricantis. NCBI lineage: Bacteria > Bacillati > Actinomycetota > Actinomycetes > Propionibacteriales > Propionibacteriaceae > Tessaracoccus > Tessaracoccus lubricantis. Next base: position 402,233 of record NZ_BAABLV010000036.1, read on the forward strand.
GGCGCCGGCTCCGACACCGCGGCCCCCATGACGGCGGCCGACATCGTGGGCCTGCTTCAGGACTGACAAGGCCTTCGGGTTATGCTCCCGGTGGCCCGACGCCGCGATCCCCTGGAGAGAGACCTGATGAAGCGCTTGAAGACCATCGTGCTGGCCACCGTCATGGCCGCCGGCGGCCTGCTGTTGCCGGCAGTCACCGAGGCTCCGGAGGCCGCGGCACTGGACGTGTACACCACGCCGGGCACCCACACCGTCAACGGGCGCCAGTGGCGCACGTCGTGCTCGCAGTACTCGCCCACCATCGAGCGCTGCCGCACCGAGATCCTCGCCACCCAGATCACCCGCGACGCAGCCGGCCGCTTCGCCCAGTCCACCGGGTGGGCGTTCAACAACCTCACCTACAAGCCCGTGGCCCACGAGCTGTGGGGCGGCAATCCGCTGGCCAACCCCGGCGAGTGGACCGAGGGCGGCCGCAGGTGGCGCACCGAGTGCGGCACCGCCGCCACCGGCAGGGACGGGTGCCGCAGCTACATCTTCGGCACCGCCTACACCTCCGCCGGCGGCCGCATCGAGGCCGTGAACCAGTGGATGTTCAACAACATCGTGCGGGTCACCCCGGGCACCATGAAGGTGGGGCTCGAGGCCTCGCCCATCACTCGCGCGCCCGCCTTCCTGCAGGGCCGCCGGTTCTTCACCCTCGGCACGCTGGTGACCACCCCCAACGAGGGCGGCCAGTCCCGCGGCACCGGCAGGCTCAGCCAGATCGAGCTGGACCCGGCCGGCAAGGTCGGCACGTTCAGGGAGAGCTACTGGGCGTTCACGTGGGACATGGCCGTCGAATCCGACTACGGCGCGTTCCGCACGTCGATCCCCACCCGGCCCACGGGCTGCACCATCAGCGCCGCCGACAACGCCGACCGCACGCGCATGGGCCTGCCCGCGCTGCCGTCGGGGACGTGCGACGTGCGCGCGGCCCGCTCCTTCACCGGCAAGCCGACGGTCCGGTACGGCACCTACGACCACTCCGCCTCCGGCGGAAACCGGCTGCGGCTGTTCTGGAACGGGTCCTTCACCACCGAGACGTTCCTCGACGTCACCGCCCCCGGCGCCGCCCACAGCGAGCTGCGGCTCGCGTCGCACACCCACCCCGGTGCCGTCAGCGCGCTGGGCTTCATGTTCGGTTCGACGAAGGCCCCGGCCGCCGGCCGCTCGATGGTTCCCGAGACGCAGCAGGTGCAGCCCTGGCTGCCGCCGCGCTCGGTGAACCCTGCCGTCGTCTCGCAGTCGCTGTTCCCCACGTCCGCGGGCGGCGCCGACAAGACGCTGTGGGTGCAGAACCTTGCCACGCCCAACCTGCTGCCGGTGCGCCAGTCGTTCCAGTTCCGGGACTACCAGGCCGTGGGCAACGGCGGCTGCATCGTGACCAAGCCGGAGTTCCGTGGCCGCGTCACGCCGGCGGGCTGGCACTCCTACTTCTGCCCCCTGGCCGACAACGGCAAGCTGGTGTGGCACCACATGGCGGCCTCGCTCGTGGCGGAGGGCCACGGGCTGTGCCGCATCGGCGACTGGAGCAAGTGCGTCGCCGCGAGCCCTCAGACGGTGCGCTACGGGCTGCCCGCCCGCGCCGGCGGCCACGTCTACAACGCGCTGCAACTGATCGACGACGACAACCAGCTCGCCGCGATCATCGGCCTGGAGACGAGCCTGTACAACCACAAGGCCAGCTCCCAATCGGCCCTGTCGCTGTTCGCCGCCGTGTCCCCTGACAGCTGAACCGCAATTTCCCCGACCGATCGGGACTAATCGCGGTCCGCGCGAGGTTGTGCGCGGAGGGACCCGTCGAACACCGGGTCTAAACTTGCCGGGGACTCACGTCCCCGATTGACACGACACAGAGGATTGACAGTGGCAGACCAGCTCTCGCTCGACCGGGTGGTCATCCGTTTCGCCGGTGACTCCGGCGACGGCATGCAGCTCACCGGAGACCGGTTCACGGCCGAGACGGCGGCATTCGGCAACGACATCGCGACGCTGCCCAACTTCCCGGCTGAGATCCGCGCCCCCCACGGCACGCTGCACGGCGTCTCCAGCTTCCAGCTGCACTTCGCCAACTTCGACATCGTCACGCCCGGTGACCGGCCCGACGTGCTCGTCGCCATGAACCCCGCCGCGCTCAAGGCCAACCTCAAGGACCTGCCCAAGGGCGGCGTCATCATCGTCGACACCGCAGAGTTCACGGCACGCAACCTGAAGAAGATCGGGTGGGACTCCAGCCCGCTGGACGACGGCACGCTCTCGAACTACTCGGTGCACGCCATGGACCTCACCGGGCTCGCCAGCGGCGCCGTCGAGGGCTTCGGCCTGAGCCGCAAGGACGCGTCGCGCACGAAGAACATGTTCGCGCTGGGCCTGCTCAGCTGGCTGTACTCGCGGCCCGTCGAGGGCACCCTCCGGTTCCTGAGCGAGAAGTTCGCCGGCAAGCCGGAGATCCGCGACGCCAACATCGCCGCGTTCAAGGCCGGGCATGCCTACGGCGAGACGACGGAGGCCTTCGAGGTCAACTACACCGTCGCCCCCGCACCGGTGCCGGCCGGCCGCTACCGGCAGGTCTCGGGCAACGTCGCCACCGCGTACGGCCTCATCACGGGCGCCCACAAGGCCGGCCTCCAGCTGTTCCTCGGCTCCTACCCCATCACCCCGGCCTCCGACATCCTGCACGAGTTGTCGCGCCGCAAGGACCTGGGCGTGATGACCTTCCAGGCCGAGGACGAGATCGCCGCCGTCGGCGCCGCGCTGGGCGCGTCGTTCGCCGGTTCGTTGGGCGTCACGACGACGTCGGGCCCGGGCATGGCGCTGAAGGCCGAGACGATCGGCCTGGCCGTGATGACCGAGCTGCCGCTCGTCGTGGTCAACGTGCAGCGCTCCGGCCCCTCGACGGGCATGCCGACCAAGACCGAGCAGGCAGACCTGTTGCAGGCGATGTACGGCCGCAACGGTGAGTCGCCCCTGCCCGTGCTGGCCGCCAAGTCGTCGACCGACTGCTTCGACACCGCGCTCGAGGCGTGCCGCATCGCGGTGAAGTACCGCACCCCGGTCATCATGCTGTCCGACGGGTACCTCGCCAACGGCGCGGAGCCGTGGAAGCTGCCGGACCTCGCCCAGATCGAGCCCATCGAGCCGGCGTTCGCCACGGAGGCCAACGGGACGGACAAGGACGGCAAGGACACGTTCCTGCCCTACAAGCGTGATCCCGAGACCCTCGCCCGCGCCTGGGCCATCCCCGGCACCCCGGGGCTGGAGCACCGCATCGGCGGCCTCGAGAAGTCCGACCTCACGGGCAACATCTCCTACGACCCGGACAACCACGAGTTCATGACGCTGACGCGCCGCGAGAAGCTGCGCGGCATCGCGCGCGACATCCCGGACCTCGAGGTCGATGACCCCAGCGGCGACGCCCGCGTGCTGGTGCTCGGCTGGGGCTCCACCTACGGCCCCATCACCGCAGCCGCACGTCGCGTCCGCCTGTCGGGCCGCAAGGTGGCGCTGGCCCACCTGCGCCACCTGAACCCCATGCCGGAGAACCTCGGCGAGATCCTGCACAAGTACGACAAGGTCGTGGTGCCCGAGATGAACCTCGGCCAGCTCGCCGTCGTGCTGCAGGCCCGCTACGCCAAGGCCATCACCCGTTACTCGCGCGTCCGGGGCCTGCCGATCTCGCTCACCGAGCTCGAGGTCGACCTGTGCGCCGAGATCGACGCCACCACCAAGGAGGACAACTGATGTCGGGTCTCGTCGGAGTTCCGCTGAGCGTCGAACCGCTCACGAAGAAGGACTTCACCTCGGACCAGGAGGTGCGTTGGTGCCCGGGCTGCGGCGACTACGCCGTCCTGTCGACCTTCCAGTCGATGATGGCCACGCTCGGCGTGAAGCGCGAGAACACGGTCATCATCTCGGGCATCGGCTGCTCGTCGCGGTTCCCGTACTACGTGGACAGCTACGGCATGCACTCGATCCACGGCCGCGCCCCCGCCATCGCCACCGGCGTGGCCATGTCGCGGCCGGACCTCAACGTCTGGGTCGTCACGGGCGACGGTGACGCGTTGTCGATCGGCGGCAACCACCTCATCCACACCCTGCGCCGCAACGTGAACCTCACGATCCTGCTGTTCAACAACCGGATCTACGGCCTCACCAAGGGCCAGTACTCCCCCACCTCGGAGATCGGCAAGCTCACGAAGTCGACCCCGTACGGCTCCGTGGACACGCCGTTCAACCCGGTGACCCTCGCGCTGGGCGCCGAGGCGTCGTTCGTGGCCCGCACGATCGACTCCGACCGCCAGCACCTCAGCGAGGTGCTGACCGCGGCGGCCAACCACCGCGGCACCTCGCTGGTCGAGATCTACCAGAACTGCCCCATCTTCAACGACGACGCGTTCGCCGCGCTGAAGGGCCCCGAAGGCCTCCTCATCAAGCTCGTGCACGGTCAGCCCATCACGTTCGGCGGCGGTGAGCTCGCCGTCGTGCGGGGCGCCGACGGTGACCTCAAGGTGGCCCGTACGGCTGAGGTGGACGAGGCGAGCATCGTCGTGCACGACGAGACCCGGCCTGATCCCTCGCTGGCGTTCGCGCTGTCGCGACTGACGGAGCCCGGCGTCCTGCGCCAGGCCCCCATCGGCATCTTCCGGCGCGTTGAACGCCCTAGCTATGATGACCTCGTCCGTGACCAGATCGGCACCGCGAAGGCCGAGGACACCGAGGCCGCACTGGCCGCGGTGCTGGCCGGGCCGGATACCTGGGAGGCGGACGAGCGATGACGGACGGGCAGTCGGGCTGGCATCCACCGATGCCGCCCGACGGCCCCGTGTCGCCGACCACCCCCGTCCGCCTGCTGACGGGCGCCGAGGCGCCGCCGCTGTCGGTGGAACGGTTCGACGCCGTCGGCATGCAATCGGTGCTCACCCGCGCGCGGGACCGCAGCCGGTTCGTCGCCCCACCACGCGAGGAGGAGGCGACGAAGCGCGCGCTCCCCGTGCGCGGCCTCGCCTGGGGCGCCCTGCTCGTGGCAGCCATCGGCATCGTCGCCGGCATGGTCTACGTCAGCTACTTCAGGCCCATCGTCGACGACCCCGACACCATCGTGGTAGTCCCCACCGCCACCGCCACCCGCGAGGAGGTCACGGCACAAACCCCGCAGGAGATCGTCACGGAGTACTTCGAGGCGCTCAGCACCGGCGACGTGGACCGGGCCCTGGCGATGGGCAACCCCGGCGGCAACGGTTCGCACGCACTGCTGGACGTCGACGTCTTCGCACGCGCCCGCGAGCTGAGCCCGATCACCGACGTCCAGATCCTCTCCGACGACCCCACTGCCACCGAGGTGCCCGTGCGCTACCTCATCGGCGGCCAGCCGTTCGAGACCGCCATCGTGCTCGACCTGCTCGACAACGGCCGCTACCGGCTCGCCCAGACCACGGTGACCGCCGAGTTCTCGTTGGCGGGCGGCCAGAACCTGCCGATGCTGGTCAACGGCAGGCGCATCGACCCCAAGCTCACCTTCGAGGTGCTCCCCGGCACCTACGAGGTCAGCACCGGGCTCCCCTTCGTCGACTATGCGGTCACCGGCCACCTGCAGGTGGCCTCCCCGTCGCGGGCCGACGTGCAGAAGGCCAACGTCACGCCGGAGCTGACGGAGGCTGGCCGCAGCGCCTTGGTGGACGCGGCCCGGGCCTCACTCCAGCGGTGCATCAGCGCCAACTCGATCGCCCCGGCCGGCTGCCCGAACCAGGCCAGCGCCGGCGGCTCGCAGGTGTCGTCGGCCACGTGGCGGCTCACCAACAACCCATGGTCCGACATCTCCCCGACCCTGGTGGCCGACGACCAGAGTGTCGCGCTGATGCGGCTGCGGCTGGAGACGTCGCTGCACCTGACCTACGGCAACGGGTCGTCGTCGAACCCCACCCCCACCATCCCGACGGAGGTGCGCGCCTCGATGCTCGGCACGGACCCGGCCGGCGTCCGGGTGACCTGGGCCACCGGATAGCGGACGGTAGGGTGGCGGGCATGACCGCTGCGATCGCCCACGAACACTTCGACACCGCCGTCCGCCCCCAGGACGACCTCTTCCGCCACGTCAACGGCACCTGGTTGCGCACCGCCCCCATCGAGCCCGACCAGTCGTCTGCCGGTGGGTTCATGGACCTGCGCAACGCCGCCGAGCTCGACGTGCGCGCGATCATCGAGGAGCAGCGGTCGGGCGACACCTCCACCGACGAGGGCCGCATCGCGGCGCTGTACGCGTCGTTCATGGCCACCGACCGGATCCAGGAGTTGGGGATCGCTCCGGTGCGTCCCATCCTCGAGGCGATCGACGCGCTCGACTCGCCGTCGGCGCTCGCCCGACACCTCGGCTGGTCGCTGCGGCACGGCCTGAGCCCGCTGGTGCACCTCTACGAGGAGTCGGACCCGGGAGACCCCAGCCGCTACGCCGTGTTCGCCTCCCAGGGCGGCCTGGGCCTGCCCGACGAGGCGTACTACCGCCTCGACGAGCACGCCGAGATCCGCGAGAAGTACCTCGCGCACGTGACCCGGGTCTTCGAACTGGCCGGGCTCGACCGGCCCGCGGAGCAGGCGCAGGCGGTGCTCGCCGTCGAGACCGAGATCGCCTCGCACCATTGGGACAGGGTCCGCTGCCGCGACCTGCGCGCCATGTACAACCCGACGTCGCTCGACGACGTCATCGCGGCCACGCCCGGCTTCGACTGGGACGCCTACCTCGACGGCGCCGGCATCCCGCGCGAGAAGGTGGCCGAGGTCATCGTCAGCCAGCCGTCGTTCTTCGAGGGCGTGGCCCCCGTCATGGTCTCCGCCCCATTCGGGACGTGGCAGTCCTGGGCCAGGTGGAAGGCCATCTCGGGGCTGTCGGCCTACCTGTCCGACGAGTTCGTCGAGGCCCGCTTCGACTTCTACGAGCGGACCCTCGCCGGCAACGAGGAGCAGCGCCCCCGCTGGAAGCGTGGCGTCGCGCTCGTCGAAGGCGTGCTCGGCGAGGCCGTCGGCCGCCTGTACGTGGAGCGGCACTTCCAGCCCAAGAAGAAGGCCGCCATGGACGCGCTGGTGGCCAACCTGATGAAGGCGTACGAGAACTCCATCAGCAAGCTCACGTGGATGACCGACGAGACCCGCGCCGAGGCGCTGCGCAAGCTGAGCCTGTTCACCCCGAAGATCGGCTACCCCGTCAAGTGGCGCGACTACTCCGCGCTGCCCCTGAGTGCCGACGACCTCGTCGGCAACGTGCTGGCCGCCAACTCCTTCGAACTCGACTACACCCTCGAGCGGATCGGCGGGCCGGTGGACCGCGACGAGTGGCAGATGTTCCCGCAGACCGTCAACGCCTACTACCACCCGCTGCGCAACGAGATCGTGTTCCCCGCCGCCATCCTGCAGCCGCCGTTCTTCAACGCGGAGGCCGACGACGCCGTGAACTACGCGGCCATCGGCGCCGTCATCGGCCACGAGATCGGCCACGGCTTCGACGACAAGGGCAGCACCTGCGACGGCGACGGCCGCCTGCGCGACTGGTGGCAGCCGGCGGACCGCGAGGCCTTCGAGGCGCTGGCCAAGCGGCTCATCGACCAGTACGAGGGCCTCGTGCCCGAGGGCATCGAGGGCGCCGGCGTCAACGGCGAGCTCACCGTCGGGGAGAACATCGGCGACCTCGGCGGCCTGGGCATCGCCTACGACGCCTGGCTGCTGGCGGGCGGCGACCCGCAGGGCGAGGAGGTCGACGGCCTCACCCCGGCGCAGCGGTTCTTCTTCGGCTGGGCACAGGCGTGGCGCGGCAAGCGTCGGCCGGAGGCGATGAAGGTGTTGCTGGCCACGGACCCGCACTCCCCCAACGAGTTCCGCTGCAACCAGATCGTGCGCAACCTGGACGCGTTCTACGACGCGTTCGGCGTGGGCGAGGGCGACGCGCTGTGGCTGGCCCGTGAGGAGCGCGTCACCATCTGGTGACGCCCTGCGGGCCCCACGCCCATTTTCGGACGCGCTGGAGCGCGTCTCATCCGGCAAGTCGTGACATTTCGTTGCTCCTTGTCAGACGCATATGCGGCGCTGAGAGATCGCTCTCATGTCTCGATTCGGTAACGACTCGCCGGTTCGCGCTTGACCTTTGTTCGACGACGGATCAAAGTATCCCGTGAGAGCGCTCACACGGGGCGCTGGACAACGTGACGAAGGAGTCATAGTGAAGAAGCGTTCCATCGCCCTGGTCAGCGTGCTGGCCCTCGGGCTCGCCGCCTGTTCCTCCACTGAGACCACCCCCGCCGGCCAGGAGACGGAGGCCGGTGGCGGGGACGAGCAGATCACCCTGCGCGTGGCCACCTTCAACGAGTTCGGTTACGAGGACCTCTTCCAGGAGTACATGGACGAGCACCCGAACGTGAAGATCGAACACAAGAAGGCCGCCACCACCGACGAGGCCCGCGACAACCTCAACACCCGCCTGGCTGCGGGCTCCGGCCTCTCCGACATCGAAGCCGTCGAGGTGGACTGGCTCCCCGAGCTGATGCAGTACTCCGACAAGTTCGTGGACCTCACCCATGACGACGTCGACGGCCGTTGGCTCGACTGGAAGGCGGCCTCCGCCACCACCGCCGACGGCCAGCTGATCGGCTACGGCACCGACATCGGCCCCGAGGCCGTCTGCTACCGCGCCGACCTGTTCGAGGCGGCCGGGCTGCCGTCCGACCGCGAAGAGGTGGCCAAGCTCCTCGAGGGCGACTGGGACACCTACTTCTCCGTCGGCAAGGACTTCGTCGCCAAGTCCGACGCCGCCTGGTACGACTCCTCGGACGCCACGTTCCAGGGCATGGTCAACCAGGTCGAGACGCCGTTCGAGAACACCGACGGCACCCCCATCCCGCTCGCCGACAACGCCGATATCAAGGCCATCTACGACCAGATCATGCAGGCCAAGGCCGACGGGCTCTCGGCGGGCTACGCCCAGTGGAGCGAGGACTGGACCGCCGCGTTCCAGAACGACGGCTTCGCCACGATGTTGTGCCCCGGCTGGATGATGGGCGTCATCGAGGGCAACGCCGCCGGCGTGACCGGCTGGGACGTCGCCGACGTCTTCCCCGGCGGCGGCGGCAACTGGGGCGGCTCGTTCCTGACCGTCCCCGAGCAGTCGGCCAACCCCGACGCCGCGCGCGAACTGGCGGCCTGGCTGACCGCACCCGAGCAGCAGATCAAGGCCTTCATGTCGAAGGGCACCTTCCCGTCCCAGGTCGAGGCGCTCGAGAGCGAGGACCTGCTGGGCCAGACCAACGAGTTCTTCAACGGCGCGCCCACCGGCGAGATCCTCGCCAACCGCGCGGCCGCCGTCGACGTGACCCCGTTCAAGGGCCCGAACTACTTCTCCATCCGCGCCGCCGTCACCGATGCCCTCAACCGCGTCGAGTCCGGCACCGACGACCCCGCGTCGTCGTGGGACAAGGCCGTCGAGGCCTACGAGGCACTCGGCCTCAGCTGATCGACGACCCCCGGTGGGCCCGGCGCAGGCCGGGCCCACCCCCACCCAAGGACCTCCAATGCACTCCACCACCACCTGGCGGCAGCGGCTCAGCCGCTGGGACGTCCGGTTCTCGCCCTACCTGTACATCAGCCCCTTCTTCATCGTCTTCGCCGTCGTGGGGCTCTACCCGCTGGTCTACACCGCCTGGGTCTCGGTCCACGACTGGCACCTCATCGGCGGCCAGGGGGACTTCGTCGGGCTGCAGAACTTCGCCGACGTCCTCCAGCAGCCGCGCTTCTACAACGCGCTGCGCAACACCTTCTCGATCTTCCTGCTGTCCTCGGTGCCGCAGGTCATCCTCGCGATCTTCATCGCCTGGATGCTCGACGCGAACCTGCGGGCCAAGACCGTGTGGCGCATGGGCGTCCTGCTGCCCTACGTGGTGGCACCGGTGGCGGTCTCCCTGATCTTCTCCAAGCTGTTCGCCGACGACTCCGGGCTCATCAACACAGTGCTGGGCCAGATCGGCATCAACCCCATCGGCTGGCACGCCGACAGCTTCGCCTCGCACGTGGCGATCGCGACGATGGTGAACTTCCGCTGGACCGGCTACAACACGCTGATCTTCCTGGCCGCGATGCAGGCGGTGCCGCGCGAACTGTACGAGGCAGCCGTCGTCGACGGGGCCAACCGATTCCAGCAGTTCTTCTCCGTGACGCTGCCCTCGCTGCGGCCCACGCTGATCTTCGTCATCATCACCTCCACCATCGGTGGCCTCCAGATCTTCGACGAGCCCCGCATGTTCGACCAGCTCGGCCAGGGCGGCGCCGACCGGCAGTGGCAAACGCTCACCATGTACCTCTACGAGCTTGGTTGGGGGCCACAGCGCAGCTTCGGCCGTGCGTCGGCGGTGGCGTGGCTGCTGTTCCTCATCATCATCGTGATCGGCATGTTCAACTTCTGGCTGACCAGCCGCATCTCCAGTTCCGAGGGCCGCAGGGCCAAGACGCGCAGCAAGGAGCTGGTGTGATGCACTCGACCCCCGTCATCGAGCAGCTGGCAGGCAAGGGCGCCGCCCGTCACGCCCGCCGCAAGCTGGGCATGGTCTCCGGGGCCCGCAGGGCCGGGTGGGGCACCTACGCCGTCCTCACGCTGGTGCTGCTCATCTCCGTCTACCCCCTCTACTACGCGTTGCAGCTGGCGAGCTCGGACGCGGCGACCATCGCGCGCAACCCCATCCCGCCACTCCTGCCGCTGGGCAACCTGGTGGAGAACCTGAACCGGGTGCTGGCCTCCGACATCAACTTCTGGCGGGCCTTCACCAACAGCGTCATCGTGTCGACGGTGACCTCGGTGTTCCTTGTCATCTTCTCGACGCTGGCGGGCTACGCCTTCGCCAAGCTCAGGTTCCGCGGGAAGGGGCCGCTGCTGGTGTTCGTCATCGCCACCATGGCGGTGCCCATGCAGCTGGGCATCGTGCCGCTGTTCATCGTGATGGCCGAGCTCGGCCTCACCGGCAGCCTCGCGGCCGTCATCATCCCCAACGTCGTGACCGCCTTCGGTGTGTTCTGGATGACGCAGTACCTCAGCCAGGCGCTCCCCTACGAACTCATCGAGGCGGCCCGCGTGGACGGCTGCTCGATGATCAAGACCTTCCAGCACGTGGCCATCCCCGCCGCGATGCCGGCGGCCGCGATGCTGGCGCTGTTCACCTTCGTGGCCCAGTGGACCAACTTCTTCTGGCCGTTCATCGTCCTGGACGCCAGCAACCCCACGCTGCCCGTCGCGCTGCAGCTGCTGCAGGCCAGCTACTTCAAGGACTACTCGCTCATCATGGCCGGCGTGGTCATCTCCACCCTGCCGCTCATCGTCGTATTCATCATCACTGGGCGCCGGCTCGTCGCCGGCGTCATGGAAGGAGCCGTGAAGGGATGACCCCCTCCACCTTTGCCCCCCACTTCATCTTCGGCGCCGCCACCGCGTCCTTCCAGATCGAAGGGGCCACCACCACCGACGGGCGCGTGCCCTCCATCTGGGACACCTTCTGCGCCACCCCCGGCAAGGTGGCCGGCGGCGACACCGGCGAGGTCGCCTGCGACCACTACCACCGCATGCCCCAGGACGTCGCCCTGATGAAGGAGCTGGGCCTCCAGTCCTACCGCTTCTCGACGGCGTGGCCCCGCGTCGTGCCCGCGCCCGGCGAGGTCAACCAGGCGGGCCTGGACTTCTACTCCCGGCTGGTCGACGAGCTGCTGGCGGCCGGCATCACGCCCTGGCTGACGCTCTACCACTGGGACCTGCCGCAGTACGAGCAGGACCTGGGCGGTTGGACCAACCGCGACACCGCCCACCGCTTCGCCGACTACGCAGAGGTCATGTACCGCGCGCTCGGTGATCGCGTCGACATCTGGACCACGCTCAACGAGCCGTGGTGCTCCGCCTTCCTGGGCCACGCCAAGGGCGAGCACGCCCCGGGCCACCAGGACGGGGCGGAGGCCCTCGCGGCCGCGCACCACTTGTTGCTGGGCCATGGCCTGGCCGTGCAGCGACTGCGTGGGCTCGGGCTGGCACATCCCCAGCAGGTGGGCATCACGATCAACCCCGGCGTCGTGCACCCGGCCGACCCGGACAACGCTGCGGACCGCGATGCGGCCCGCAGGCACGACGCCCTGCGCAACCGCATCTGGCTCGACCCGCTGTTCAAGGGCGAGTACCCCGCCGACCTGATCGCCGACATGGGCGAGCTCTGGCCGGCGCACCTCATATGGGACGGCGACCTCGAGGTCATCGCGCAGCCCATCGACGTGCTCGGCATCAACTTCTACAACGGCGAGACCGTCGCGGGCGTGCCCGGCGCCGCCGTCGACTCCCCCGGCGCACCGCACCCCCGCACCGGCGACACGCGCCACGTCAGCCGTGACGTGCCGCTGACCGGCATGGGCTGGGAGATCCACGCCCCGGACTTCACCGAGGTGCTCGTGCGGCTCAGCCGCGAGTGGGCCGCCCCCAACAGCGCCCACCTCGTGGTGACGGAGAACGGCGCTGCGTTCGACGACGTAGCCGACGCCGACGGGTTCGTCGCCGACGCCGACCGCCGTGACTACCTCCACCAGCACATCCGGGCGGTGCGCGACGCCATCGACGCCGGAGCCGACGTGCGGGGCTACCTGGCCTGGTCGCTGCTGGACAACTTCGAATGGGCGTGGGGGTACGAGAAGCGGTTCGGCATCGTGCGGGTGGACTACGACACCCAGCGCCGCACGCCCAAGGCGTCGGCCCGTTGGTACTCTGACGTGATCCGCTCCCGCGAACTGATCGAGCCCACGAAGGGATGAGATGACTCTGAACGGTCGCCCGCCGACACTCGAGGACGTGGCGCGTTTGGCCGGGGTGTCGCGGGCGACGGCGTCGCGGGCGATCATCGAGCCACAGAAGGTGTCCCCGGAGCGCCGCTCCGCCGTCGAGGAGGCCATGGCCCGGCTCGGTTACGTCCCCAACGCCGCTGCCCGCAGCCTGGTGACGCGCCGGACGATGTCGATCGCCGTCGTGGTGCCCGAGCCCACCCGCACGGTGTTCGAGGACCCGTTCTTCCAGGCCGCGATCGGCGGCATCAACTCGGTGCTGGTGGACGCCGACTACCAACTGGTGCTCCTGATGGGCGACCCCCAGGGCCAGACGCAGCGCGTGCGCCAGTACCTTCGCTCGCGGCTGGCAGACGGCATCGTCGTCGTGTCGCACCACGGCTCCGACGGCGTGGTGGAGACCGCGGTGGCCGCCGGTGTGCCGACGGTGCTGGTGGGCCGGCCGTTCAGCGGGGCCGTCCACGTCGCCTACAGCGACCTCGACAACGTGCTGGGCGGCCGCATCGCCACGCGTCGGCTGGTCGAGCAGGGATGCTCCCGGATCGGCATCCTGACCGGGCCGCTCGACATGGTGGGCGCGCGCGACCGCTACGACGGCTGGCGCGCCGAGCTGGCCCAGCACGGCCTCACCGGCGGCGGGATCTGGCACGGCGATTTCGACCGCGCCTCCGGCCGGGCAGCAGGGCACGAGATCGCCAAGGCGGCCATCCCCCTGGACGGGCTGTTCGTCTCGTCGGACCTGATGGCGCTGGGCGTGCTGGAGTCGCTGGCCGAGCACGGCATCCGGGTGCCGCAGGACCTCAAGCTCGTGGGCTTCGACGACATCAGCCTCGCCGCCTACCACAAGCCTGCGCTGACGACGGTGACCAACTCCGGCTTCGACCTGGCGGCAGCCGCGGCCGAACTCCTGCTCCGGCAACTGCAGACCGGTGAGGCCCAGGCCCCCCGGATCATCCAGCCCGAGTTGGTGGTGCGAGAGTCGGCCTGATCTCCCGACCCTTCAATTCGACCCCCCTTGTCAATGATCGGGGAAGAAATAGCTGTTCTGGACGAACGTGTCGGTGGCCGGCTTTAGAGTGGGGACCATGGAAGTGCTCCCCAGAACACTGACCCAGGCCCTTGCCAACCTCACCGAAGCAGACGCGCTGGCCCGGATGGCCGAAGTCGCCCAGGCCGTGTCCATCTCCACCATCATCGACACCTACCAGCTCGACGAGGAACGCACCTACGAGACGATCGAGCAACTCACCCGCTACGGCGCCGACGGCACCGCCTCGGTCGGGGAGTTCGTCGCGCTCGAGGTCGGCGCCGCGCTGGGGATCTCCCCCGGCTCGGCGATCGGCCGGATCGCCGACGTCCTCAACGTACGCGACCGCCACCCCGTGCTGTGGGAGGCCATGCTGGCCGGCACCGTACGGTTCCACCAGGCCTGCCGTGTCGCCTCCGAGTGCGTGGGCCTCAGCGCCGACGCCGTGACCCAGGTCGACCGCAAGTGCGCCCAGGCACTGGGCCAATGGCCCTGGGCCCGGGTCCTGAAGGAACTGCCCTCCTGGATCATCGCGGCAGACCCCGCCACCGCCACCGCCCGCGAGATCCGCGCCCGCAAGGAACGCAAGGTCCACATCACCGAGATCAAGGACGGCCAGATCGAAGCGTTCTGCCGCCTCGCCCCTGCAGACGGCATCGCCCTGGCCGACGCCATCACCAGCCTTGCCGCCCAACTACCCGACCCAGACCTCCCACCCGAGATCCGCGAACTGGCCTGCAACGACGACGACGCCACCCGCATCCAACTCAACGCCCGCCGCGCCGCAGCACTGGGCCACCTCGCCCGCACCGCCCTCGGACAAGACACCCTCCCCGTCCGGCAACTGGTCATCACCATCGACGCCACCAAGATCCCTGCCACAGACCACGACGGCACCCACCTCACCGGCCCGGCACGCATCCACCACTGGGGCACCCTGCTGGCCAACCGTCTCCCCGAACTGCTCAG
>NZ_BAABLV010000037.1:0-4515 GCF_039544535.1 Tessaracoccus lubricantis
ACCGCCTCAGAATGCTCCTCATCGGCGGCGGTCTACGACTATGACCCCACGCTCAGGTACGAAGAGCCCTTTATCCCCGTCGCGGGTGTTATGGCTGCGCTCCCGTTCCTGAGCAAATTTGTAGAGTCGGTCCTTGGACCGGTGTGGAAGGCCATGGGTTCAGATCCGTCGATGGCGGCCACGACATTCATTGCGACAGATATGGGTGGATATCACTTGGCGCAGGAGACCGCCAGTTCCACGGGGGACTGGATCACTGCGATATGATGACCGGTTACATGGCTGGCGCTACCATCGTCTTCAGCATCCCCGTTGGCCTCGCAATTCTCGCCAAGCGAGATCATAAGTACATGGCACTCGGCGTCATGTCCGGAATTCTCACGATCCCGGTCGGCGTGGTGCTGGCGATGCTCACGGTTATGTGGTCTGGCGCCCGCATTCGTTCTGAAGCAAGTCCAACTGGACCAGCAGACACCCCCGTCGAGGGCCTGACTATTGGGGCCCTGGTTGGCAATATGATTCCTCTGATTATCGTCATCGCAGTGATTGCTGCAGGACTCAAATTCCTGCCGGATCTAATGATTAAACTCTTTATGTGGTTTGGCCGCTTCGTCGATGCAGCGGCCAAGCTCCTACTCGCGATTTCCATCGTGGAGTATTTCACCGGAATCTTCTCAAGAATCTTTGGGGGTTGGGGCTTCGGCGCGATTATCGCAACGCCGGATGACCAGTTCCGCGCACTCGAGGTAGCGGGGGCCGTTGGAATCATGCTTGCGGGGGCATTTCCCATGGTGTACGCCATTCAGAAATATCTCTCCCAACCGTTGGCCTGGTTGGGATCCCGATTTGGTCTCAGTGAAACTGCTATGGCAGGAATTCTCGGTTCGACGGCCAACATTTTGGCTCTCTTCCATCTGATTGAAAAGATGTCCGCGAAAGATAAAGTGATGACCATCGCATTTGCGACCACGGGCGCCTTCCTCCTGGGTGATCACCTCTCCTTCACGGCGAATTTCCAACCTAACCTCATCGCAGCTGTTCTGCTTGGAAAGATAGTCGCGGCCGTGTGCGCCATGGTGATTGCACGGTTCATCGCCGTGCCAACCGCAATCAGGCATGAGGAGGCTCAGGCGAAGGCTGATGGTTTGAGTGAGACGGGCGCACGCCACCATCATGACGAGGAGCAGGAATCGGCGAGGGCATCGGCCCCACGTTGGCTGGAGCGCGATGATGTGATCGAGGAGCCGAGGTAGATTAGAGATGCTTCAGGAACCTATTTCCAACGACGTGCAATCACTGATCTCCGAACTCTACCCGGGTTCTCAATGGGTGATTGAGCCACTTTCTGGGGGCATGACAAACCGCAACTTTCTAGTCACGGTGAGTCGCGCCACAGGCGAAGCTGAGCGGGTAGTTGTCCAAGAACAACTGCCCGATGACGTGGCGGAGACTCTCGGGATCGTAAGGAGCAATCAGTTCGCAGTCCTGCATGAGATTGAAGACTTGGGCCTGGCCCCAAGGTTGATCTGCTACGACCGTCGTTCACGTCTGCTTGTCGCTGAGTATATCGACGCAGTCCCGTTTGATGAATTGGAAGACAGGGCCGGCGCCATCGCGAGATTCGGAACCGCGCTTTCTACCCTGCATCATGCAACGGAAGGAAGTCAGCTCCGGGGCAGGATCTCCGATCCTTTCTCGGGAACACAATGGCTGTACGACAGGGTGGCCAAGGCAGTCCCTGTAGAAGCGGAGAAGCACGCATGGGCGATGGAAGCCCTCAATCGATTTGAGAAGGCCAGAGGCCCCTATGTCGAGGCAATCTGCCATTCGGACCTTTCGCCCGGCAATGTCCTGATGACTGATGAGGCCGCCTTCCTCATCGATTGGGAGTATGTCGGGGCAGGAGACCCCTACTACGACTTGGGTGACTTTGCAGAGAAGTTTTCGCTGACGAGGGAGGAAAAAGAGACGCTGATCTCCTCCTACTTGGGATCAGTTGATGAGACCGCCCTTGCACTGGTCGAGTTGTACCAGTTCGTCAGCATGCTACGCGAGGCCCTGTGGTGTGTCATGGCGGGGCAGATCGGGTTCATCGACTTCGATCATGCAACTTATGCGCAGGAGTGTTGGACGCGCGTGGCGACCGTCGTGCGGGCCGAGACTTTTGACGCCAACTTGGAGAAACTCGCTGAGGCGAAGTCAGGAAATTAGGGAGAGACCGACTGGATGCTCGTCTCCCGTGAGCCCGATCACCGCTCGCCATCAACTGGGCGAAGCACTAATGCGAACTAAAGGATGAAGAAAGAACAATGATTGTTCCAACAAGTACAATGCTGACCGCAGCAAGTAAGGCCGCATTTGCGGTGCCGGCTGTAAATATTCTTGACAATCTGAGCTTGAGGGCAGTGGTAGCTGCCGCGGAGGAGACAGAGGCGCCTGTCATCATCCAAGTGTCAGTCAAGACAGTGCGGTCTTTCGGCGTGCGCCTGGTGACTGAAATGTTTCGTGAAGTGGCTACCTCGTCGCCTGCCCCTCTCTCGCTCCATCTCGATCACTGCCCCGATGTTGAACTGATCCGGGAAGTGGTTGACGCTGGATGGCAATCGGTGCTTTTCGATGCCTCCGATAGGGATCTTAACCAAGCGGAGGAAGAGACGGCTCAGGTCGTAGCATACGCGCACGCTGCGGGGGTGGACGTCGAGTCCGAGATCGAGAACATTATCGGCGTCGAGGACGGAGTTGGTAGCGATGAGGCAATCCATTCGTACGGCGTGGGTACGCTCGTTGAGGTGGCGAACCGCACGAATGCTGACTTCATTGCGCCGCAGCTAGGCACGGCGCACGGTTCTTACAAGAGTAAGCCCCAGTTGTTGCCTGATAGGGTCCGCGAGTTCTTGAAGTTAACAGATCGACCGATCGTCCTCCATGGGGGAACGGGTTTGTCTCCACAAGACTTCAGTGAGTTTATTCACGCAGGGGTCTCGAAGATCAACGTTTCGACCGCCCTGAAGGAGTCGTATATGAGGTCTGCTAAGGCCCACCTGGATGTTGCTTCGGCGAAGAATGAATGGGAGCCTACTAGACTCTTCGCGGACGTTCTGTCTGGTGTGCGTCAGGAAATCGTAGGGTTTATCCATATGTTCAGTGCGGCCGGAAAGGCGGATCTAGTAGCGGAGGCAGTGAAGTGAGGAACGCACTGATCTTCGACTGTGATGGCGTCTTGGCCGATACCGAGAAGCACGGCCATCTTCCAGCCTTCAACAGGACGTTCAAAGAAGTTGGATTGCAGGTCCAGTGGAGTTCTGAGGAGTACGCGGAGCGGATCAAGATCGGTGGAGGTAAGGAGCGCATGCAGGACATGCTTACCTCTGACTTCGTGGCTGAGCACAACCTCTCGACGGATGTGGAAGAGCAACGAGCGATGGTGGCTAGGTGGCACGCCGTCAAAACGCGTCATTACACCGAACTTATCTCAGCAGGGACGATTCCAGCTCGTCCTGGCGTCAGGAGGTTGGCTGAGGAGGCACTGAAAGCAGGGTGGTCGTTGGCCGTGGCGTCGACGTCAGCGGAGGTCTCAGTGCGTGCTGTCCTCGAAACTGTCGTGGGACTAGACATGGCGGATCACTTCGAGGTGTTTGCGGGTGACGTGGTGCCTCAGAAGAAGCCTTGGCCTGACATTTACCTGCTAGCGCTGGACAGGCTTGGCGTCCAAGCGTCTGATGCAGTTGTGGTTGAAGACAGCGGAATCGGGCTCAGGGCTGCTAGGGCAGCAGATCTGCGCACCATTGTTACGATCTCGTCTTACACAGCTCATGACGACATGGAGGGCGCCGCACTCGTGCTCTCTGACTTGGGAGAGCCCGACAGCCCAGCCCAGGTCATTGACGACCCTGAGGGCCTCCTGCAAGGCTCGTGCGTCGATATTGGGACCCTGTGGAGAATCCTCGGCACGGATCGCTGATTCAGCCTGGCACAACACGCATGGCGAAACGGAACTGAGTCCTCATGCCTCGTTGCTTGAAGAGGGGGGGCATTATGACGCGGGTTCTCAGGTGCCTCTGGATTGTTGCTGTGAGCACGGGGTCTGTTTCCTGGCAGAGGACCCTCCGGGCGGTGTTCGGCCCGGAGACCTTGGCCGTTGACCATCGGAGGGTGGTGCTCTGGTGGATGAGTTGCACGAGCGGGTTGCTGTGAGTATTCGAGCCTGACGGGACCACTGGATATTGCCTCTGGGAGCCAGCGATATTGACGTTGGGGGCCACCGGTGGCGCTGGTGGGGGCCGGGGGCCGTCCACCAGCGCCGGGCTGGTCACTTCGTGGCGGTGTGTTCTCTCATGTTGTGGGTGCCGGTGTCGATCCAGATGGTGTTGTGGACGATGCGGTCCATGATGGCGTCGGCGTGGACTCCTCCGCCGAGGCGCTGGTGCCAGTCCTTCTTCGCGTATTGGGGCTCTTCGTACCTGAGCGTGGGGTGAGCGGGGATCCGATGGCGGGCGTGTCGGCGGGGTGAAGGGG
>NZ_BAABLV010000038.1:0-85884 GCF_039544535.1 Tessaracoccus lubricantis
ACAGGGGCAGTAAGTCATGCCGGGCCTGGTGACCAGAACCCCGACCATCGGGGCTACCTAGAAGGTAACGGGCGTCACGGCGGCTGCCATGTCGGCACCGGACCTCGTCTGGTACCTGTCGTTCCTGTCCTTCCCGGCGGTTGGGGCCGTCATCGCCTGGCACCTGCCCACGTTGGCCATCGGATGGGTCTTCCTGGGTGTCGGCCTCACACAGACGCTCGCGGGGGTGGCGGGGCTGCTGTCGGACCTGGCCCCGGCCGCTGGCGCCACGGCGGCGTGGTGGAGCCTGGTGGCGGAGGTGGCCTTCGGCGTGACCTGGGTGCTGGCCACGGCCATCGCGCCGTTGGTCTTCCCGCTGGAGGGCGTGCCGGTTCGCGGCAGGCGGTTCCTGCTCGCAGCGGCAGCCGTCGGCCTGGTGATCGTCGTCGTGGGTGTCGCCGTGTCGGAGGGCCCCTTGGGCGGGGGCACAGGTCCGCCCAGCCCCCTGGCCGTCGAGGGGATCGGCACCTGGCCCAGGTTCCTGGCAGACGTGGCCGTCTACGCGCTGCTGCTCGTCACCCTGGCGGCCATGGCCCGGCTGGTGATGGCGTGGCGGCGCTCCACGGGCAGGCAGCGGGCGCGGTTGATGTGGCTGGCCTTCGGCGTCCTCACCGCGTTGCTGGTCATGGTGGCGGCCTCGGCCCTGCAGTCGTGGCTGCCGGGGTGGGTGGGATCCACCGCGGAGGGCATTGCGGTGGCCGTCATCCCGGCCAGCGTCGGCGTCGCCATCCTCGCGGCAGGGCTGTTCGACATCGGCTCGGTGCTGAGCGCCACGGTGGTCTACGCACTGCTGACGGGCGCGGTGGTCCTCACCTATTTCGCGGCGCTGTCGTCGGCCACGGCGTTGCTGGGGCAGGACGCGGGCAGGGGCGCGTCGCTCCTGGCCAGCGCCGCGATCGCGATCTTCCTCACCCCGTTGAAGGGTCGCCTGCACCGCATGGTGGTGCGCGCCGTCTACGGGCGCCGGGACGAGCCCTCTGCCGTCCTCTCGGAACTGGTGGCGAGGCTGGAGCACACGACTGCCTTGGCGGACCTGGTCGAGACCGTGCGGGTGGCCGTGCGCAAGGCGCTCCGGCTCGCCGAGGTGGACATCGTGTTGGGTGCCGACGCTGGCTTCAGCGAAGGGGCCGACGTGGTGCCATTGACGGCGCACGGGCGCAGGGAGGGCGCGCTGGTGCTGCGCCGAAGGGCGGGCCAGGCGCCGTTCGGGGCGGCGGAGCAGCGGCTGCTGGGTGACCTGGCCACGCAGGTGGCGCGCGAGATCCGGGCGGCACGCATCTCCGTGGACCTGCAGGCCTCCCGCGAGCAGTTGGTGCATGCCAGGGAGGCCGAGCGGCTGCGCGTGCGTCGGGAACTGCACGACGGCGTGGGGCCCACGCTGGCGGCGGTCCGGCTGCAGGTCGACGTGTTGCGTGAGCGGTGGGCGCCGGAGGAACCCCGGGCACTCGCACTCCTCGACTCGGTGCGGGCGGAGGTTGCCCCATGCGTGGCCGACGTGCGGCACATCGTCGACGGCCTGCGCCCCGCAGCCCTGGACGACTTGGGGCTGGTGGGCGTGGTCCGCGAGAGGATCGACACACTCCGGGTGGCCGGCCTCGACGCCGCTCTGGTGTGCCCGCAGCCGCTCGACCTGGGCAGTGCCGCCGTCGAGGTGGCTGCCTACCGCATCGTCAGCGAATCCCTGGCCAACGTCGTCAAGCACTCACAGGCCAAGGGCTGCACCGTGACGCTCGCCGAGGACGGCAGCTGGCTCACCGTCAGCATCAGCGACGACGGCTCGGGCATCCGCGCCGTCGGGGAGGGCGTCGGGCTGGCATCGATGCGCGACCGGGCCGCCGAACTGGGCGGCACCCTGACGGTGTCGAGCGCACACGGCCGGGGCACCCGCGTCGTGGCCCGACTGCCGGTGGCAGGGGGCGACGCATGACGCGCGTACTCATCGTCGAGGACCACCCCATCTTCCGCGACGGGTTGGCCGCAGCGCTCGACGGGGCCGGCGCCATCGAGGTGGTGGGCTGCGCGGGGAGTGGCGAAGAGGCGCTTGAGCAGGTGGGCGAATTGCGGCCCGACGTGGCGCTGATGGACCTGAACCTCCCCGGCATGTCCGGCGTGGAGGCGACCCGGGTGTTGTGCGAGCGCCATCCCGCCGTGCGCGTGCTGGTGCTCACGATGCAGGCCGACGACGAGTCGTTGTTCGCGGCCGTTCGTGCCGGGGCCAGGGGCTACCTCCTGAAGGGCGCGGAGCGCGCCGACGTGGTCCGCGCGGTCGAGGCCGTCGCGAGGGGCGAGGCGCTGTTCGGCGCAGCCGTCGCGGCCCGCATGCTGACCCGCTTCGCGGCACCCGCGCCGGCGGTCCCGTTCCCCCCGAGTTGACGTCGCGCGAACGGGAGATCCTCGACCTCGTCGCGGCAGGCCTGGGCAATCAGGGCATCGCGGCGCGGCTGTTCCTCTCGCCGAAGACCGTGCGCAACAACGTGTCGATGATCCTGCAGAAGCTGCAGGCGGCAGACCGTGGGGAGGCCATAGCCCGCGCCCGTGAACAGGGGCTGGGGTAGGGCCCTGCAAGGTCAGTCGGCCATGTTCTCGTGACTGCCCTGCTGCTAGGGCGAGACCGGGTCCAGTGTGCCGAGGCCCAGTTCAGCGGCCACTTCCTTCATCCGTGCATCATGCGTGCAGACGACGATGTCCTCGATGCCACTCCTCAGCGCTGAAGCCAGATGGATGGCGTCCAGGCTCCTGATGTGGGGGACGATCGCCTCAGCCTCCTGAAGGACGGCGTGGTCCAGCGGGATGATGCCGATGAAGTCGAGAACATGGTCTCGTCGTGTGACAGGTTCGTTGAGCCGCCGGAGCACCCTCGTGAGTTCCGTGCGGAGTAGGCGTGAAGAGATCAGCTCGGCCTCCCCAACGGTTTCGTCAAACCATTCGGAGGCATTCCGATGAGCTCCCATCAGGACATGGACGGCGACAGAGGTATCCAGATAGTAAGTGGTCACCATTCGCCCTTCATCTCGTCCAGAAGGTCGTCGACGCTCATTGAGTCGGGTAGCTCGACTGGGGCGAGGAGTCGGGTTCTGGCGGGGCCCCTCTTCTTCGCAGGGATGATCGTCGCTGAGGAAGTCACCGGGCTGATGCGTGCGATCTCCCGGTTGTGCCGGGTCACGCTGTAGGTTTCGCCGGCTGCCACCTCCTCCAGCATCTGTGTCGGATTCTGACGCAGCTCACCGACTGAGATCCTCTTCATGGATCCACGATAGGTTATTTGTCTAGGCAGATCTACGAGGTTGTGGTGGTTCCACGCGCGTCACCCCACGCGGGAGTCGGAGGCAGTTGGCTCGGGATTCGTCAGTTCGTGACGTTCTCGTTGCTCACCACGACGGCGACGTTGTGGCCGCCGAAGCCGAACGAGTTGTTGATCGCGGCGAGGTCACCGTCGGGCAGCGTCCGGTTCTCGGTGGCCACGTCGATGCCCAGGTCGGGCTCGATGTTGTCGACGTTGATGGTGCCGGGCACGATCCGGTTCTTCAGGGCCAGGACGGTGGCGACCGTCTCCAGCGCGCCGGCGCCTCCCAGCAGGTGGCCGGTCATCGACTTGGTGGAGGTCACGACGACGTGGTCGACGTGGTCGCCCAGCGCCTTGCGGATCGAGCCGGCCTCGGTCACGTCACCCTGCGGGGTGGAGGTGCCGTGCGCGTTGACGTGCACGATCTCCGAGGGCTGCAGGCCGGCTTCCTTCAGGCCGCGGGTCATGGCCAGCGACTGGCCGTAACCGGCGGGGTCCGGCTGCACCAGGTCGTGGCCGTCGGCCGACATGCCGGCGCCGCGCAGCGTGCCGTAGATCCTTGCGCCGCGCGCCTTGGCCGAGTCCAGGCGCTCGAGCACCATGATGGCCGCGCCCTCGCCGAGCACGAAGCCGTCGCGGTCGACGTCCCAGGGGCGCGACGCGCGGGTGGGTTCGTCGTTGCGGCGCGACAGCGCCTGCATCTTGGCGAACGCACCCAGCGGCAACGGGTGGATGACGGCCTCGCCGCCACCGACCACGACGACGTCGGCCCGGCCGAGCCGCAACATGTCGAGGCCCCACGCGATGGCCTCGTTCGACGAGGCGCAGGCGGAGACGGGGGTGTGGATGCCTGCGCGCGCGCCGAGCTTCAGGCCGAGGTTCGCTGCGGGGGCGTTGGCCATCAGCATGGGGATGGTGAACGGTGACACGCCGCGCAGGCCCTTGTCGCGCATGCCGTCCCAGTTGCCGAGCAGCGACTGCAGGCCGCCGATGCCGGTGGCGCAGACGACGCCGAGGCGGTCGCGGTCGACGGGGTTGTCCTCGCCCAGGCCGAAGCCGGCGTCCGCCCAGGCCTCGAGGCCGGCCGCGAGCACGAGCTGCGTCGATCGGTCCAGTTTGCGGGCCTCAACGCGCTCGATCACTTCGCTGGGGTCGACGGCGACCTTGGCGGCGATCCGCGCGGGGAGGTCCTGTGCCCATTCCTCCTCGAGGGCGACCACGCCCGAGTGGCCAGCCAGGAGGCCGTCCCAGGTGCTGGCGACGTCGCCGCCCAGCGGCGTCGTGGCGCCGATGCCAGTGATGACGATGGTGTCAGACATGTGTCTCCTCGTGGAGCGGGAATGGGATGTGTCAGTGGGGTGGGTCGTCTGCCGGGCAGGCGTCACCTGCCCGGCCCGACGTGCCGTCGATCAGTTGGCGGCGCGCTCGATGTAGGCGACGGCGTCGCCCACGGTCTTGAGGTTCTTGGCGTCCTCGTCCGGGATCTCCATGTCGAACTTGTCCTGGAGGTCGTTGATGATCTCGAGCATGGAGAGGGAGTCGACACCGAGGTCGTCGACGAACGACTTGTCGAGGGTCACGTCCTCGACGGCGTTGCCGTTGATGTCGTTGACGACCTCGGCGATACCGGCGCGGATGTCTTCAGTGCTGGCCATGATGGCTCCTTACTTTCCTGTGGTGGGAGTGGGTTGAGTCTAGGGGTCAGGGCAGGATCACGGTCTGGCCGGCGAACACGAGGCCCGCGCCGAAACCGATGATCAGGGCGCTGTCCCCGCTCTTGGCCTGCCCGGATTCGAGCAGGGCCTCCATCGCCAGCGGAACCGAAGCCGCAGACGAATTGCCCATGCGGATGATGTCGCGGCCGACCACGACGTCCTCGGGCAGCTTGAGGTGGCGCAACATCGAGTCGGTGATCCGGTTGTTGGCCTGGTGGGGGATGAAGCAGTCGAGTTCCTCGGGGGTGAGGCCGGAGGCCTCGAGCGTCTCGACGGCCTTCTCGACGATGGAGCCGGTGGCCCACTTGAAGACCTCGCGGCCGTCCATGTGGATGAACGGGCCGCGGCTGCCGGGCTCCAGCGTGCGCCAGTCGTCGATCTCGATGACCTCGTGCGCGTCGGGCTTGGAACCCCAGACGGTGGGGCCGATGGCCGGCTCGTCGGAGGGCCCGATGATGACGGCGCCTGCGCCGTCGGAGAACAGGAACGCGGTGGAGCGGTCCTCGATGTCGGTGTAGCGCGACAGCACCTCGACGCCCAGCACCAGCACGTGCCTTGCCGAACCGGCGCGCACCATGCCCTCGGCCACGCCGACGCCGTAGCAGAAGCCCGCGCAGGCGGCGGAGAGGTCGAACGCGGCCGGCGCCTCGAGGCCCAGCTTCGCAGCCAGGATCGTGGCCAGCGAAGGGGTCTGCATGAAGTGCGACACGGTCGACACGATCACGGCGTCGATGTCGGCCGGCTGCAGCCCGGAGCGCTCGATGGCCTTCTTGGCGGCCTCGAGGCCCAGCGACTCGGCGTCCTCGCCCTCGGCGGCCCACCGTCGCTCCGTCATGCCGGTGCGCTGCTGGATCCACTCCGGGGTGGAGTCGATCATCGTGCACATCTCTTCGTTGGTCACGACGCGGCTGCCCCGGGCGCCGCCCACAGACATGATGCGCGCGAACTGTGCGCCGGTTGCGGTCTTCAGTGCCACTGGGTTCACTCCGATTCGGTGTGGGTCTGGACGAAGGCTCGCGCCTCGTCGAGTTGGTCTGGGGTGTTGAGGTTGAACAGTTCGACGCCCTTGAGGTTGCGCTTGGCGATGCCGGTCAGGGTGCCGGCGGGCGTGAGCTCGAGCAGGCCGGTGACGCCGCGCTCCGCCATGGCCTCCATGCAGAGGTCCCAGCGCACCGGGTTGGCCACCTGGTTGACCATGCGCCGCAGCGCATCGGCGCCGGAGTCGACGACTGCCCCGTCGCGGTTGGACAGCAGCGCCGTCACGGGCTCACCCGGGGTCACACCCTCGGCGACGGAGGCCAGGTGCGCGACGGCAGGCTCCATGTGCACCGTGTGGAAGGCGCCGGCGACGCTCAGGGGGAACAGCCGGGCGCGCTTCGGGGCGTTGGCCGCCAACTCCTCCAACTGCGCGACGGTACCCGCGGCCACGATCTGGCCCGAACCGTTGTTGTTGGCCGGCGTCAGGCCCGCGGCCTCGATCGCGGCGAGCACCTCGTCGCGATCGCCGCCGATGACGGCGGTCATGGAGGTGGGCTGCACGGCCGAGGCCTCGGCCATGGCGCGGCCCCGCTCGCGCACCAGCACAAGGGCGTCCTCGTCGCTGACGGCCCCGGCCAGCGCCATCGCCGCCAGTTCGCCGACGGAGTGGCCGGCCAGCACGCCGACCCTGGCCACGTCGTCGCCCAGGAGCGCGCGTCCGCTGAGCAGCGCCGAGGCCACCAGCAGCGGCTGGGCGATGGCGGTGTCGCGGATGGTGTCGGCGTCGGCCTGGGTCCCGTAGTGGGCCAGGTCGATGCCGCTCACCTCGGAGAGGCGGGCCAGCTGAGCCGCCAGGGCGGGGTCGGCGATCCAGGGGGCGAGGAATCCGGGGGTCTGGGCGCCCTGTCCGGGCGCGACGATCACAAGCACATGTCCACCCTGCCCTGTCGTCATCGGGGAGGCGGGATCGAATGTCACGAAAATCCCCGCCCCGCCGTTGTGGGTTCTCGACAACAGACCTTCTCGCGGCCTGCGCTGCGGGGCTGCGCGAGTTTGTCAGGTGCCCTGAATCACAACGGGGTGATTCTCCGCGTCAGTGCAGCCGCCCCAGCGTGATCGCCAGCCGCAGCACGTAGGCCTCGCGCGGGTCCGCCGGGTTGTAGCCGGTCACGTCCTGGATGCGCTTGAGGCGGTACCGCACGGTGTTGGGGTGCACGAACAGGGCGCGGGCGGTGGCCTCCATCGAGGAGCCGCAGTCCAGGAAGCCCACGCACGTCTCGAGGAGTTCCTTGCTGGCCGCCAGCGAGGGGTAGATCTCGCCGGAGAGGATGCGGCGGGCGTGGCCGTCGCCGGCCAGCGCGCGCTCGGGGAGCAGGTCCTCCGACAGGAGCGTGGTGGGGCCCTCCGGCCATGCCTTGGCCGCCCGGTAGCCGGACGCCGCGGCCCGCGCCGACTTCGGCGCCCCGGCGAGGTTGTCCACCGTCGGGCCCACGACGACCGGCCCCGGCGCGAAGTGTTCCTGCAGTTGGCTGATGCGTTCACATGCCTCGACGGGGTCGCTGACGCCGTCGCCCCCGAAGATGCAGACCAGGCGGTCACCCTGCGGCGCGGCGAGCACCTCGAGCGACAGCTTCGCCGCCGCGCGCCGCAGCCCGTCGAGCACGACGGTCTCCGGCGCGCCACCGATGGCGACGGCGACCTTGGAGTCGGTGTCCCAGCCCAGCGTCGAAGCCCTCGACATCACCGATTCGTCGGTCTCGGCCCGCACCACTGCGTCGACGATGGTGGCCTCGATGCGGGAATCCCAGGCGCCGCGGGCCTCAGCGGCCCTGGCGTAGATGGCGGCGGCCGCGAACGCGATCTCGCGCGAGTAGTGGACGATGCCGAACTGCAACGGTTGGCGGTCGCCGCGGGGGAGGAGGTGCTGGATCTGTTCCTCGACGACCTCGGTGGTGGTGCGCACCAGGTCCACCGTCTGCTGCAGCGTGATGCGGCGGGCCATGGCGCGCGGGGCGGCGTCGAAGACCGACTCGGGCACGAACGGCTCGCCGGAGAACCACGTCACGAAGCCGTCGATGCCGGAACGGGCGAGGATGCCGATCCACGAGCGAGACTCCGGGTCCAGCTGCCCGAACCACTCGTGCCTCGCGACCATCGCGGTCAGCGTGGCGGTGTTCATCTCGGACGTGGCGGCGGTGAGTCGCTTCAAGAGGCCGGCTCGGGCACGCGACGACGAGATGAGCGCAGGGGCGGTGCCGGGGCGGGGATCCATTCGGCCAGCCTAGTGGTGTCGCTAGGGTGGTCCCCGTGAGTCGCGAGGTATTGGTCATCGGCATGGGTCCCGGCGGTTTCGGCCAGCTGACGTTGGATGCCGTCGACGCCATGAACCGCGTCGACGTGTTCCTGGTGGCAGACGAGGAGGGTTCAGACCTCGTGTGGCGGCGCAGCGAGCTGATCAGGCGTCACGTGCGGCACGCGCATCGCATCATCACGGTCCTCGACCCCGCCCACCAGCACCCCGACGACGAACTCGACGCCGCGCGGTTGGCCACCTACACCCAGATCCTGAGCGGGCTGCCCGACGGCACGGTCGTGGGCTTCCTCGCCTGGGGCGACCCCGCGCTGTACGACTCGATCCTGCGGGTGGTCGACGCGCTGCGCGGCGGGATGTCGCTCCAGGTCGAGGTCATCCCGGGGGTCAGCGCGCTCCAGGTGCTCGCCGCCGCGCACCAGTTGGCGCTGCACGGCGCGCCCGTGCACCTCACCACCGGCGCCAGGCTGCTGGCCGAGTACCGCCCGGAGCTGGGAGACGTGGTGGTCTTCGACGACGCCGAGCTCGCCTGTCGCGGCCTGGCCACGGAGTTCCCCGACCTCGAGATCTTCTGGGGCGCCTACCTCGGCTCCGAGGACGAGGTGCTCGCCAACGGGCCGCTGCGCGACGTCATCGACGAGATCGCCCGGCTGCGCGCGCAGCTCCACGACCACCACGGCTGGGTGCACGACACGTACCTGCTGCGCCAGCCGTCGTGACGCAGCACGCGACACGTCGGTGAACACGCCACGAAAAGGCACCCCGCGTTGCTAGCTTGTCCCCGGTGACGGTCCGACCCCGACGGGAGCACACATGGAAACGCTGCAGAAGACGCTGGACGCCATCGCGGGCTTCGTGTGGGGTCCCTGGCTGCTCATCCCACTGCTGCTGCTCACCGGCCTCTGGCTGACGGTCAAGCTGCGGGGCATCCAGTTCCGCACGCTGGGCTCCGCGCTGCGGCTGGCGTTGCTGGAGCGGCGCGACGACGACGCCGAGGGCGGCGACATCTCGCAGTACCAGGCGCTCACCACGGCCCTTGCGGCCACGGTCGGCGTGGGCAACATCGTCGGCGTCGCCACCGCGATCGCGGTGGGCGGCCCGGGTGCGCTGTTCTGGATGTGGGTCACCGGCCTGGTCGGCATGGCCTCGAAGTACTCCGAGGCCTTCCTCGCCGTCCGGTTCCGTACCGTCGACGCCAAGGGCGAGGCCTCCGGCGGCCCCCAGTACTACCTGAAGAGGGCGCTGCCCGGCGGCTGGGGCGTGGCGCTGAGCGTCATGTTCGCGGTGTTCGCCGTGCTGGCCAGCTTCGGCATCGGCAACATGACGCAGGGCAATGCCGTGGCCGCCAACCTGCACGACGCCTTCGGCGTGCCCGTGACGATCTCGGCGGTCGTGATGGCGGTGTTCGTGGGCCTGGTGATCCTCGGCGGCATCCGCGTCATCGGCACGGTGACCGCCGCGTTCGTCCCCATCATGATCGTGTTCTACGTCCTGGGCGCGCTCTACATCCTGCTGGTCAACATCGCCGACCTCCCCGGCGCGCTCGGCCTCATCTTCGGCCAGGCCTTCACCGGCAGCGGCATGGCCGGCGGCGCGCTCGGCTCGTTCATGCTCGCCGTCCAGATGGGCGTGGCCCGCGGCATCTTCTCGAACGAGTCGGGCATGGGCTCGGCCGCGATCGCGGCGGCCGCCGCCCAGACCACCCATCCCGTCCGGCAGGGCCTGGTGTCGATGACGCAGACGTTCATCGACACCCTCGTCGTGGTGAGCTGCACCGGCCTGGTGCTGGTCACCACCGGCGTGTGGGACGCCGACGCCAGCCCGGCCGTGCTCACCTCGATGGCGTTCAGCCACGGGCTCCCCGGCCAGTGGGGCGGATACGTGGTGGCGATCGGCGTCATCCTGTTCGCGTTCTCCACCATCCTCGGCTGGTCCTACTACGGCGACCGCTGCGTCGAGCGCCTCTTCGGCGCCCGGGCGACGATCTTCTACCGCATCGCGTTCACCGTCGTGGTCTACATCGGCGCGACGGTGCCGCTGGGCATCGTGTGGTCGTTCGCCGACATCATGAACGGCCTCATGGCGCTGCCGAACCTCATCGGCCTGCTCGCGCTCTCGGGCTTGATCGCGCGGGAGACGGCGCACTACCTCAAGCACGACCCGAAGCTGCGCGCGAAGAAGGCCGACGTGGACGCGTTCATGGCCGACCGGGTCGACGCCTGACGAATCACGGCCAGTAGGCTGTGCGCCCATGAACGCAACGCGCACCGGCCACGTGACCCTGCTCGGCGGGGGCCCGGGTGATCCCGACCTCATCACCGTCGCCGGGCTGAAGGCCCTGCAGCGCGCCGACGTCATCGTCTACGACCGGCTCGTGCCGCTCCAGCTGCTCGACGAGGCCCGGCCCGGCGCCGAGCTGATCGAGGTCGGCAAGGTGCCGCGTGGCGAGTTCACGCCCCAGGAGCGCATCAACGAGATCCTCATCGAGCAGGCCTCGGCCGGGCGCGACGTGGTGCGGTTCAAGGGCGGTGACTCGTTCGTCTTCGGGCGCGGGGGAGAGGAGTGGCTGGCGCTGCAGGAGGCCGGCATCGCGGTGTCGATCATCCCGGGCATCTCCTCGTCGATCGCCGCGGCGGAGCTGGCCGGCATCCCCGTCACCCACCGCGGCGTGGCCACGGGCTTCACCGTGGTCTCCGGCCACGTCGGGCCCGGCGATGAGCGCAACGACGTGGCATGGGACAAACTGGCCACGGCGGGCACCACCATCGTCATCCTCATGGGCGTGAAGAACCTGCCCGAGATCACCGGCACCCTGGTCTCGCACGGGCTGCCGGCCGACACCCCGGCCGCCGTCATCGCCGACGCCGGCCTGCCCTCCATGCGGGTGCTGCGTGGAGACGCCGCCGGGATCGCCGCCCTGGCCGCCGAGGCCGGCATCCGCCCGCCCGCGGTCACCGTGCTGGGCAACGTCGTGGGCCTGGGCATCGGGGTCTGAGCCATGCACCTGCGCGGCGACCTCCACACGCACACCACGTGGTCCGACGGCGGCGCGAGCATGGCTGAGATGACCGCCGTCGCCCAGGCGCTGGGCCACGACTACCTCGCGGTGACGGACCACTCCCCGCGGCTGAAGGTCGCACGTGGGCTGAGCCGGGAGCGGCTGCTGGCCCAGTGGGAGGAGATCGACGAGCTGCAGGAACAGCGCGACATCCGCATCCTGAAGGGCATCGAGGTCGACATCCTCTCCGACGGCGCGCTGGACCAGGGGCCGGATATGCTCGCCCGGCTCGACGTCGTCGTCGCCTCCGTGCACTCCCGCCTCGACGACGACGAGGCGACGATGACCCGCCGCATGGTTGCGGCCGTGTCCAACCCGCACACCACGGTGCTCGGGCACTGCACCGGGCGCAAGCGCCGCTCCGACGGCACCTGGCGATCGGAATCGCGTTTCGACGCCGACCTGGTGTTCACTGCGTGCGAGATGTTCGGCGTGGCGATCGAGATCAACTCCCGCCCTGACCGGGCGGACCCGCGCCTGGAACTCCTGGAGCTCGCCAACGACATCGGCTGCCTGTTCGCCATCAGCACCGATGCGCATGCGCCGGACCAGCTGGGCCACCTGCCGCTGGGCGCCGCGCGCGCCGAGGAGGCCGGCATCCACCCCGACCGCATCATCACCACCTGGCCGGTCGACGAACTCCTGAGGCACGCGAACAGGCACCGTTAGTCGCCGAATGCGCCGAAAGGTTCACCGGCGGATAAGGTGAATATCACAACCGCCGCTGCGCGCTAATGTTGAGCCATTGAGCGCCCCTGGCGCCTTGACCTGCCGACATCGAGAGGATTACTTCGTGAGTCAGAACGAGGCCGGACCCATCCTGAATGGGCTGCCCACCAACCTGCCCGATATCGACCCCGCGGAGACGGCCGAATGGCTGGAGTCCCTCGACGGTGTGATCGACGCGGGCGGCCGCAACCGCGCCCGCTACGTGATGCTGAAGCTGCTGGAGCGCGCGCGTGAGCGCCACATCGGCGTCCCATCGCTGACGGGCACCGACTACGTCAACACCATCCCCGCCAGCCGCGAGCCCGCCTTCCCGGGCGACGAGCAGTTGGAGCGCGGCATCCGCCGCCTGCTGCGCTGGAACGCGGCCATCATGGTGCACCGTGCGCAGCGCCCCGGCGTGGGCGTCGGTGGCCACATCGCCTCGTACGCCTCCTCCGCGACGCTGTACGAAGTGGGCTTCAACCACTTCTTCCGCGGCAAGGACCACCCCGGCGGCGGTGACCAGATCTTCTTCCAGGGCCACGCGTCGCCCGGCATGTACGCCCGCGCGTTCCTCGAGGGCCGCCTCGACGAGAACGACCTCGACGGCTTCCGCCAGGAGAAGAGCCACTTCGTCGACGGCGACCTCCGCGCGCTGCCCAGCTACCCGCACCCGCACCAGCTGCCCGACTTCTGGGAGTTCCCGACGGTGTCGATGGGCATCGGGCCCCTCAACGCCATCTACCAGGCGCAGTTCAACCGCTACCTGCACAACCGCGGCATCAAGGACACCTCCGACCAGCGGGTATGGGCGTTCCTGGGCGACGGCGAGATGGACGAGCCCGAATCGCGTGGCGCGCTGCAGCTCGCCGCCAACGAGGAGCTCGACAACCTGACCTTCGTCGTCAACTGCAACCTGCAGCGCCTCGACGGCCCGGTCCGCGGCAACGGCAAGATCGTCCAGGAGCTCGAGGCGTTCTTCCGCGGCGCCGGCTGGAACGTCATCAAGATCGTGTGGGGCCGCGGCTGGGACCCGCTGCTGGCCAACGACTCCGAGGGTGCGCTCGTCAACCTGATGAACGCCACCACCGACGGCGACTTCCAGACCTTCAAGGCCAACGACGGCGCCTACGTGCGCAAGCACTTCTTCGAGCGCGACCCGCGCACCGCCGCCATGGTCAAGGACTGGAGCGACGACGAGATCTGGCGCCTGTCCCGCGGCGGCCACGACTTCGCCAAGGTGTACGCGGCCTACAAGGCGGCCACCGAGTTCACCGGTGCCCCCACCGTGATCCTGGCGCACACCATCAAGGGCTACTTCCTCGGCAAGCACTTCGCGGGCCGCAACGCCACGCACCAGATGAAGAAGCTGGCCCTCGACGACCTCAAGGGCTTCCGCGACCGCGTGGACGCCCCCATCACCGACGCGCAGCTCGAGGAGGACCCGTACCGCCCGCCGTACCTGCACCCCGGTCAGGACGACCCGCGCATCCAGTACCTCCAGGCCCGCCGTCGCGAACTGGGCGGCTACCTGCCCGAGCGTCGCGGGGACCGCAAGTTCATCTCGCTGCCGCCGGACAAGAGCTACGACTCGGCCCGCAAGGGTTCCGGCAACCAGCAGGTGGCCACCACCATGGCGTTCGTCCGCCTGTTGAAGGACCTCATGCGCGACAAGTCCTTCGCGCCGCGCGTGGTGCCGATCATCCCGGACGAGGCCCGCACGTTCGGCATGGACGCGTTCTTCCCGACCATCAAGATCTACAACCCGCACGGCCAGAACTACACGCCCGTCGACAACGAGCTGTTCCTGAGCTACCGCGAGGCCAAGAACGGCCAGATCCTGCACACCGGCATCAACGAGGCCGGCTCGGTCGCGGCGTTCACCGCGGCCGGCTCGTCCTACGCCACGCACGGCGAGCCGATGGTGCCGATCTACGTGTTCTACTCGATGTTCGGCTTCCAGCGCACCGGCGACGGCATGTGGGCCGCGGCGGACCAGCTCACCCGCGGCTTCATGATCGGCGCCACCGCCGGCCGCACCACGCTCACCGGTGAGGGCACGCAGCACATGGACGGCCACTCGCCGCTGCTCGCCTCGACCAACACCTCCGTCGTGAGCTACGACCCGGCCTACGGCTACGAGATCGCCCACATCGTCAAGGACGGCCTGCGCCGCATGTACGGCGAGCAGCCCGAGGACATCATGTACTACCTCACGGTGTACAACGAGCCCCTCGTGCAGCCGGCCGAACCCGAGGGCGTCGAGGTCGAGGGCATCGTGCGCGGCATGTACCTCCTCAAGGAGGGCAGCTTCGACGGCGTGGGTGAGGACGCGCGTCGCGCGCAAATCCTCGCCTCCGGCGTCGGCGTGCCGTGGGCATTGGAGGCCCAGGAGCTGCTCAAGAACGACTACGGGATCGTCGCCGACGTCTGGTCGGTCACCTCGTGGGGCGAGCTGCGTCGCGAGGGCCTCGAGGCCGACGAGAAGAAGTTCTCCGACCCCTTCGGTGAGCACACCAGGACGTGGGTGGAGCAGAAGCTCGACGGCCGCCCCGGGCCCGTCGTCGCCGTGTCCGACTACATGCGCGCCGTGCCGGACCAGATCCGCCAGTGGGTGCCGGGCAGCTACACCACGCTCGGTGCGGACGGCTTCGGCTTCTCCGACACCCGCGCGGCCGCCCGTCGCTTCTTCCACATCGACGGCCCGTCCGTCGCCGTGGCCGTGCTGCAGCAGCTCGCGCACGAGGGAGAGATCCCGCAGGAGTGGGCGACGCAGGCCTACGAGAAGTACAGCCTGGACGACGTCAACGCAGGCACCTCCGGCAACGCCGGGGGCGACGCCTGAGCTGCGCCCGACGCGAAACGAGGGCGGGGCCGGTCAGCACGACCGGCCCCGCCTTGCATCGACACTGAACCCCAAGTGAAATCGCGCGCCGCATCTGGCAGGCTTGGCTCGTGGACATCGCACAGGACAAGGACCGCACGCACGAAGGGATGGCTGGAGCAGACCTCTTGGGGCTGACGCCCGGGATGGTCGTTCAGGAGCTCGGCTGGGACGAGGACGTCGACGCCGACCTACGTGACGACATCATGGACATCATCGACGCCGAGATGATCGAAGACCCCCTCGAGGCGGTCGACGTGACGATCCTCTGGTGGCGCGAGGAGGACGGCGACGTCGCCGACGGCCTCGTCGACGCGATGACGGACCTCGGCGACGACGGCTTCATCTGGCTGCTCACCCCCAAGGTCGGCCGGTCCGGATTCATCGACGCGGCATCGGTGGCCGAAGGCGTCACCATCGCCGGACTCTCCCTGACCCGCACGGCGAACGTGGCCTCGGACTGGCAGGCGACCAAGGTCGTGCGCCCCAAGGGCGGACGTCGATGACGGCCCGCATCGGCGTCATGACATCTGGCGGCGATGCACAGGGCATGAATGCCGCGGTCCGCGCCATCGTCCGGGCCGGGATCCACGAAGAGGCTGAGGTCTTTGCGATCAAGGAGGGATGGCAGGGCGCCATCGCCGGCGGCGACAACATCACCCAACTGAGCTGGAGCGACGTCTCCGGCATCCTCCCCAAGGGCGGCACGGTCATCGGCACCGCACGCTCCATGGAGTTCAAGACGCGCGAAGGGCAGCTCACCGCCGTCGAGAACCTGGTCGGCAGGGGCATCGACCGGCTGATCGTCATCGGCGGCGACGGTTCGCTGACCGGCAGCCGGGCGCTGTGCCTCGCCTGGCCCGAGTACATCGCCGAACTGCGCGAAGCGGGCCGCATCACCGTCGAGCAGGCCGCGGCGCACCCCCGGCTGCGCATCGCGGGGCTGGTCGGCTCCATCGACAACGACATGGTCGGCACCGACATGACCATCGGTACGGATTCGGCGATGCACCGCATCACCGAGGCGATCGACGCGATCAGCTCGACCGCCGAGTCGCACCGGCGCACGTTCATCGTCGAGGTCATGGGCCGCAGCTGCGGCTACCTGGCGCTCATGACCGCCATCGCGGGAGGCGCCGACTACACGTTCCTGCCCGAGTCGCCACCGCGGCCCGGCTGGGAGGACCGCATGGTCGACGTGCTGCAGCGCGGCCGCGACGCGGGACGGCGCGACTCGATCATCGTGGTCGCCGAGGGCGCCGCTGACCGCGAAGGGGTGCGGATCACCGCGGAGCGCATCCAGGCCGAGCTGCGGGAGCGCACCGGTGAGGAGGCCCGCATCACGATCCTGGGCCACGTGCAGCGCGGCGGCACCCCGTCGGCGTACGACCGGTGGATGGCGACGGCGTGTGGCGTGGAGGCCGTGCGGCAGGTGCTGCTGGCAGACGACGACACCGAGCCCGTCCTGGTCGGCGTGCACCGCGACGAGGTGATCGCAGTCCCGCTGCTCAAGGCGGTCGAGGACACCCACCACATCGCCACGCTGATCGCCGAGGGAGACTACGGCGCAGCCGTGCGTGCCCGCGGCGCGGGGTTCACCCAGATGATCGACATCTACCGCGTGCTGACCGAGGCCAGGCCCACCGTCGAGATGGCGCCTGACGCGAAGCGCATCGCGGTCATGCATGCCGGGGCGCTGGCCCCCGGCATGAACCAGTTGGCCCGCGTGGCCGTGCGCTCCGGCCTGGACCGCGGCTACCACATGCTGGCCGTGCGCGGCGGCGTGCCGGGCCTCGTGTCGGGCGACGTGGAGGAGGTGTTCTGGCATGACGTCGAGGGCATGGCCAACACTGGCGGCGCCGCCTTCGGCACGCGCCGCTACGTGCCGACCGAGTCAGACCTGTACGCCATGGCGCGCTCGCTCGAGGAGCACCGCGTCGACGCGCTGCTGGTGATGGGCGGTTTCCACGCCTACGCCACCGTCGACATGATGGAGCGCGAGCGTCGGCGCTATCCCGCGTTCAACATCCCCATCGCGCTGCTGCCCGCCAGCATCGACAACAACCTGCCTTCGTGGCCGATGGCGGTGGGGGCCGACACGGCGCTCAACACCGTCGTCGACTCCATCGACATGGTGCGCATGTCGGCGTCGGCCAGCAAGCGCGCGTTCGTCGTGGAGACGATGGGTCGCGGGTGCGGCTTCCTGCCGCTGGTCGGCGGCATCGCAGGCGGCGCCGAGAAGGCGTACCTGCCGGAGACGGGGCTGTCGCTGGACCAGCTCGCCACCGACGTGGAGGCGCTCGTGGACGCCTTCGAGTCCGGCCGCTCCTTCTACCTGGCGGTGATGGGCGAGGAGACCAGCGAGCACTACACCTCCGACGTCGTGGCGCGGCTGTTCGAGGCCGAGGGCAAGGGGCTGTACTCGGTGCGGCAGGCCGTGATCGGCCACGTGCAGCAGGGCGGCATCCCCACGCCCTTCGACCGCATCAACGCCACCCGGTTGGCCTACACGGCGGTGTCGAACCTCGACGGGCAGCTGCGGGCGGGGCAGGCGAACTACGTCGCGGCCTCCAGTTCGGAGGCGGGCCTGCTGGCGCCGCTGCGGACGGTCACCGAAGGCATGGACTGGGACGCCCAGCGCCCCCGCGAGCAGTGGTGGATGGCGCTGCGGCCGGTGTTCGACCAGCTCAGCCGCCGCCCTGGCCAGGAGTGAGCGCACACTGGTTGACGGTGATGCCGAAGCTCTCACTGGCCGCGCACTCCATGCTGACCAGTTGAGCCAGTGCCGGTGAGTCCTCGGGCACCGTCGTGGGGACGGTGTCGCGGAACACGAGCGTGACGGTGCCCAGCTGCAGCAGGGTGAACTCCACCTGGTTGGCCACGCCGTCGCTGGCACGGGTGCCCGTGAAGTTGCAGGAGACGCCCTGGCCCTCGCCGCTGATCGGCACCGTGACGGGCAGGCCCTCGGCCACGCCCGTGAACAGCTGGCGGTGGTCGGTCATCAGGTCGAGGCAGGCCTGGTCGAGTGGCCCCGTGACGTTGGTGAGGCTGACGGCCTGGATGCGCACGTCCGTCGTGAGTTCCCGGATGCGCACCAGCCTGCGCTGGTCCTGCACCAGCTCGTCGGCGTAGAGCTGCCAACCGGGCGGCATGTCCAGGACGGCGCCGTTGAGCGCGAGC
The DNA here is from genome assembly GCF_039544535.1 of Tessaracoccus lubricantis. Classification (NCBI taxonomy): domain Bacteria; kingdom Bacillati; phylum Actinomycetota; class Actinomycetes; order Propionibacteriales; family Propionibacteriaceae; genus Tessaracoccus; species Tessaracoccus lubricantis. Next base: position 18,157 of record NZ_BAABLV010000038.1, read on the forward strand.
CGCACGCCGCTGGGGGTCGACGAGACGGGGCTGGGCTCCTCCTCGGGGCCGGTCGGCAGCTGGGGGCTCTCCGCGGGCGCGGGCGCCGGGCCCGACTGCGTCGGAGCTTCGCTCCCGGGGTCGGTTTCGTCGGGCGTGTTCGGCTGCTCGTTCGGTTCCGCCGAGGGTTCTTCGGCGGGATCGGCGGTGGCCGGCTCCACCTCGGAGGCCGACGACGGCGCGGGCAACGCGACCGACCCGCCGTCGCCCCGCTCACCGAAGACCAGCCACAGCACGCCCACGACGGCGGCGATCAGCAGGGGGAGGACGGCGACGGCGAACCAGGCCCGTCGGGAGTCGCGGTCGGGCCCGGAATCCTCGGGCTGGAGGCCACGTCTGGCCCCACCACTGGAAGGGCGCGTTGCCGGTACCGGGATGGGCACGGGACCGCGCTCCGACGCCGGCAGCGGTACGGCGCGCCTCGCGCCGGTCCGGGGCGGGGGTGCTGCGGGCTGCGGTTCGGGGCCGTCGCCTTCGGGAGGCAGGCCGCGACGACCGTACGGGTTGGCCATGACACCTCCTCCAGTCCAGCGCGGGGTCCAATCTACTTCTTCTCGCGCAATCACCGGACTCTGGCCCACTCCAACTCGTTGAATCTGGATCTGGACTGGTCCAGTCTCGGCGGGCCACGATTGCGCTCATGACAGAGAACCTCACCACCGAAGACCGCGCCGTCGTCAACAAGGGACTGGCCGAGATGCTGAAGGGCGGCGTGATCATGGACGTCGTCACGCCCGAGCAGGCCAGGATCGCCGAGGACGCCGGCGCCGTCGCCGTCATGGCGCTCGAGCGCGTGCCCGCCGACATCAGGGCACAAGGCGGCGTGGCGCGCATGAGCGACCCCGACCTCATCGCCGGCATCATCGACACCGTCTCCATCCCCGTGATGGCCAAGGCCCGCATCGGCCACTTCGTGGAGGCGCAGGTGCTGCAGAGCCTCGGCGTGGACTACATCGACGAGTCGGAGGTGCTCTCCCCGGCCGACTACGTGCACCACATCGACAAGACCCGCTTCGCCGTGCCCTTCGTGTGCGGCGCCACGAACCTCGGTGAAGCGCTGCGCCGCATCACGGAGGGCGCGTCCATGATCCGCAGCAAGGGCGAGGCCGGCACCGGTGACGTCTCCGAGGCCATGAAGCACCTGCGCACCATCAAGGGCCAGATCCGCGAGCTGGGCGCCAAGTCCGACGACGAGCTCTTCGTCGCCGCCAAGGAACTGGCCGCCCCCTACGAGCTGGTCCGCCGCGTGGCGCGCGAGGGCAAGCTGCCCGTCGTGCTGTTCGTCGCCGGCGGTGTCGCCACGCCTGCCGACGCCGCGATGATGATGCAGCTCGGCGCCGACGGCGTGTTCGTGGGCTCGGGCATCTTCAAGTCGGGGGACCCGGAGAAGCGCGCCAGGGCCATCGTGGCCGCCACCGCCAACTACGACGACCCCGCGGCCATCGCCGAGGCCTCGCGTGGCCTGGGCGAGGCCATGGTCGGCATCAACGTGGCCGACCTCCCCGCGCCGCACCGCCTCGCGGAGCGCGGCTGGTGACCATCGGGGTCGTCGCCCTGCAGGGCGCGGTGCGCGAGCACGTCCAGCTGCTCGAACGGCTGGGCGCGCGCACGGTGGCGGTGCGCACGCCGTCGGACCTCGAGGGCGTCCGTGCGCTGGTGCTGCCGGGCGGGGAGTCGACGGCGATCGCGCGCCTGGCGCGTCCCTCCGGGCTCCTCGGGGCCATCCGCGAACGGATCGACGGCGGGCTGCCCGTGTTGGGGACCTGCGCGGGGTTGATCCTGCTCGCCGAGCGCGTGGCCGACCCGGAGGCGCTGAGCGGCCTGCCCACCATCGGGGGGCTGGACGTCACCGTCCGGCGCAACGCCTACGGCGCCCAGCTGGCCTCAGGCGTGGCTGACATCGAGTTCGCCGACGGCACCATGGGCCGCGGGGTCTTCATCCGCGCGCCGCGGATCGAGCGGACCGGGCAGGGCGTGGCCGTGGTCGCGGCCCGGATGGGCGAACCCGTCGCGGTGCGGCAGGGCAACGTCCTCGCTGCCGCGTATCACCCGGAACTCGCCGGGGACGCCTTCCTCCACGCCCTGCTCCTGGACGCGATCGCGAGCCCGAGCAGCCACACGACGGTGAGCGAGGAGATGGCGAGTTCGAGCGGTCGCGCCAGCCACGTCGCCGGCGTGGCGCCGGAGCGCAGCGGCATCGCCTCGACGCCGTAGGCCGCACCCGGGCCGGCGTCGCGGGACACCACGGCGCCGTACGGGTCGATCAGTCCGGAGACGCCGCTGGTGGTGACCACCAGCACCTCGCGGCGCAGTTCCGCCGCCCGGGCGCGCGTGATGGCGAACTGCTGTTCGATCTGTGCGGTGCCCTGGTACATGGCGTTGCTGCTCTGGACCACGAGGAGGTCGGCGTCGGCCAGGTCGTGGACGACGGGGTCGAACGCCACGTCGAAGCACACCAGCGTCCCGAGGGTGAGCGGGGTGCCGTCGGCGAGCTCGACGTCGAGCAGGCCTGGTTCGGTTCCCGCGACGGACTGGGCGCCGACGTAGCGCAGGTCCGGGATCAGGGGGAGCAGGATGTCGCGGAACGGGATCCATTCGCCGAACGGCACGATGGAGCGCTTCACGTAGACGTCGGTGACCTCCCCGTCGGGTTCCGTCCACAGGCTGGCGGTGCGGCGCTGCTCCGGGCCCGGCCCGTCGAGGATGGCGCCGACGAGGATGGGCCGCTGGATGCTGTCCAGCGCCGAGCCCACGATGTCGCCGGTCTGGGCGTCCGTGCCGGGGTCGAGGTCGGTGGAGTTCTCCGGCCACACGACGAAGTCGGGTTCCGGCGCGCGACCTGCGGAGACCTCCGCCGCCAGCGCCTCGGTCGCCTTCGCCTGATTCGTGGTGATCGTGCGGGCTGGCCCGAGCCCGTAGACCCCGCCGCCGGGGGCGCCACCCTGGACCCAGCCCACCGATGCGCTGCCGTGCGCGGGTGCTGGCGCGATGCGATCTCCTGCGACCGCCGCCGCGGCGACGACGGCGAGCACGACGAGCGTCATCACCAGTGCACCCCTGCGCCTGCGCAGCGCCAGCCAGGCGACGACGTTGCCCACCAGCGCCGTGACGAAGCTCAGCCCTGCGACGCCCACGAGCGGCAGCAGGCCGGCCAGGGGTGAGTCGACCATCCCGTATGCCAGCCGCAGCCAGCCGAACCCGCCGAAGGGCACCGTGGCCGAGGCGAACTCGACGGCAGCCCAGGAGCCGGCGGCCAGCAGCGGCCACCAGCGGGTGCGGTGCGCGAAGTGCAGCAGCGCGCCGAGGACCCCGTACCAGCTGGCCATCACCACGATCAGGCCGACGGTGGCCGCGTCGTTGATGGCCGACATCCACACCAGCGACGGGCCGGCCAGGCCGAGCCCATATGCGAGGCCGACCGCGGCCGTGCGCCCGAGCGATCGGGCCCTACGCGTGGCGAGGGCCAGGCCGAGCACGCCCAGCATGGTCAGGGGCCACCAGCCGAGCGGCTCGAAGCCCAACCCGGTGGCGATGCCCGAAGCCACCGCGAGGGCTGCCACCAGCGCGGCCCGGCCCAGGAATCCGATACGCCTCAACCGATGTCCTCCGGCCCGTCCTGGTACACGTCGGGCACACCGTCGCGGTCCGCGTCCCTCTGGTCGCGGGCCTCGATCCTCCGGTAACGGCCGTTGCGCACGCTGAGCAGGATAGTCGCCAGCACCGCGGCGATCACGGACGCGCCCAGGATTGCGACCTTGGCGGTGTCGTGTTCGGCCGATCCCGTCTCGAAGCTCAGCTCGGCCACCAGCAGCGAGACGGTGAAGCCGATTCCGGCCAGCAACCCCACGCCGATGAGGTCGACCCAACGCAGCGCCGGATCGAGCCGGGTGCGGGTGAACGTCGTGACCAGCCACGTCGTCGTCACGATGCCGAGGGGCTTGCCGAGTACCAGTGCGGCGGCGATGCCCAGCGTCAACGGGTGCGCGACGGCCGCGCGCACCCCGTCCCAGCCGCCCAGCGCGACGCCGGCGGAGAAGAACGCGAACACCGGCACGGCGAACCCGGCCGACAGCGGGCGGAACCGATGCTCGAACTCCTCGGCCAGTCCGGCGCGGGCCCGCACGGCCTCCGACGCGCCGGCTCGGTGCAGGACGGGGATGGTGAAGCCGAGCAGCACGCCGGCGATGGTCGCGTGGATGCCGGAGGCGTGCATCAGCGCCCAGGCCACGGCACCGATCGGCAGCAGGACCAGCCAGGCGGCGAACGGCCGCAGCCCGAAGGACTCCCGGTACCGCTGCGCGACGAGGCCGTAGAGGGCGATGACGGCGAGCGCCAGGGCGAGGGGCAGGAAGTCCACGGCGTCGGTGTAGAAGATGGCGATGATGGTGATGGCCAACAGGTCGTCGACGACTGCCAACGTGAGCAGGAAGATCCGCAGCGCCGACGGGAGGTGCGAGCCGATGATGGCCAGCACCGCGACGGCGAAGGCGATGTCGGTGGCGGTCGGGATGGCCCAGCCGTGCTGCAGCCCGGGGGTGCTGCTCACCAGCGCGGCGTAGATGAGGGCGGGCACGACCACGCCGCCGGCCGCGGCCGCGATCGGCACGATGGCCGTGCGGACGCTGCGCAGGTCGCCGGCGACGAACTCGCGCTTGAGTTCCAGCCCGACGAGGAAGAAGAAGATGGCCAGCAGCCCGTCGGCCGCCCACGCGCCGAGGCTGAGCCTGAGGTGCCAGGGCTCGTAGCCCAGTTCCAGGTCTCGCAACGCGAAGTAGGACTCGGCGACGGGGGAGTTGGCCCAGATGATCGCGACGAGTGCGGCGACCACCAGCAGGATCCCGCCGACGGTCTCCTTGCGGAGGATGGCGGCCATGCGGCGCGCCTCGGCGAAGGAACCGTAGCGGGGGAAGAAGCGTCGGGTGGAGGAGGTGTCCATGGGTGTCTCTCGGGTGATGGTGTCAGGCGGGGGCATGGCCCGGCCGTCGTCATCGACGCGCCGGGGCTACGGGGCCACGACTGGATTGACGCCGGAGAGCATCGGTCCCCACGACGAGACGTACCCGTTGGTGCCGGAATGCAGACACGTCCACGGACCGGGGGTCAGGACCGTGTCGTGCATGGCTGCTCACTCCTCATCGGCGGGGCTACGGGGCATGGATGGTGGGCGCAGAGGGACTCGAACCCCCGACTCCCTGCTTGTAAGGCAGGTGCTCTAACCAACTGAGCTATGCGCCCGGGTGCCGGACGGCGACCCCCATTGTGACAGGGGATCGCCGCCGGCGCACGCCGGGTTCACCGCGCGCAGAACGCCAGGTGCTTGCTGACCAGGTCCTGCGGTGCCCCGTTGTCACGCGTCCACTGGCAGATCTGCCAGTTCGCGCTGCTGCGCACGGCGAGCCGCCAGCTGCTGCCGGAAAGGCGGTAGAACGCCGTCGACATGTAGCGGTAGCCGTCCGGGAGGACGACGGGGAAGTCCACCGCCGCCCAGGACGCGTCCTGCGACGAGCGGGTGCAGCCGGCCAGCACGGTGGAGGCGTTGCCCACGTCCTTGCGCAGCTGCGCCTGCGACACCACGCACGGCACCGGCGTGACGTGCACGATGTTGTTGAAGACGTACTTGTTGACCGTCTGGTACTGGCCGGAGGCGTTCTCGTCGATCACCGTGGCCATGATCTGCGAGCGGCAGCCGTTGGAGCCGGTCCAGGCGGTGTCGCACTCGGTGCGCCACCGTCGGCCGTCCACGGTGTGGTCGCCCGGGGTGACCAGTGGGTTCATGAACGACCACGAGGCCCGCGGGCTGGGCTTGTACGTGAGGTTGTTGAAAGCCCAGCCCTGCTGCTCGACGTAGCGGGACCCGGTGAACGACACGGTGGTCGCCTGGATCTCGGTGCGGCACCGCTCCACGGTGCTGGAGTACATCGAGCACGTGGTGCGCCACAGGCGCCCGTTGACGTTGTGCGTGCCGGGGGTCGTGTACACGTCCACCTGCGCCGCAGCGGGAATCGGGACGACGGTGCCCACCAGGGCGACGAGGACTGCCGTCAGGACGGTCGCGAGGCGGCGCATCAGCTGGCCGGCTTCGCGAGTTCGTCGAGCAGGTCGAGGTCCTCGTACGGCAGACCGGTGAACTGGTCGACGACGGGGTATTCGTACGCCTCGTCCACGACGGCGTCGATGCTCATGGTGCTGGCACCCGTCCGCAGCGTGGTCGACGTGCTGGGCTTGGGCACGGTGTGGTGCACCGACGGCGCCATCGGGGCCCACCGCTGCGCATACTCGAGGAGGTAGCCGTGCTGCGGGAAGGCGCGGTACAGCTGCATGAGCTCGCCGACGTGGGTCTCGTGGTAGCCGAGGTGGATGTTGCGGCCGGTGAAGCGCTCGGGGATGACGATGTCGACGGGAGCGTTGGTCAGGTCGACGGTGGCGAAGTCCTGCCAGCGGCCGTTGTAGTGGGCTTGGAGCGTGGCGCGGCCGGAACCGGTCAGCGACAGGACGTTCTGCGGCGTGTTGTACACCCGCAGGTCGTACTTCGGGGTGACGGACGAGCCCACGGTCTGCGCCGAGCTGAGGTGCACGTCGTCGAGCAGGAACACCGTGTTGTCGCGGTTGTACGGGCTCACCATGAACTGCACCCGCAGGTCGCAGCCCGCCTTCGGCGCGTTGAAGCCGAACGTGTAGTCGGCCCACTGGCCGCTGCCGCGCAGCACGTTCTCGTAGTGCAGCTTCACGTCGGAGCCGCACTGCTCGTAGAGGGCGATGCGCCCGGAGGCACCGGCCCGGTCCGCGGGGTACTTGACGGAGGCGCGCATCGTGAGCGTCATCGGCTTGCCCGCCACGTCCTTCAGCCAGCTGGCCGGGACACCCTTGCTGGGGTTCTCGGACCAGCCGAACTCGAGCCCCTGCCAGGCGTTGCCGCCGGACGTGATGCGGTAGTAACCGTTCTCGACGCGGGAGTAGGACGAGCTGCCCAGCCGGGTCCACCCCTCGGGGACGCCTCCCACGACGTTGCCGTTGAAGTTGCCGTTGACGAGGAACGTGTCGCGGGTGGACCAGGTGTCCGACGTCTTGGGCAGCGTGATCCGCTGCCCGTTCAGGGCCGCGGAGCCGACGTTGAGGGTGGAGGTGCCGTTGACGCGCAGGGGAGCGGCGGGGTAGCCGCGCACGGCGTCGTAGCTGGTGAGCGTGCCGCCGTCGATCTCCAGTTCGTGCACGTCGAGCATGGGCTCGAGCGTGCCGACGGCCTCGTCGACGAGAGCCTTGACCTCGGCCGGGTCGCTGACGGGAGTGCGGCCCGCCGACTGCTCGGCCACCATGCGGCGGTGCCAGAGGTTGAGGCCGATGACGGCCTCCAGGTGCCCGTTCAGCACGGTGGTGGGGAACGACGTGCCGTCCTGCGTGGTGGGGTACTCCTCGAACCACAGGAAGCCGTGCTCCTCGTTGCGGTTCAGGATGCCGCCGGGTTCGGTGACGGGCACCTCGAAGCTGCGGAAGGTCTCGGCGCCGCGGTCGAGCCAGGTGCGGTCGCCGGTGAGGTCGGTCAGCAGCGTGAAGGTGGTCAGCACGCCGCCCTGGGCCAGGCCGGAGTGCCACGGCGCGGTGAGGTCGTCGAGGGTGGGGTTGGCGCTGAAGCGGAACATGTACGGGAACCAGCGCACCGTCTCGCCGTCGGCGTTGGTGGTGGTCTCGGAGCCCTTCATGAGGTGTTGCGCCCCCAGCAGCGCCAGGCACTTCTGGTCCTGCCTGGCCTGCGTCGTCTGGGCGTCGTTGCTGGCCTTGGCGGCGTTGCGGATGAAGTTGCTGATCGACGTGGGGTTGTACATGTCGACGGGGGTGTAGGGCGCCTTGATGACGTAGGGCCGGCCCTCGTCGGTGAGCGCGAAGCCCGCCGGCAGCGGGGCGGCGTTGCAGTACGTCGGCTTCGGCGGCGTCGTGGGCGTGGGCGCCGGGGGAGCGACGCTGAAGTGCACGATGTTGTTGAACACCCACTGGTTGGACTGCTCATAGGTTCGCGGCGTCATCGTCTTGACGCCGTACACCGTGGTCATGATGTACGAGCGGCACGCGTTGCGCCCGGTCTGGGCCGTGTCGCACTCGGTGCGCCACTGGCGGCCACCGATGACGTGCTCGCCGGGCGTCGCGAGCGGGTTGCCCGCCCATGTCGAACGCGGGCTGGGCTTGTAGGTGAGGTTGTTGAACGCCCAGTCGGTGACCTCCACGAACTGGCCGCCCTCCACCTTCACGACGGTGGCCTTGATCTCGGCACGGCAGCGGTCCACCGTCGACGAGTAGGGCTCGCAGCTGGTGCGCCACTCGCGCCCGTTGAGGGTGTGGGTGCCGGGGGTGGTGTAGACGTCCACCTCGGCCGCGGCTTGGGTGGGTGGCAGGGCCACGATGCCGAGCGTCGCCGTGAGCAGCGCCGCCAATCCTGCGCCAATGCGTTTCTTCAAGATCCGTCCTTACTCAAGCTCTCACCATCAGGGCGTCGCCTGCGACCTTAACCGCTGGTCAGGTGCCCACCCAAACACAGGTTCCAGTGTTACCTGAGCTTCGTGCGGTCGGTCGCAAACACGCTGGGAAGGGGGAAACCCACGGCGCGGGGTAGAATGGCCGATTGTGGCTAACGATGATCTCTCCACCCGCCTGACCGACCTCGGCCATTCCCTCGACTCGATCGAGGCCGTCGCCGACCTGGAACGGCTCCGCGCCGAGATCGCCGAGCTCGAGGAGCAGGTGGCCGCACCCGACCTGTGGGACGACCAGGACAACGCCCAGCGGGTGACCAGCCAGCTGTCTGCGAAGCAGGGCGAGGTGGACCGGCTCGTCGGGCTGCGCTCCCGTCTCGAGGAGGCCGAGCTCATGCTCGAACTCGCCGAGGAGGAGAACGACGCCGACACCACCGCCGAGGTGGTGCGCGAACTCGACAAGCTGGCCAAGGACGTCGAGGCACTCGAGGTCCGCACCCTGCTCTCCGGTGAGTACGACCCCCGCGACGCGCTGATCACCATCCGCGCCGAGGCCGGCGGGGTGGACGCCGCCGACTTCGCCGAGATGCTCATGCGCATGTACATGCGCTGGGCTGACCGCCACGGCTACGCCACCGAGGTCTACGACACCTCCTACGCCGAGGAGGCGGGCCTCAAGTCCGCCACGTTCGCCATCAAGGCTCCCTTCGCCTACGGCACGCTGTCCGTCGAGCAGGGCACGCACCGCCTCGTGCGCATCTCGCCCTTCGACAACCAGGGCCGCCGCCAGACGTCGTTCGCCGGCGTCGAGGTGCTGCCGGTGACGGAGGAGGCCGACTCGATCGACATCCCCGAGGCCGACCTCCGCATCGACGTGTTCCGCTCGTCGGGTCCGGGCGGGCAGTCGGTCAACACCACCGACTCCGCCGTGCGCATCACCCACCTGCCCACCGGCATCGTGGTGAGCTGCCAGAACGAGAAGTCGCAGCTCCAGAACAAGGCCGCCGCGCTGCGCGTCCTCCAGTCGCGCCTGCTCGAGAAGGCCCGCCAAGACCGCGAGAAGGAGCTCAACGCGCTCAAGAGCGACGGCGGCAACTCGTGGGGCGCGCAGATGCGCTCCTACGTGATGAACCCCTACCAGATGGTCAAGGACCTGCGCACCGAGCACGAGGTGGGCAACCCCGAAGCCGTCTTCGACGGCGACATCGACGGCTTCATCGACGCGGGCATCCGGTGGCGCAAGAAGGCTGAGACAAGCGCCTGAGTCGCGGCGTGTCGTCGGACAACCCCCGGTCCGGTGCCCCTAGACTCGCTGTGCGCTGAGATTTTCTCAGCTTCTTCCCCAACCGTCGGAGTGCCCCTGTGATCACGTTCGAGGACGTCACGAAGTTCTATCCAGGACAGCATCGCGCTGCCCTCAGGAACGTCAACCTCGAGATCGGCCGGGGGGAGTTCGTGTTCCTCGTCGGCCAGTCCGGTTCGGGCAAGTCCACCTTCCTGCGGCTGATCCTTCGTGAGTACCGCCCGACGAAGGGCACGCTCTACGTGGCGGGGAAGAACCTCGCCACCCTGCCCCAGTGGAAGGTGCCGGGCCTCCGCAGGCAGATCGGCACCGTGTTCCAGGACTTCCGCCTCCTGCCGGGAAAGACGGTCTACGAGAACGTCGCCTTCGCGCTGCAGGTCATCGGCCGCCCCGGCCGCGAGATCCGTCGGGTGGTGCCCGACACCCTCGAGATGGTGGGGCTCGCAGGCAAGGAGAACCGCCCGTGTGAGGAGCTGTCCGGCGGCGAGCAGCAGCGCGTCGCGATCGCCCGCGCGTTCGTCAACCGCCCGAAGATCCTCATCGCCGACGAACCCACGGGCAACCTCGACCCCGAGACCTCGGTGGGCATCATGAAGCTGCTCGACCGGATCAACCGCGTCGACACCACCGTGATCATGGCCACCCACGATTCGTCCATCGTCGACCAGATGCGTCGTCGGGTACTGGAACTGCGCGACGGCGAACTCGTGCGGGACCAGGCCAAGGGCATCTACGGCACGGCGTAGGGGAGAGACACACATGCGGCATTCACTTCGCGAGACCTGGTCCGGTCTCAAGCGCAACATCGCGATGACCATCGCAGTGGTGGTCACCATGTCCGTGTCGCTGGCGCTGTTGGGCGCCGGCCTCCTGACGTCGATGGAGGTCGACCTCACCAAGCGGACGCTGTACGACAAGATCACCGTCCAGGTGTTCCTGTGCACGCCCAACACCCAGGGCGGCCGGTGTGAGCCGGGCAAGGGCACCAGCGACGCGCAGCGCGAGTCCATCCAGCAGACGTTGGAAGCCAACCCGGAGGTCTCCGAGGTGGTCTACGAGTCCAAGGAGGTGGCCCTGGCGGAGTTCCAGCGCGTCTTCAGGGACTCGCCCGCGGTGAACTCGCGCACCGTCGACGACATGCAGGACTCCTTCCGGGTCAAGCTGCGCAACCCCGAGAACTACGCCGGCGTCTCGAGCGAGGCCCGCGGTCTCCAGGGCGTGCAGGCGGTCCAGGACCAGAACTCCATCCTCGAGCCCATCTTCAAGTGGTTCGGCGCCCTCCAGTGGGCCACGATCACCATGAGCGTGTTGCTGCTGGTCGCGGCGGCGCTCCAGATCGTCAACACCATCCGCATGGCGGCCTTCTCGCGCCGCCGGGAGATGGGCATCATGCGCCTGGTCGGCGCGTCCAACATCTACATCCTGCTGCCGTTCCTGTTGGAGGCCCTCGTGGCCGCCCTCATCGGCATCGTCATCGCGTCGGCGACCCTGACGCTGGGGTACTGGTTCGTCATCGACCAGAACGCCCGAACCTCAATCGCCGCTTTACCTTGGATTGGCTGGGGAGACCTCGCCGCTGCCATTGTGTCCATTGCAGCAGTAGGTGTTGGCCTGGCCATCATCCCGACACTGCTCGCAACCAGAAGATATCTGCGTATCTGATCGAAGGAGTCGAGCGTGAACCGGGAACTTCCCCCTCTGCCCGCAGTTCGCACCAGAATCTCAGGCCTGTCCCGAGGCATCGTCGCCGGGACCTTGGCCGTCCTGCTGGGTCTCGCCAGCTGGGCGCCCGCGCAGGCCGACGAGCTCACGGACCGCAAGGCGGAGCTCCAGCGCGAGATCGCGCGCCAGTCCGCCGTCATCGACGGGGCGGAGGCACAGCGTGACTCCGCCGTCGAGGCCGCCCGTGTGGCCCGCACCCAGCTGGCCGACGCCGAGGCCAAGCTGGCCCGCGCCGAGTCCGAGGTTCGCCGGGCCGAGGAGATCGACCAGCAGCGCGCCGACGAGCTCGCCGAGGCCGAAGGCCAGCTCGACGACGCGAACGCCGAACTCGAGGACGCCAACCACAAGCTCGCGCAGGCGAAGGCCGACGTCGCAGCCGCGCAGGCCGCGCTCGACTCGGTCAACCGCAGGCTCAACGAGGAGATCCTGGTCACCACGCAGCACAGCACCGGCCTGGTGAACCTCGCGCTGATCTTCACCGACGTCACGGCGTCGAACCTCAACCAGCGCGCACAGCTGGCCCAGAGCCTGATGGCCTCCTCGGCCGTCCAGCTCGATGAACTGGAGATGCGCCGCCTCACCCTCGAGGACGCGGAGACCCGCGCCGACGACGCCCAGCAGGCGGCCGACGCGGCCCAGCAGGCGGCCGACGCCGCGCGTGACGTGGCCGACGAGGCCCGCCAGGCTGCGGCCGAACAGCTCGACCAGAAGGAGGCCGCCCAGGGCGCGGCCGAGGCGCTCCGCGCGCAGGTCGCCGACCTCGTCGCCGCACGGGACAAGGCGGAGGCGGCCGCACGCCAGCAGGTCGTCGACGAGGAGGCCAGGCAGCGTGAGCTCCAGGCCGAGAACGCCGACGTCGAGCGCCGCATCCAGCAGCGCATCGAGGCGCAGAAGAAGGCGGCAGCAGAGAAGGCCGCGCGGGACGCCGCGGCCCGGAAGGCCGCCGCGGACAAGGCAGCCCGTGACGCAGCCGCCAGGAAGGCGGCAGCCGCCAAGCCCGCCGCGCCGAAGCCCCAGGCGGGTTCCTCGTCCAGCAAGAACAGCGGTGCTGCGTCGAGCGCGTCGTCCTCGCGCAACCAGTCGACCTTCATCCGCCCCGTGGACGGACGGCTGACCTCCAAGTACGGCATGCGCCTGCACCCCGTGCTCGGCTACCGGAAGCTCCACGACGGCACCGACTTCGGTGCCCCCTGTGGCGCACCCATCCGTGCCGCTGCCGCCGGTGTCGTCACCGAGCGGTACTACAACGCCGGGTACGGAAACCGCCTGATGATCGACCACGGCCTGGTGCGCGGCTCCTACGTCACCACCGGCTACAACCACGCCACTCGCTACATCGTCGGCGTCGGCTCGCGCGTCAAGCAGGGCCAGGTCATCGGCTACGTCGGCTCCACCGGTTACTCCACCGGCTGCCACCTGCACCTCATGGTGTGGCAGAACGGCCGCGTGGTGAACCCCATGGCCGGCTGGTTCAACTGAGGCGTGGTTTAATTACCGGATGCCCAGGGAGACCGGAACCAAGCTCGTCGCACAGAACAGGAAGGCCCGTCACGACTACCACATCGGAGACGTGTACGAGGCCGGCCTGGTGCTGACCGGCACCGAGGTCAAGACCCTGCGCGCCGGGCGGGCGACGATCGCGGAGGCCTACGCCACCGTCGACGAACACGGTGAGGCGTGGCTGATCAACGCCAACATCCCCGAGTACGAGTTCGGCACCTGGCGCAACCATTCCGCCCGTCGCACCCGCAAGCTGCTGCTGCACCGCAAGGAGATCCTCAAGCTCTCCCGGGCCATCGACGACTCCGGCCGCACCCTCATCCCCTTGTCGTTGTACTTCAAGGACGGCTACGCCAAGGTCGAGATCGCGGTTGCCACGGGCAAGAAGGACTGGGACAAGCGCCACGCCATCGCGGAGCGCGACGCGAAGCGCGAGATGCAGCGGGCCCTGGCGCACAAGAACAAGTACAACGCTCGCTGAGACCCGGCCCGGGTAGTCGTCAGGGGCGATTTCAGGGGAGTTCCCGGTACGTTTCCGTGGGCCCGTTGGTCACAATGGATGCATGAGCGCCTACCAGCAGTTTCCCGGAGTCACCGACCAGCAGCGCGACCGTGCGGTCAACCACCTGCAGGCCTGCTACGCCGACCGCTCCATCGACGAGGCCGAGCTCGACCGCCGACTCGACCTCGCCCTCAACGCGCGCGACCGCGTCGAACTCAACCGCTCCCTGGTGGGGCTGGCACGCATCGCGCCTGCGGTCTTCGTCCCGCAGCGACCCGGCCAGGCCGCGCCTGCGGAGAACGTCGGCGCAGGGCTCGTCCACCTCTCGGGCCTGTTCACCTGGTTCATCGCCCCGGCCATCGTGAAGTCGGTGGCGCGTCCGGGGAGCCACCTGTGGTGGGAGGCCGGACGCGCGCTCAGCTTCCAGCTGACGGCGGCGGTCGTGGCCGCTGCCGCGCTCGTGCTCGGCATCGTCCTCGGTGCGGAGGGCTTCCTGTTCCTCGCATGGCTCGCCTGGTTCGGTGGCACCATCTGGGCATCGGTGCGTGCGTTCAACGGGCAGTCCGGCACCGGCCGGCTGGAACCGTTCATGCTGGCCAGGCCGAATCCGCCGAGGCAGGCCCTCCGCTGACTTCCGCTACAATGGTGGGGACAACTCAACAGGGGGTGACTGGTTTCGACTCGGGACGGTAGTCCCAGGAGAAGCGGGCCGAGGATCCACGTTTATCTCGTAAACGCTGCGTGGAAACCAATAAGTGCCAACAACAACCGCACTGACTTCGCTCTCGCTGCCTGATCAGCGACACCGAAGGGTCAGCCCGGACGAGCCTTCGGTCCGGTTCCTGGCCTCATTTAGAAGGCTTGCTGAGTAGCCTGCGTATCAGGGGCTGCTCGGGACTTTACTGATACTGGGTCTGTCTGCGACGTGCCGACGAAGAGCGCAGGGACCGAGAACACGCCATTGTCGGCTGCGCCCGGAGAATCCCTGGGTCATCTCTTGAGGACGCGGGTTCAATTCCCGCCACCTCCACCCCTGTGGCCCCTGTCAGTTCGCTGACAGGGGATTTTGTCTTTCTGGGATGATCGTCACGCCCTCGAAGGCCGCGAACTTCGCCGACCTACTCGGCGTCCCAGGCGCTCATGCGGACGGTCGTGGAGGCATCCTTCCGTGAGGGCTCAACACGTGCCCCCGGGCCCCACCCCCCGTGCCCACGGTTTTTCATGCCCATGCCCCTGTCCTGCCCGTTAGGGTTGGGTCCATGCATACCGGTGCGATCGCTGTGGGTCAGTTGCTCGTCGCCACCCAACCCGGGCGCGGCGGATACTTCGACCGCTCCGTCGTGCTGCTGCTGGAGCACCATCAGGAGGGCACCGTCGGGGTCTGCCTCAACATGTTCTCCGAGATGCCGCCGGAGGCGGCGGCAGGACAGTTCGTCTCCCACCTGAGCCCGCCCGGGGTGCTCTTCGAGGGCGGCCCCGTCAACAGCGACGTCGTCCTGGCGCTCGGCAAGCCCGCCGCCGACGACGTGAGCCCGCCCGGCTGGGAGCGGGTGGCCGGCGACGTCGGGCTGGTCGACCTGCGCTTCCCGGGCGAGCTGTTGGCGTCCTCGTTCACCGCGCTGCGGCTGTTCGTCGGGCTGTCATCCTGGTCCCCGGGGCAGCTCGAGGGCGAACTCATCCGGGGCTCGTGGTTCCGCACGGAGGTGCGGTCCGACGACGTGTTCGGCAATCCCGAAGGCCTGTGGCGGCGGGTCCTGCGCCGGATGGGCGGGCTGCCCGGCCGTTGGTCCACCTGGACCGAGGAACCAACGCTGAACTGAGGCACGCGGGCGCTCGGGTGACCCCTTGTCCATGCAAAACTTTGGGGGTATGCCGCTTGCTAGGAGGGCCGCCCGTGACCGCTGAGGACTTCGACGACGACATGCTGGCCCCACCCATCGACGGGGTGGCCGGGGGCATCGGCGGCGTCGACGACCATGACGGCCACACCGATGAATGGCACCCGTCACATGGCTTCACCGATGCCCGCATGGCGGTGCGCGTGTGGGTCGACGAGGAGTCCCGCCATGTCGCGAAGGTGCACGTCTCGCCCCGCTGGCGCGAGGTGCTCGGCGCCAACCGCTCGTTGGAGGATGCGTTCCAGGAGGCGTTCTTCGCGGCGTCGGTGCGGGTCGACGACGGCAGCTCCCTCATCCCAGACGTGCTCCCAGAGGCAACTCCCGACCCCGACTCGACGCTGACGTGGGCAGACCTGGAGGCGGTCCAGGAGCGGGTCCTCGTCCTCACGGAGCGGCAGGAGGCGTTGTCGTCCCGCCCGGATGACCAGATCCGTTGGGCGCACCTTGAAGGGGAGCAGACCCTGGCGCGCCGTGGCCCGGTCACGGTTGCGCTGTCATGGTCCGGGCTGGCGGAGTCGGTCCGGTTCGAGCGGAACTGGTTGCTCTCCGCCACCTCGGAGCAGATCGAGGCGGGCGTGCTGAGCACCTGCCGGAGCGCCCACGCGAACTACTCCCCGCCCGTCTTCGTGCCGGGCGAACACGAAGAGTTGGCCGAAGAATTCCACCGAGCACAGCGAGACCTGCTCACCATCATGGCGAAGGACATCTGATGAACGACGAGACGACGGGCGCTGAACTGCGCTTCGACCCCCGCCAACTCCAGGCGCGCATCGACGGGCCGGATCCGGAAGACCCGTGGGGAGCGGCGGATGCCGACGAGTACGCGGTCCCCACCGAGGTGACCGGAGCTGAGGACGAGAAGGAGCGCGAGGAGCGTCGCCGGCGCCGCGCCGGCGGGATGGCGCTGCGCGGCTCGGGCACCCGCGGGCGCAAGGGCGGTGCGGGCGGTTCGATGGCCCCCGGCGTGGTCGCACCCAACGCCACCGTCGGTGGCGTGGGTCCAGCGGGCGCAGGCGGTCCCGGTGCCGCCATGCCGGTGCCGCAGCAGATCATGTCGGCCGGCCCCGGCGGACCGGCAGGCATGCCCTCGTTGATGCAGGGCCAGGCCGGGCGCTTCGGCACCTCGTCGGTCTTCGGGCCCATCGGCGCCCAGTCCCCCGGCGCTTCGGTGGCGCTGTCTCCGGGGGGCGGGCTCATGGCCGCCGGCACGGAGGACGCCGTGGACGCCGAGCAACTGCGGGAGGCGTTGCGCCGCAGCGGTCTCGACCAGCTGGTCACGGTTGACGGCGATGGTCAGATCATCGAGGACCCGCTCGTCGACACCGACGGTGACGGCCTGCCCGACACGCGGCTGAGCGAGGTCCGCGCCCGCGAGAACTCGAAGGCGGTCAACGGCCTGAACGTCACGGGGATGCAGCCGTTCCACCTGCAGAACCAGACCACCCCCGGCGGCCTCCAGCAGGTTTCCACCGCGCCCTCCACCCAGCCCGGCACGATCGCTGGCCCCGGTGCCGGTCCCGTCGCGGCCGGCGGCGGCGACTCCGGCACGTACGACGGCGGCGGCACCCAGTACGACGGCGGCACGCAGTACGACGGGGGAGCGCAGTACGACGGCGGCACCCAGTACCCGGGCGGCACCCAGTACGAGGGCGGCGGCCAGTACGGCGGGGGCACCCAGCATGGGGGCGGCAGCCAGTACGGCGGAGGCTCCCAGTATGGCGGGGGCTCACAGTACGACGGCGGCAGCTACTCCGGTGGGAGCTACAGCGGGAGCCAGACGGGGGTGCGCCCCTCGTCGAGCACGTCGTTCAGCCAGCCCACCTCGACCTACTCCACGTCGGGCGGCACGGACTACACCGTCAACACCGACGAGTTGCGTCGCGAGGCGAACAACTGGAGTGACCTGGCGGACCAGTCCCAGCCGATGAAGGACTCCATGTTGGACACGCCGGAGCCCGGCGCGATGTTCGGCGTGATGACCGAGGCGGTGCCCCCATACCGGGCCGCCGTCGAGAACAGCGTGGACGCCGCCAACGAGGCAGGCCTCGAGGCGGAGGCCCAGGCCATGGCGCTCCAACTCAACTCCACCACCTACGACCAGAACGAACTGCAGGCCCAGCAGCACACCGGAGGAATGAATGAGCACCGCAGCGTATGACAGCCTGACACAGGCCCACACGAAGATCCGGGGCCTCGCCTTCACGGCCGTGCGCAACGACGTGATCGAGAACTTCCTGGTGCTCACGCGTCTGGAGAACCTGGCGCAGGCGGCGCTGCAGCCCTGGATCGCCGCTGCCATCGCCGCGGACGCGGCCCAGTTGTTCGGCAGGATCACCGGCCGACTGTCGTCGATCCAGGGCCATCACCAGTGGCTCGGCGCCAGCCGACGCTCCGTGTCGCTCCTCGGTGAGGCTGCCGGGCAGTGGAGCAACGTGGTGGCGCAGCAGCAGCAGGTGGTTGCCACGGTCCGGGCGAACAAGGGCCGGATCAGCGGCGGCGAGTGGCGGAGCGTTGCCAGGGACGCGCACCTCGACACGGTGAGCCGCAAGGAGCAGAAGGAACTGGCGTTCGCCGACAGCGTGGGCCGCATCGTCGAGGGCTGCACCATGGCGCAGCTGGTCACGAAGAACCTCATGACCCAGGCCGCCACGAGCTGCAACCAGGCGCTGATGCAGACCTCCGTCGCCAGGACGGCGCCCAGTGCCCATTCGCCCCATGCGCGCAACTGGCGCATGCGCAAGGTCAACGCGGCGCTCGGCCAGCTGGACGCGTTCTACGCGCGCCTCGAGGGTGGGGCCACATGGCGCGGCCAGGCCCAGAAGGTGGCGCGGATCTTCGACGAGAACGCCGAGACGCTGCAGGCCCTGCACAAGCTGTCCGGAGGGCCGCTGCGCGCCACTGCGGTGTGAGCCTTCCCGCCCCTCGCTACCATGGATGGCAGAGCAAGGAGGCAGGGGTGACCGACGCCAAGGGCAAAGCCCGCATTCTGGTGGTGGACGACGACGCGGCACTCTCCGAGATGCTGCAGATCGTGCTGCGCCAGGAGGGGTTCGAGACGGTTCGATGCGGGACCGGCAACGAGGCGTTGCAGGAGTTTCGCCAATCCCGACCAGACCTGGTCCTGCTGGACCTGATGCTCCCCGGTCGCGACGGGGTCCTGGTGTGCCGGGACATCCGTGCGGAATCCGGGGTGCCGATCATCATGCTGACGGCCAAGTCGGACACCTTCGACGTCGTGGCGGGGCTCGAGGCCGGGGCGGATGACTACGTCGCCAAGCCCTTCAAGGCCAAGGAACTGATCGCCCGGATCCGAACCCGGCTCCGACGCACCAGCGGTGACACTGGCTCCGACACCCTCACGATCGGCGACCTGACGATCTCCGTGTCGTCGCACCTGGTCAAACGAGGGGAGACGCACCTGCCGCTGACCCCGCTCGAGTTCGACCTGCTGCTCGCGCTGGCCCGTCGGCCCTCCCACGTGTTCACCCGTGAGGCGCTCCTCGACGAGGTCTGGGGATATCGCAATGCGGCCGACACCAGGCTGGTCAACGTCCACGTCCAGCGGCTGAGGGCCAAGATCGAGAAGGACCCGGAGCATCCCGAGATCGTGATCACGGTTCGCGGCATCGGGTACCGCGCCGGTGAAACGCAGATCTGACGCGACACGCGCTCGTCCCGCGCGCGGTCTCAAGGCCCTGTGGTGGGGCTCGCTGCCGCTGCGCGTGCTGATCTCGACACTGGGCCTCTCCATCGTCCTCATGACGTTGGCCGGCATGGTCCTGATGCGGCAGGCCACGGCCGGCGTCGTGGAGACCAAGCGCCAGGCCGCGCTCAACGAGGCCGCGGGCGTGTACGCGTTCATGCAGGAGCAGCTGCGCACCCCCGAGGCCCGGGGCGCGGCGATCCACGAGTCGCTCAGCCGCCTCGCAGACCTCGCGGACGCGCAGGCGGCGCAGTACCGCGTCGTCATCCAGGGCCCGGTCTCCAGCCTCACCTCGACCGGCATCCGAGCCGAATCGGTGCCGGACGAACTGCGGGAGCGGGTCGAGCAGGACCAGGGCATGTTCATCACACCGACCCGCGTCGTGTTCACCGATGCCACGATGCTGCCCGAACCCGGATGGGCCATCGGCTCGTCCCTGATCGGCGAGACGGGGGAGCGGTACCCCGTCTTCTACATCTTCCCCATGACGACCGAGTTGCAGACGCTGCGCGCGCTGCAGGGCGCCGTCATCGCGGCGGGCCTCGCGCTCGTCGCCGCCCTGGGCCTGATCTCCTACCTGGTCACCGTCCAGGTGGTGCGGCCCGTGCGAAAGGCCAGCACGACGGCGCTGCAGCTGGCCTCCGGCCAGCTGGGGGAGCGCATGCTGGTGCGCGGCACTGACGACCTGGCGCTGTTGGCCACCTCGATGAACCGGATGGCCGCCGAGCTGCAGCAACGGATCCGTGAACTCGAGACGCTCTCCACCCTCCAGCAGCGCTTCGTCAGCGACGTCTCGCACGAACTCCGCACGCCGATGACCACGATCAAGATGGCCGCCGACGTCATCTACGACGCACGAGACACCTTCGAGCCCGTCCCCGCCAGATCGGCGGAACTCATGAGCCTCGAGATCGACCGCTTCGACCTCATGCTCGCAGACCTGCTCGAGATCTCGAGGTTCGACGCCGGCGCTGCCGTGCTGGCGCTCGACGAGACCGACGTCGCGGCCCTCGTCGCAGCCGAGGTGCCGAGCAACCGCTCCATGGCGGAGACGCTGGACGTCGAACTGAGGTGTGAACGGGTCGACGACGACACCACCGCCGAAGTGGACACCCGCAGGGTCCGGCGGATCCTGCGCAACCTCATCACCAACGCGATCGAGCACAGCGAGGGCAACCCCGTCGTGGTCCGGGTCGCCTCTGACGCCGACGCGGTGGCAGTGACCGTGCGCGACTACGGCGTCGGGTTCCGTGCGGAGGACGCCGCCCGGGTGTTCGACCGGTTCTGGCGCGCCGACCCCAGCCGGACCCGCCTGGTCGGCGGCACCGGCCTGGGCCTGGCCATCGCGATGGAGGACGCGCGCCTGCATCGTGGCTGGCTGACCGCCTGGGGCCGGCCGGGACGGGGCGCCCAGTTCCGCCTCACCCTGCCCCGCGAGGCCGGTCACGAACTGACGTCGTCTCCGTTGCCGGTGGTGCCACCTGACGACAAGGAGGTCGGCTCATGAGAGCAGTCATGGCCGCAGTGGTCAGCCTCGTGCTTGCGCTCACGGGATGCACGGCCATCGCCACCACCGGGCCGGTCGAGGAGGTGCCCCTCGCTGCGCAACCCCGTGGCATCGAGATCGCACCCGAACCGCCCAGTGCCGACATGACGCCGGTGCGCCTCGTCGAGGGCTTCCTGCAGGCCATGGCGGACCCGGAGGGCGACTACGCCATCGCCCGGCAGTACCTGACCAGCGAGGCGGCTGCGCGGTGGGCCCCCCGCGAGGCGCTCGTGTTCGACGGTGGGGTCACCGGCGGCGCGCAGTCCGCGGGCGCGGTCGGGCTGGCGATCGGCTCGCTGGACGAGCACCGCCGCTACACCGCCAACCGCCAGCCCTTCGAGCACGACTTCGGGCTGGTGCAGGAGCAGGGCCAGTGGCGCATCAGCGTGCCGACGGAAGGGCTGCTGCTCACCCGCTACAACTTCGAGCGCTACTACTCGCGGGTGACCCTGTACTTCATGAGCCGGGTCGGTGCCCATGTGGTGCCGGACCCCATCCACATGCCCGAGTCGCTCGTGACGCCCAACAACGTCATGCAGGCGCTGTTCGAGGGCCCGGACGAGGACCTCGGCCGGTCCGTCATCGACGCCCTCCCCAAGGGCACCCGCCTCGGCGCGGGCGGCGCGACCATCGACCAGGGCGGAGTGGTCACCGTCGACCTGGCGGGGCTGCCCGTCGTGATGGGCGACGACGACCTGCGCGGGCTCGGCGCGCAACTCCTCTGGACGCTGACGTCGGTGGCACGGTTCACCGGGCTCGTCGTCACGCGGGAGGGCGGCCGGACCCTGCCGATCCCCGGCGCGTCGGCCAACGGCGTGCTCGAACTGGCGACGCAGCAGGGCTACCAGGTGCTCTCGCGCGCGGCGGCGACGGACCTGTTCGGCGTGCGTCGCGGCCGGGCCGGGCGGATCACTGGGCAGGACGAGTTCGAGGTCCTGACCGGCATCAGCTTCCGCGTCTCGGACATCGCCGTGTCGGTCGACGGCGCGAGCATGGCCGTCATCAACGAGCAACGCACCGAGGTCTCGATCGGTTCGCTGGGTGGCCCCGTCAATGCGGTCGAACTGCCGCTGAGCAACCTGCGTTCGCCGCAGTTCGTGCTGGGCACCCTGTGGGTGCTGGGCGACGACTGGACCGGCACCCCCCGGATCGCCACGGTTGACCGTGGCGGGCAGGTGCAGATGGTGACCACCGAGATGACCGTGGGCAGGGTCCAGGACTTCTCCGTCTCGCCGTCGCGTGCGCGGATCCTGATCATCGCCGACGTCAGGGGCGTTCCCACGCTGGGCATCGCCTCGCTGCTCGGGTCCAACCCCGTGACGGCGACGGGGTGGGAGCCACTGGAGATCGTCGCCCAGTCGGGCGAGTTGCTCACCGACCCGGTCTCGCCCACGTGGCAGGCAGAGACGTCCCTGGCGGTGGCCGCGACCAGCGGGGGAGTGCGTTCGGTGTTCACCTCGCTGCTCGACGGCTCCGTCGTCCAGGACCTGGGCGCGGTCACCGGCGAGATCGTGGACGTGACGTCCAACGTGCGCCTCGGCGGCGGGCCCGTGGCCGTGTCCACCGGTCAAGAGGTGACCTGGCGCTACGAGGCGCGCACGCGCTGGACACGCCTGGCGGACGACGTGTCGGCGGTCGCGTATCCCGGCTGAGGCTGTGGACAACGAGGCCGGGCACCTCCAACCGGCCACAGTGGTGGCGTGCTGACCTACCTCCACACCGCCGCAGACCTCCTCCTCGGCGCCACCTGCCCCGGCTGTGACTCTCCCGGGTGGGGCCTCTGCCGCGCCTGTACCCGGCAACTCTCCACCCCGCCCGAGTTCATCCAACGTGGCCTCGACGTACCGGTGGTGGCAGCGTGCCAGTACCGCCCGGTGCTCGAACGCGTCATCCCGCGCCACAAGGACGACGGAGCGCTCCACCTCAGCGGCGCGCTGGGAGACCTGCTCGCCCGCGCCGTCGTCGCGCTTGGCCCAAGCCCTGGCACGGTCCTGGTTCCGGTACCGTCGCGCCCGGCGGCCGTCCGGGAGCGCGGCTTCGACCACGCGCGGCGCCTGGCGGCCCGCGCCGCCAAGCGGTGCCACCTCGGTTGGGAGCCGCTGCTGAGCAGGGTCTCGCGCGGCGCGGACCAGTCAGGCCTGGGCCGCTCGCAGCGCAGCAGCAATGTCCAGCACGTCATGGTGGCGCACCCCAGCGCGGCCCCAGTCGTCGTCATCGACGACGTGGCCACGTCCGGCGCGTCGCTGCGGGAATCGGTGCGGGCGCTGCGTGCCGTGGGCGTCGCCGTCCTCGGGGCGGCCGTCGTGGCCCAGGCGGAGAAACTTCCACAACACTCTGGGAAAGCCGATACACATCCTTGAGGGTGAGGGTAGCGTTGGTACATGGACACGCCGCAGGCCCAGCTCGCTGGGGACTCTGCGGCGTTGTGCATACCGGCCGGGATCCCTCCCGGACGGTGGTAAGTCGTCAAGTGGGCCCATGGCCCAGGACAGACGGAGGATAAAGATGGACATCGTCGTCACAGGTCGTCAGTGCACGATCAGCCCCGAACTCAAGGAACTCGTCACCGAGCGCTTGGCCACCATCGAGCGGCTGCGCGACCGGGTGATCCGGGTGGAAGTCGAATTCCAGGCTTCCGAGGGGACGAAGAACCCGTCCGACGCCATCACGGTCCAGCTCACCCTCCGGAGCCGTGGACCCGTGATCCGTGCCGAGGCGAACGCCGAGGACAAGACCGCCGCGTTCGAGATGGCGCTCGACCGGCTCAAGACCCAGCTCCGCAGGGCAGCAGATCGCCGCAAGACGCACCGTGGGCTGCGCGCGGCCGCAGTGGCGGAACTGCAGCCCCGCCAGCCGGAGATCGCCCTGTCCGAGGAGGACCACAACGGCGTGCCCACCACGAACGTGGCCGGCCTCGTGGTCACCGGCGACGGCCCCCTCGTCGTGCGCGAGAAGGTCTTCGAGACGGCCCCGCTCACCCTCGCCCAGGCCCTGGACGAGATGGAACTGGTGGGGCACGACTTCTTCCTGTACCAGGACGCCGAGTCCGGCCGGCCCTCGGTGGTGTACCGCCGCAAGGCCTACAACTACGGCGTGATCCAGCTCGACGTCAGCTGATCCAGCAGGCCTGACCACGCTCGCCCCGACCGGTTGGTCGGGGCGAGCGTGTTCTGCACGCCCTTGGCGTGTGGGGTTAGGATGGCTGGCGGTAGTCGGCACCGGCCCGGCATGCACTGACACGAAGGATGCGCCCCGTGGGAATCATGGACTTTCTGAGCGGCCTCGGCTCCGGAGCCCAGCTCCGCAAGCTGAAGAAGGTGGCCGATCAGGTCAACTCCATCGAAGAAGAGTTCCAGGCCATGTCGGATGCCGAGCTCCGTGAGGAGACGCAGAAGTTCCGCGAGCGCATCGCCGACGGCGAGTCGCTGGACCGGCTGATGCCCGAAGCGTTCGCCGTCGTCCGCGAGGCTTCGGTGCGCGTGCTCGACAAGCGCCACTTCGACGTGCAGTTGATGGGCGGCGCGGCGCTCCACTGGGGCAACATCGCCGAGATGAAGACCGGTGAGGGCAAGACGCTCGTCGGCACGCTGCCGTCCTACCTCAACGCGCTCAGCGGCAAGGGCGTCCACATCGTCACCACCAACGACTACCTCGCGAAGTACCAGTCGGAGCAGATGGGCCGCATCCACCACTTCCTCGGCCTGGAGGTCGGCGCCATCCTGGCGTCGATGACGCCCGAGCAGCGGCGCGTGGCCTACCACTGCGACATCACCTACGGCACGAACAACGAGTTCGGCTTCGACTACCTGCGCGACAACATGGCGCTGCGCAAGGCCGACATGGTCCAGCGCGGCCACCACTACGCGATCGTCGACGAGGTCGACTCCATCCTGATCGACGAGGCCCGCACCCCGCTGATCATCTCCGGCCCCGCCGAGGACAACCACGAGTGGTACCCGGTGTTCGCCAAGCTGGCGCTGACGCTTCGCCGCGACGAGGACTACGAGGTCGACGAGAAGAAGCGCACCATCGCCGTGCTGGCCCCGGGCATCGAGAAGGTCGAGGACCGGCTCGGCATTGACAACCTCTACGAGTCGGCCAACACCCCCCTCATCTCGTACCTGAACAACTCCATCAAGGCCAAGGAGTTGTTCAAGCGCGACAAGGACTACGTCATCGCGGGCGACGAGGTGCTCATCGTGGACGAGCACACCGGCCGCACGCTCGCCGGGCGCCGCTACAACGAGGGCCTGCACCAGGCGCTCGAGGCCAAGGAAGGCGTCAAGATCAAGGACGAGTACCAGACGCTCGCCACGATCACGCTGCAGAACTACTTCCGCATGTACGACAAGCTCGCCGGCATGACCGGCACGGCCAAGACCGAAGAGGGCGAGTTCCAGAAGATCTACGGCCTGGGCGTCATCCCGATCCCCACGAACCGGCCCATGGTGCGAGTCGACCAGGCAGACCTGATCTACCGCACGCAGGAGGCCAAGTACGAGGCGATCGTCAAGGACATCGTCGAGCGGCACGCCACGGGTCAGCCGGTGCTGATCGGTACCGCATCGGTCGAGAAGTCCGAGGTGCTGTCGGCCCTCCTGAAGAAGGCCAACGTCCCCCACAAGGTGCTCAACGCCAAGCACCACGAGAGTGAAGCCGCGATCGTGGCCGAGGCAGGCCGCAAGGGTTCGGTGACGGTGTCGACCAACATGGCCGGCCGCGGCACCGACATCATGCTCGGCGGCAACCCCGAGTTCCTGGCAGACATCCAGCTGCGCAAGGAGGGCCTGGACCCGCAGGAGACCCCGGAGGAGTACGAGGCCCGCTGGGGCGAGGCCCTCAGCGCGCTCGAGGAGCAGGTCAAGGCCGAGCACGAGGAGGTCGTCGAACTCGGCGGCCTGTACGTCGTCGGCTCCGAGCGCCACGAGTCGCGCCGCATCGACAACCAGCTGCGTGGCCGCTCCGGCCGACAGGGTGACCCGGGCGAGTCGCGGTTCTACCTGTCGCTGAGCGACGACCTCATGCGCCTCTTCCGCCCCGAGCTGCTCGAGCGGGCCCTGCTGATGATGAAGGTGCCCGACGACGTGCCGATCGACATGAAGTCGGTGTCGAAGTCGATCGAGGGTGCCCAGAAGCAGGTCGAGGGCCAGAACTTCGAGATGCGCAAGAACGTGCTCAAGTACGACGACGTGATGAACCGTCAGCGCCACGCCATCTACGGCGACCGCCGGCAGGTGCTCGACGGCGCCGACGTGTCCCCGCAGCTGAAGGCGGCCACCGAGCGCGTCGTCACCGACGTCGTGCGCCAGCACACCGGCGGCATCCCGGAGGACTGGGACCTGGAGACCATGTTCACCGAGCTGAAGACGCTGTACCCGGTGACGATCAAGCTCGACGACATCGCCGACGACCTGCCCGAGCAGGGCGAACTGATCGAGATGGTCCTCGAGGACGCCGACGCGGCATACAAGGCCCGCGAGGAGCAGCTCGGTGAGGATACCATGCGCGAACTCGAGCGTCAGGTGCTGCTGACGGTGCTCGACCGCAAGTGGCGCGAGCACCTCTACGAGATGGACTACCTGCGTGAGGGCATCGGCCTGCGCGCCATGGCGCAGCGCGACCCGCTGGTGGAGTACCAGCGCGAGGGCGGCGACATGTTCAACGCCATGATGGACGCCTTCATGGAGGAGGTCGTGGGGTACCTGTTCAACCTCGAGGTCACCCCGCAGCCTGCGGAGCCGCAGCTCAACGTCGGCCTGGTGACGGATGCCGACGGGTCCGCAGTCGGTGTGGACTCGCTGACCGAGGCGCTGCCGTCGAAGGCCGCCCACAAGGTCAAGACGCCGACGATCAAGGCGCCGGTCGAGGAGGAGCCGCAGCAGGAGCTGCCCGCAGCGCTGGCCAAGGGCCTGGGGCGCAAGGCGGACCGGAACCTCTCCTACTCCGCGCCGGACGAGTCCGGCAACGCCACCCGCAGCGGGGCCACCACGACCACGACCGAGCAGAAGGTGGGCCGCAACCAGCCGTGCCCCTGTGGCTCGGGCAAGAAGTACAAGGTGTGCCACGGCCGCCCCGGGGGTGCCGCCTGACGCTCGCGTTCAGGCCGCCATCAGCGCGGCCGGGCGCAGCACCATCAGTTCGGTGCACATCCATCGGCCGCGCCGCACGTCGAGGCGGATCACGCAGCTGACGATGCGCGGCCCGCACCTCAGCGTCACCGTGGCCTCGACCGCGTGCGGTGTCGGCATCTGCGTGCGCACCTGCCCGATGGCGAGCCGTCGGAAGGTGCCGCCGTCGGCGTAGCCCGCCAGCCGCGTGAACGGAGTGGGAGCCAACAGCGGACGCACCTGGTGCAGCGCACGCCGCCCGGACATCGCCTCCAGCAGCACGTGGACGAGGCGGAGGGCCTGCGGGGGCGCCTCCTGGGGGCCGTTGAAGGGACGAAGGGCCGTGATGCCGGTGGAGTTCATGGCCGAGACGCTAGGCGGGTCACCCGCGCGAGGTCACGCGTTCATGACCAACGGACAACACCTCACTGGGAACGGACAACACCTTGTGCGTGTCGGACAACACCTGGGGCCATCCGGACAACACCCTGTGAGAGGTCAGCCGCCGAACATCAGCAGCAGGCCACCCATGGTGAACACCACCATCATGGCCAGCAGGGGCAGGTGGACGACGATGCTCGATGGGGCGGACCGCAGGGCGATGTCGTGGGTGACCAGGACCCCGAGCGCATGCCCGCCGACGATCAGCAGCACCTGCAGCACGGCGATGGCCGTCGGGTACAGGAACAGCGTCGTGTCGGGGGCCGCGTCGATGGTGCCGAAGATGTTCCAGCCGAGGCCGAGCGGGTCGCTGAAGCGGATCAGGGTGCGCTGGCCCTCGAGGTAGAGCATGGTGCCGTAGTGCGCCAGGGCGTAGCCGACCACCAGGGGGACCAGGCCGGGGGCGAGGGCGTCCATGGACAACCCCCGGTAGGGCCGGGTGCCCACCCAGAACAAGCCGAGGATGGCGGCCACCGAGCCGAGCAGCGCGAGCAGGCTGATGGGCCACAGCCAGCCGTCGAGTTCCTGGGTGGCGCGGACCCACCAGGCGGTGTTCGACAGCGCATCGAAGAGGGTGCCGCCCAACAGCACGCACGCGAGCACGGCAAGGTGCCGCGGCGCTCGCCACGACGCGAGGTTGCGGACGGGGTTGGTCCAGAGGATGGTGCCGCCTTCGGTGCGCGCCCACGGCGACATGCGGGCCACCGTCGTGGCGTAGGCCTCGAACGGGTCCGCCTGCGCCACCCAGTGGCGGCCGCGCAGCAGCGCGCCGGCGACGACCCAGACGACCCATCCGACGGCGAACCAGCGCACGACGGGCACTGTCGCGCCGCCGGGCTGGACGAGCTCCAGGTACAGGAAGACCAGCAGGGCCAGTGCGGCCGGCAGTACGGAGGCCGTCGACTCGTGCGGCCCGGGCGCCGTGGTGCCACGGAAACGCAGCAGGAGCCTCAGCGGGTTGGAACGCCGGTACACCTGACCGAGGAGCAGGGACAGGGGCACGAGGCCCACCCACAGCAGCACGTAGACGAAACCGAGCACGGGGTTGTCGATGCGGTCCACCCCGAAGAAGAGCGCCGCCGCCATCAGGGTCCACACGAGCGCCGCCGCCACCCGCAACGAGCGTGAGATGACGGGCGAATCCACGAACCGGGTCAGGCGGGGGAGTTCGCGGCCATCCTGCTCTCGGTACCGCGATCGCTTCCATGCAAACAGCGCAACCCAGAAGGTGACGACGAGGACGACCGCGCCCCCGGCGACCACCAGTTCGAAGGGCAACGGCAGGTCGGAGCGCGACGCGATGCCGTGCAGGAGCGTCATGAGACGACCACGTCTGCCCAGATGGT
Source organism: Tessaracoccus lubricantis (assembly GCF_039544535.1). Classification (NCBI taxonomy): domain Bacteria; kingdom Bacillati; phylum Actinomycetota; class Actinomycetes; order Propionibacteriales; family Propionibacteriaceae; genus Tessaracoccus; species Tessaracoccus lubricantis. Next base: position 46,726 of record NZ_BAABLV010000038.1, read on the forward strand.
GTCGGTGGCGTGCGATTCCAGTTCGTAGCTGCCGGCCATGTCGGCGGTGAAGACCCATTCGATGGTCTCGCCCGCCTCGGTGGTGGCCTCGAGCTCGTAGCCGTGGAGGTGCGCGTGGTCCGCGGTGGGCGTGGTGATGCGCATGGTCACCTCGGCGCCCAGCGCGATCTCGATGCGCTGCGTGGGGCCGGGCGGGTCGGCGATCTCCAACTCGACGGTCTGCGGCGGAACCGATTCGGGCGCACCGCAACCGGCCAGCGCGAGGGCCGTCAGGACGAGGACGAGGGCGCGGAACAGGAACTTCATGGCGCCCACGAACCTACCCCGTTCCTGCGGTCGCCGCACCCGAGGCCTCCTCCGCGGCGCGTCGCGGGGCTAGGGTGGGCTTCGTGAAGCGTCAACTGGTGTTCATTCCCATCGCGTCGGACGAACTGGACATGCTCGTGGGCGGCGTGGCCGTCGATGGTCGGGCGGCGTACACCGTCACGCCCGAACTCATGGCCGAGCTCGAGTACGACGAGGACGAGACGGAGGACGCCGAACACGCAGCCATGGTGCTGGCGTCGGTGGCGGGGCTGGCTGCGCACGGGGAGCGGGTCGTCGTGGTGGCCGAAGTGGACCCGTCGCTGGTCCGGCCGGGTGAGGACCCGGCCAACGGCCAGGTGCAGCTGACGCAGTGCCCGCCCAGCGCGATGATCGCGTGGTTCGCCGAGGAACCCGGGGTGGACGTGGCGGACGCAGCCGCCATCGCCAAGGGCATGACGATCGACCAGGCCTGGGCCCAGCCACAAGTGCAGGAGTTACTCGAGAATCACGACCTGCTCTGGAATGACAAGGTCGAATACCACGGAGGGAGCTGACCATGCCACGCTCTATCTGGAAGGGCTCCGTGTCCTTCGGGCTGGTGTCCATCCCCGTCAAGCTCTACGGCGCCACCGAGGACAAGGACATCAGCTTCCGGCAGGTGCACTCCGAGGACGGCGGGCGCATCCGCTACCAGCGCGTCTGCGAGAAGTGCGGTGAGGTGGTGCAGTTCGCCGACATCGCCAAGGGCTACGAGGCCGCCGACGGCCGCATGGCCATCCTGAGCGACGAGGACTTCGAGAACCTGCCGCTCAGCACCCTCAAGAGCGTCGACGTGGTGCAGTTCGTGGAGGAGCACGAGGTCGATCCCACGTTCTTCCAGCGCACCTACTTCCTGGAGGCGGAACCGGCCGGGCAGAAGCCCTACGTGCTGCTGCGCGAGGCACTGGCCAAGGAGAACAAGGTGGCGGTGGTGAAGGTGGCGCTGCGCAGCCGGGAATCGCTCGCCCTGATCCGCGCCAAGGACGACCTGCTGCTGATGCACACCATGTACTGGCCAGACGAGTTGCGCGACGGCGAGTTCGCGGCCCCCAAGGCCGAGGTGAAGATCTCCGACGCGGAGATCGAGATGGCAAAGCTGCTGATCGCCCAGCTGGAGGGGGAGTTCGACCCCGAGGCCTACACCGACTCCTACCGCGAGGCCCTGCTCGAGGTGGTCGAGGCCAAGCTCGCGGGCGCCGAGGTGCCCGAGCAGACCGACCGTTCCGCGCCCACCGGCGACGTGGTCGACCTCATGGCGGCGCTCAAGGCCTCCGTCGAGGCGGCCAAGAAGCGCCGCGAGGAGGCCTCAACCAGCAAGGCCGGCTGAGGCCACCGTCGACAGCGTCAGCGGGTGAGCCAGTCGGCCGCGCGCCGCTCGAGGCCGGCGAAGGCATCGCGGATGTAGGGCTCCACCTGCGCCTCGACCTTCTTGCCCACCAGCGGGATCTTCACCTTGAGGTCGCCCGTGTAGCGGCCTTCCGTGCTGCCGTTGGACTGCGGCACCATCAGCGCGTCGGCCTTCACGTCCACCGGCATGCCGGGCACGTCGACGTCGACCCGGCCGCGGATGCTGCCGTCAGATGCCGGTGCCTCGAAGCGGAAGACCTGCTTGAGCTTCATGGTGGAGCCGACGAACTTCGCGACGTTGGCGGGGACGGGCAGCGACATCGTCAGGGTGGTGGCGTCCGGGGTGATGTCGACGGCGTGCTCGGTGGCGCCGGCGTGGCGTGCGACGTCTGCGATGAACTCCTCGTTGCGGAGGAGGCCGACGACGCGCTCGGGGTTGGCGGCATACGTGTGGGTGTAATCCAGGTCCATGGGGCCAGACTACTTGGCCCGGGCTGTTGCCCCGGCCCGGCCAAATCCCGGCGGGCCAGTGCCTAGGATGTGGGCCATGAGGATCGACCTGCACACCCATTCGCGCGTATCGGACGGGACCGACTCCCCGACGGCCCTCGTGCTGAAGGCGTCACAGGCAGGCCTCGACGCCATCGCGATCACCGACCACGACACGTTCGGCGGGGTCCTCGAGGCCCAGGAGGCGGGCCGGCGCATCGGGCTCAAGGTGCTGTGCGGGATCGAGATGTCGACGGAGGTCGAAGGCCACCCCGTGCACCTGCTCGGCTACGGTTGCGACCTCTACGACCGCGAGCTCGGTGCCGAGCTCGCCCGCATCCGGCACGGGCGCAGCCACCGGCTGCCCATGATGGTGGAGAAGCTCAACGCCGCAGGCATCGAGCTCACGCTCGACGACGTCAACCGCGCCGCGATGGGCGCGCCCGCCGTCGGCCGGCCCCATGTCGCCGACGCCATGGTGGCCAGGGGCCACGTGGCGGACCGGGAGCAGGCATTCTCCGAGTGGCTCGCCGAGGACAGGCCGGGCTACGTGAAGCGCTACGCCGCGTCGTTGGAGCGCGCCATCGAGTTGATCCATGGTGCCAAGGGAGTCGCCGTCATCGCGCACCCGTGGGCCAGGGGTGGCCGGGCCGTGATCGACGGGCCCTACCTCGAGCAGCTGGTCGCCGACTACGGGCTCGAGGGCATCGAGGTGGACCACCCCGACCACGACCCGGAGGCACGCTCGCTGCTGTTCGAGATGGGCGGCAGGCCGGGCCTCCTGCGCACGGGCTCCAGCGACTACCACGGCCTCGGGAAGAGGAACAACCCCTTGGGTGCCAACCTGACCCGCACGTCGGCCTTCCGCGACCTCCAGGCGCGGATCAGGCGCCGGGGCGGCCAGATCGTCTGACCTCGGACCAGTGGCTAAGCTTGGGGCGCACATCCACTCACCCCAGGCAGGTTCACCTATGTCCACCGAAGAGATCTCCCTCGACATCGACGCGTCACTGGCGCGGTCCACGGCGCGTAGCCAGGAGATCGAGGCGGCACTGGCCAAGGATCCGTCGCAGTTCCGCATCCTGACGGGGGACCGGCCCACCGGGCACCTGCACATCGGGCACTACTTCGGCTCGCTCCAGAACCGCGTGCGCCTTGCGCAGCAGGGCGTGGAGACCTTCGTCATCATCGCCGACTACCAGGTGATCACGGACCGCGACGGCGTCGGGCCCATCCGGGAACGCGTCTACTCGCTGCTGACCGACTACCTCGCGATCGGCCTCGACCCGGCCGAGGTGACCATCTTCACCCATTCGCAGATCCCGGCCCTCAACCAGTTGATGCTGCCGTTCCTCTCGCTGGTCACCGACGCCGAACTGCGCCGCAACCCGACGGTGAAGTCCGAACTGGACGACACGGGGGACCGCCCGATGTCGGGCCTCATGCTCACCTACCCGGTGCACCAGGCCGCCGACATCCTGTTCTGCCGCGCCAACCTCGTGCCGGTCGGCAAGGACCAGCTCCCGCACATCGAGCAGGCCCGCGTCATCGCCCGCCGCTTCGACGAGCGCTACGGCCGAGCCGACGAGTCGCGGCCGGTGTTCCCCGCCCCGGAGGCCCTGCTGTCGAAGTCGGGCACCGTGCTGGGCCTCGATGGCACGAAGATGTCGAAGTCGAAGGGCAACACCATCGAGTTGCGGATGACCGCGGACGAGACCGCGAAGCTGCTCAAGCGTGCGGTGACCGACTCGGACCGCCACATCACCTACGACCCGGCGAACCGGCCCGAGGTGTCGAACCTGGTCAACCTGGCGGCGCTGTGCCTCGACCGCGACCCCGTCGAGGTCGCCGACGAGATCGGCGACGGCGGTGGTGGCGGGCTGAAGAAGCTCGTCACCGAGGCGGTCAACGAGTACTTCGCCCCCATCCGCGCGCTCCGTGCTGAGCTGGAGGCAGACCCCGGCCACCTCGCCGCCGTGCTCGCAGACGGCAACGCCCGCGCCAACGCGATCGCCGACCAGACCCTCGACGAGGTCCGCGCCGCGATGCAGATGCAGTACTGACGCCAGCGGAACGACACGTGGCCGGGACCCAGCGGGTCCCGGCCACGTGTGCGGTACGGGCGGTCAGCTCTCGGGCTTGACCTCGACGCCGGCGCGGGTGCGGCGTCGGCGACGACGCGGCTTGCGCTCGGCAGTCGGCTCCTTCGCCGGCTGGTCGCCCTCACTCTCCGTGACGCGGTGCCGACGGCGGCGCGTGCCACCGGCCTCGCCCGCGGCCCGCTGGCTGCTGCTGCGACGCTCCCCGGTGCCGCGACGGCTGGCCTCTGCCCGCTCCCGTGCCGCGACGGCGCCGGGCGCGCGGCCCTTGGTGCCCTCGGGGATGTCGAGGTCGGTGTAGAGGTGCGGCGACGACGAGTACGTCTCGACCGGCTCGGGCTTGCCGAGCTTGAGCTGCTGGTCGATCAGCTTCCACCGGTGCAGGTCGGACCAGTCCACGAGCGTGACGGCGACACCGGTGTTGCCGGCGCGGCCGGTGCGGCCGATGCGGTGCACGTAGGTGGCGTCGGTGTCCGGGCACTCGTAGTTGATGACGTGGCTCACGTCGGGGATGTCGATGCCGCGGGCGGCCACGTCGGTGGCGACGAGCACGACGATGGTGCCCGAACGGAACTTCTTCAGGGCGCGTTCACGGGCCTGCTGGTTCAGGTCGCCGTGGATCGAGGCGGCGGCGAACCCGCGGTCCACGAGTTCGTCGGTCAGGCGCTGCGCGGCCCGCTTGGTGCGGCAGAAGACCATCACCTTCGAGGTCTGGCGACCCTGCAGGATGCGCGCGACGATCTCCGGCTTGTCGAGGTCGTGCGCCTGGTAGACGAACTGCTCGATGTCGGGCACGGTCATCTGGGCGTCGTGGCCCTCCGCGCGGATGTTGATGGGCTTGTTCAGCGTGGCCCGGGCCAGCGCCAGGATGGGCGCCGGCATGGTGGCCGAGAACAGCATGGTCTGGCGGTTGTGCGGCGTCTTGCGCAGGAGGCGCTCGATGTCGGGCAGGAAGCCCAGGTCCAGCATCTCGTCGGCCTCGTCGAGGACGAGCACCTGGATCTGGCTGAGGTCCAGCGCGCCACGGTCTGCCAGGTCGAGCAGCCGGCCGGGCGTGCCCACGGCGATGTCGATGCCCTTGTCCAGCGCGTCGAGCTGGTCGTCGTAGCTGGTGCCGCCGTAGATGGTGAGCACGCGCATCTTGAGGTGCTTGCCCGCCATGTCCATGTCGCGGCCCACCTGGAGCGCGAGCTCGCGCGTGGGGCACACGACGAGCGCGCGGGGCTTGCCGTGGGCGGGCTTCTCGCCGTCGGAGAGGGTCACCATGCGGTGCAGCAGGCTCACGCCGAACGCGAGCGTCTTGCCGGTGCCGGTGCGGGCCTGGCCGATGAGGTCGCTGCCCTGGATGGCCAGCGGAATGGCGAGCGTCTGGATGGCGAAGGGGTGGACGATGCCCGTCTCCGCCAACGCCGAGGTGATGGATTCGTGGATGCCGAGGTCAGCGAATGTGTCGCTGCCTGCAATCTCGTTGTCGCTCAGGGTTCTGACCTTTTCGAGTGAGCTCACGGCGCGGGAGACGCGCCGGAGGCGGGCAGAGTGCGCCCGCAGGGGCCCACTCTACCGCAGGCCCCGTCTCAGACGGCGCCGAAACCGACTGCGCGCACGGAGGCGCTGCCGATGTCCAGGTAGCCCACCCGCGCTGCGGGAATCACGACGCGGCGACCCTTCTCGTCGGTCAACTCGAACAGGCCGGAGTTGTCCACGGCCTCCCTGAGTGCCTGGACGACCTCGTCTGACGAGGAAATGGTCTCGATGCTGACTTCGCGGGCGACGTCGGTGATGCCGATCTTGACTTCCATGCCGCCAACTCTAGCCGTGGCGCAAAGCGTGGCGCGTCACTGTTCGACGCGCGCGACCACGACCGTGACGTTGTCCTTGCCGCCCTGCTCGTTGGCCCACGCGACGAGCGCCTCCGCCAGGGCGGCGGGGCTGGGGCTACGGCTCACCTGCGCGCTGAACAGTGCCGACATGTCCTCGGGGGAACTCGCGTAGTTCCACAGCCCGTCCGTGCAGAGGAGGAGCCAGCCGTTGGCGCGGGGCTGGAGCGTCAGCACCGACGGCGTGACGTTGGTGGCCTGGCGGCCCAGCCACTTGGTGATCGCGTGCGCCTGGTTGGACTGTTCGGCATCGTCGCGCGACATGCCCAGCATCATGCGCGCCTGCGCCATGGAGTCGTCGACGGACAGCAGCTCGGTGGAGCCGTCGTCGCAGAACCAGTAGGCGCGCGAGTCACCCACGTTGCCGACGGCGATCACGCCCGGCTGGATGGCTGCGGCGATCAGGGTGCAGGCCGACGGGTCCTCGGAGGCGGCCAGCACCTCGTCGTTGGCGGCGGCGAAGGCCTGGACGAAGGCGACGTTGGCAGGCGTCCCGGCGCCGAGCGCCTGGATGAGGGTCTCGACGGCGGTCTCCGTGGCCACCAACGAGGCAAGCTCCGAGCCGTGGGCGGTGGTCACCCCGTCGGCGATCGCCAGCACGGCCTCCGCACGGGGGTCGGACCGCACGGCCAGGCACATCGCGTCCTGGTTGGTGCGGTGACGCCTGCCCGTGTCGCTGCAGCCCGCCACCCAGGGGGCGGGCTCGCGCAGGTAGTGCGCGCGCTCTGAACGGGGCAGCGGGGTCGACTCGTCCGTCATGGAGTCCATCCTGTCAGTCGAGCGGTCCGGGCAGGGCCGGGCTCTGGGGGGTGGGCAGGGTGGCCTGCCACAGGTCGCCTAGATTCTGCACCCGCTCGAGCATGGCCGTGGGATGCGTCCGAACCGGCGTGTCAGCGCGCAGGGCAGCCACCTCCTCCCAGGTGAGGGGCGTGGCCACCGACGGCGTGTCGAGGCCGCGCACCGAATAGGCGGTCACGGTGTTGCGCGCCGCGAGGTTCTGGGCGAAGTCGACGAAGATGAGGCCGGCGCGGGCGTTCTTGGCCATCGTCGCGACGAAGCGTTTCGGGTGCGCGCGGGCCAGGTGTCGCGCGAGGGACTGGGCGAAGGCGTAGACCTGCGACGCGGGCGTGGGCGAGATGGGCACCGTCAGCTGCAGTCCCTTGTTCCCCGAGCTCTTCGGGTGCGCCTCCAACCCGAGTTCGGCGAGGGTCGTGGCGGCGATGATCGCGCCCTTGGCGGAGTCCTCGGGCGTGATGCCGGGGCCCGGGTCGAGGTCGACCACCAAGGACGTGGCGAGCGGCTCGTCCTCGCCGTCGAGCACGATGCCGTCCTCGTGTGCGGTGGCCTCGGTGGTGCGCCACTGGGGGGTGTGCAGCTCGATCGAGGCGAAGTTCGCCAGCCAGGCGAGATCAGCCCGCTGCGTGACGCTCACGTAGCTCACCGTCCCGGCGCTGGTTGCCACGTCGACGGTGCGCACGAACTCTGGCGTGCCCGGGGGTGCGTTCTTCTCGTAGAACGAGTCCCCGGTCACTCCCTCGGGGAACCGGACTCGGGTGAGCGCGCGGTCGCGCAGGTGTGGGAGCAGCACCTCGGAGATCTCCACGTAGTAGTTGATCAACTCGCCCTTGGTGAAGCCGCTGGGGAAGAGTGGCTTGTCGAGGCTGCTCAGGTTCAGCGTCAGACCGTCGATCTCAGTGGTGATCCGCTCATTCATCGTGGGCCTCCTCGCCACAGCATGACACGCGTCCGCTGTGAAATTGTCGCAGCAGGATGGTTCCATGGTGCCCATGAGTTTCCGCGTCGTGCCACCCCGTCAGGTCGTGATGCCGGTGCTCACCGTCGAGCAGGAGGGGTTGGCCGCACCGGCGGCGGGGGTCACGGTGGTGCTGGGCGGCCCCGGCTCCGGCAAGACCACGCTGGTCGCAGAGGCGGCCGCCGCGCGGGTGAAGGCCGGGTCCCCGTTGGAACGCCTCATCGTGCTGGCACACTCGCGCGCCGCCGCCCAGACCCTGCGCCGCGACATCACCCGCCGGCTGGACAGGGCGCAGACCGAGGCGCACGTGACCACCATCCACGGCCTGTCGCTCGGCCTGCTGCGCCGGTTCTGGCCGCACGAGGACAGCCCGTGGCGCCTGCTCCGCGCGCCGGAACAGGAGGCGCGCATCCGCGAGCTCCTGGAGGGGATGGGGCCCGAGGCGTGGCCCGAGGAGTTCAGGGCCGCCGTCGGCACGCGGGCGTTCGCGCGCCAACTGCGCGAGGTGCTGGCCCGTGCGCGGCAGCTCTCCCTGGATCCGGAGGCAATCGCCGGGATGGCGGCGATGGAGGGCGATGCACTCTTCCGCGCCGCAGCCGCCTTCATCGAGGAGTACCTCACGGTGGCAGACTTCGCCGGCACGCTCGACTACGCCGAGCTCGTCTACCGCACGCGGCTGTTGCTGACGGAGCAGTCGGTGGCGGGGGGTGTTGCCGCCTCGTTCGACGCCGTGCTGGTCGACGATGCCCACGAGTCGGACCATGCGCAGGTGGGGCTGGTGGGAGACCTGGCGCGGCTCGGCCTGCCCGTCCTGGCAGTGGGGGACCCGCATTCCCGGATCGGCGGGTACCGCGGTGCCAGCCCCACGGCCATGGCAGACCTCGCCGCGTTGGCCGGGGCCCGGCAGGCGCACCTCACCCGGGGCTTCCGCAGCCGGTCGGTGCTGGCCGAGTCGCTGGAGACCCTCCGCCAACGCCTCGACCAGCGGCACGCCAGCCCCGCGCCCCGTCCCGAGCGGGCGGGCGGCACGGTCACCGCCACCGTCTACGACGACCATTCCGCAGAGCTGGCGCACGTGTCCGCCCAGCTGCGTGCGGCGGCCACCCAGGACGGCCTTTCCTGGGCGGACCTCGTGGTGGTCACCCGGGCGGGTCGGGCGCAGCTCAGCGCCGTCGCGAAGGAGCTCGTGCGCCTCGGCGTGCCCGTCGATGTCTCCGGCGATGAGATCGCGCTGGCGGAACAGCCGGCCGTCGCCGTGGTCCTGCTGGGGCTGCGCGTCTGCGCCGACGGTGGCGCCCCGGAGGCGGACGAGGCGCGCCTGCTGTTGTCGTCCCAGCTGTGCGGTCTGGACGGAGTGGGCCAGCGCCGGCTGGGCCGGGCCCTCCTGGCCCGCCACCGCACGGAGGGCACCTCCGCAGCGCTGCTCGGCAGGTCCCTGTCAGAGCCCGGTCTGCTGGCAGACCTCGACCTTCCCGAGGCGGCCCAGGCACGGGCCCTGGCCACCCTCCTCGAAGAGGGCACCACGCTGGTGGAGCGGGGAGCCGAGGTGCAGGAGGTGTTGTGGCTCCTCTGGTCCGGCACCGGGTGGCCGGAGGAACTGCGCGAACGCGCCCTGCGCGGCTCCCGGCGGGCAGACGCAGACCTGGACGCGATGGTCGAACTCTTCGAGCAGGCCGCCCGTGCGGACGAGCTCCGCGGCGCGGCGGGCGCACGCACCTTCCTCGCCGAGCTCTCCGGTCAGGAGATCCCCGCGGACACGGGCCGCGAGCTCGACATCAGCGGCCGGGGCGTGCGCGTCGTGACGGCCCACCGCACGCGCGGCCTGGAGTGGGAGCGGGTCTGGGTCATCGGGGTGCAGGAGGGCCTTTGGCCCCGGCTCACCCGGGCCGGGCTGCTCGTCGACGCCGACAGGCTCGGCCCCCACGGCCTCGCCGCACCCGGTCAGGGGTCGCACCTGCTGCCGGAGCGGCAGCTGTTCCACGTCGCGTGCAGCCGGGCGCGTTCCGGGCTGCACGTGTCGGCGGTGCAGGGGGTCGACGGCGAGGGCGGCCGCCCGTCGCGGTTCCTCGCCGAGTTGGGCGTCGAGGTGCAGCGGGTGGTCGGCCGCCCCACGCAACTGCTGTCCTCTGCGGCCCTCGTCGGTGAACTGCGACGCGTCCTGGTGGACGAGGCCGCGTCCCCCGGCCTACGGCGGGCTGCGGCACTGCGCCTGGCGTCGATGGCAACGGTCCAGAACCCGGACGGCGCCGCAGCGTTCCCGGGGGCTTCCCCCGGCACCTGGTGGGGCATGCGCGAGGCCAGCGGGCCGTCCCGCCAGCAGCGGGGGCCCATCCACCTCAACGGTTCCTCGCTGGCGCTGCTGCTCGACTGCCCCCGCATGTGGTTCCTGTCCCGCCGGGCCCAGGCGGACCGGGTCCGGCAGTCGCGCGCCTCGGTGGGTGACGTGGTGCACGTCGTGGCCAAGCAGGCCGCCACAGAGGGGCTGGACGCTGCGGAGATGCACGCCCGTCTGGAAGACGTCTGGGAGAAGATCCCGTTCGAGACCGAATGGCTCTCTGCCACGGAGCGCTCGGAGATCTTCGCCGCGGTGGAACGCTTCGCCAACTACCAGGACACCAATCCCCACGACCTCCTCGCGGTCGAGAAGGACTTCGAGGTCGACCTCGAGGTGGCCGGCGAGCGCGTGGTGCTGCGCGGCACCGTCGACAGGCTCGAGCGCACCGCCGACGGGCGCCTGCGGGTGGTGGACCTGAAGACGGGACGCAAGGTGCTGCGTCCGCAGGACGTCGTGGACAACGCCCAGCTGGGCGTGTACCAGTTGGCCGCCAGCCTCGGCGCCTTCAAGGACGTGGCCGCAGACGCCGTAGGCGTGGCACCGCCCGCGCTGATGTTCCTGCGCGGGGGAGAGACCCTCCCCTCGGTGGTCGAACAGCCGTCCATCGACGACGCGCCGGCCATCAAGGACGAGGAACTCGCCGTCGGCCCCACCTGGGTGCACGACCGCATCGCCAGCGCGGTCGAGATCCTGCGCAGCGGCCGGTTCGAGGCCGTGGAATGCAGCGCCTGCCGCTACTGTCCGTTCTCCGCGTCGTGCCCGACGCAGGGGGCACCCGGGAAGGCCGGACGCCGATGACCATCACCCCCATCCGCAGCAAGCTGTTCACGGACCCGCAACAACTGTGCGACGCCCTGGGCATCCCGTTCTCGGACGAGCAGTTGGCCTGCATCACCGCGCCGCTCGAACCGGCGGTGATCATCGCCGGCGCGGGAAGCGGCAAGACCACGGTGATGGCCGCGCGCGTCGTCTGGCTCGTCGGCACCGGCCAGGTACGGCCGGAGCAGGTGCTCGGCCTCACCTTCACCCGGAAGGCGGCAGCGGAGCTCGCCGGCCGGGTGGCCGACGCGCTCGAACGGGCGGGCGTGCTGACGGGTCTCGACGGTGAGGGCGCAGAGCTGGTGATGACCTACGACTCGTTCGCCGCGCGCCTGGTGAGCGAGTTCGGCCTTCGGATCGGCATCGACAGGGACCCGGTGATGATCACCGGCGCCAGCCGGTTCAGGCTGGCCACCCGCGTGGTGGCCGACGCCCCGGGGCCGTTCCAGAGCATCAGCAGGCTCAGCCATCACTCCATCCCCGAGCGGGTGCTGGCGCTGGACGCGGAGATGGCCTCCCACCTGGTGACGCCAGAGCAGATCCTGGCCCAGGCCAGCCACGCGGACCAGCAGTTCCGCCTGGCCCCGCTGTTCCGCGGGAAGGTCATGCGCGATGTGGCGAAGGCATTGGACGCCAGCGGCGAGCGGCGCGAGTTGCTGTCGTTGGTGAGCCGCTATCAGGAGCTGAAGCGGCGCCTCGGCGTGGTGGAGTTCGCAGACCAGCTGCGCGAGGCCGTCAGGCTGGTCACCCAGGTGCCGGACGTGGGCCGCGAGCTGCGGCACCGGTTCCGGGTGGTGCTGCTGGACGAATACCAGGACACCTCATCGGCGCAGGCCGAACTGCTGCGCCGCCTCTTCACGGGGCCGGTGGCCTCCGACGCGATGGGCTTCCCCGTCACGGCCGTCGGTGACCCCTACCAGGCCATCTACGGCTGGCGCGGCGCCGCCTCCGGCAACATCCTCGAGTTCCCGCACCAGTTCCGCCGCTCCGACGGCGCACCCGCCGAGCGACAGACGCTGAGCATCAACCGGCGTAGCGGCCACCGCATCCTCGAGGTGGGCAACCTCCTCGCGGCCGGCCTGCATGCCGCGCCCGGCGAGGAGGGCGTCTCCCTGGTCGCACCCGAGGGTGCACCAGCCGGTGCGGTGGCGGCTGCCATGTTCGACACGTTCCGGGAGGAGGTGGACTGGCTGACGGAGACCGTGATCTCGCAGCACGAGGCGGGCACCCGGTGGAAGGACCAGGCCGTGCTGGTGCGGCGCAACGCTGCGCTGGCACCCATCTTCGAGGCGCTGCGTGACCGCGACGTGCCGGTGGAGATCGTCGGTCTGGGCGGCCTCCTCGGCTTGGCTGAGGTGGCACCCATCGTCGCCACGCTGCGGGTGCTCGACGACGTGACCGCCAACCCTGAGGTGGCCACGCTGCTCACCGGCCCCAGGTGGAACCTCGGCCTCGCGGACATGGAGGCGCTCGGGGCACGCGCCCGCGAACTGGCCAGGGAGTCAGGCTCGGACCTCCCGGAAGACGACGACCTGGTCAAGGCCGTGACGCAGGCAGACCCCGGAGAGGTGGTGTGCCTCCTGGACGCCGTGGCAGACCCGGGCGAGGCCCCGCTCAGCACGGAGGCGAGGCAGCGCCTCGCCCGTTTCCACGGGGAGATCACCGCGCTGCGCAGGCATGTGTCTGAGCCGGTCGCAGACCTGGTGACGCGGGTCATCGCCACTCTCGGCCTCGAGGCCGAACTGCTGGCCACCGGGGGCGACACGAGCCAGGTGGCCAGGTTCGTGGCTGAGGTGGCCAGCTACGTGGACGTCGACGGCGACGGCAGCCTCACCGGCCTGATCGCCTACCTCGACGCGGAGTCGGAGCACGGTGAGGGGCTCATGCAGGCGGTGCCCAGCGAGGACGACTCGGTCAAGTTGATGACGGTGCACCGGGCCAAGGGCCTCGAATGGGACACCGTCTACCTGCCCAGCCTCGTCGACAAGGTCTTCCCCTCCGAGTCCCGGTCAGGGGTCTGGCCGCAGCGCGCCGACGTGCTCCCCGCGCCCCTGCGGGGTGACGCCTCGTCCATCCCGCAGCTCGGGGAGCACACGAAGAAGGGCATCGACGCCTACCGGGAGGCGTTGAAGGACGAACACCGCCTGTCGGAGGACAGGCTCGCCTACGTGGCGGCCACGCGGGCCAAGCGGGTCCTGCTGGCTTCGGCACACCTCTGGACCCCGGGCAACGTCAAGCCGCGCGCAGAGTCCTCGTACTTCAGCGTCATCCGCGAGTTGTGCGAGGCTTCGGGGACCTACCTCGACAACGCCACGCGTACGTCGGAGACCAATCCCATCCCCGCGGAGCCGGGGCGCGCGGCATGGCCCGTGGAACTCGACGGCGTGGCCCTCGCACAGCGGGCCGCTGCAGCGGAGCTGATCGACCACGCGGCGCGGTTGGGTCGTGCTCCCCAGGCCGCGCGTGACGCCTGGGTCTGGGAATCGGGAGTGGTGGGTTCTGAGGACGAGGCCCGCATCGCGGGGTGGGACGAGAGCATCCGCCACCTGACTGAGCTGGCACAGCGCCGGGGGGACAGAGCGGTGGCGCTGCCCGACGGGCTCTCCGCGACGGCACTGATGGCGCTCCGAACTGACCAGAGCGCCTTCGCGGCCGGCCTGCTGCGCAGGATGCCCCGCCGTCCGTCCACCGCGGCCCGGGTGGGCACGCGGTTCCACGAGTGGCTCCAGGAGCGCTTCCTGCTGCCCGCATCGCTGGACGAACTGGAGGCGCAACCGGCCGCGGCAACGGAGGAACTCGCCCGACTGATCCAGGCCTTCGAGGCGGGCCAGTTCGCCCAGCGCACGCCCATCGGCGTCGAGGTGCCCTTCCTCATGCGCCGCGGCCCGCACGTTCTGCGCGGGCGGATCGACGCCGTCTACGCTTGGCGCCGCGACGGGATGGAGTACCTCGTCGTCGACTGGAAGACCTCGAACCAGAAGGCCGACCCCCTTCAGTTGGCGGTGTACCGCCAGGCCTGGGCGGAAGCCCGCGGTGTCGATCCGTCCTCGGTGGGGGCGGCGTTCTACCATGTCAGCACAGATCACCTGAGGTTCGTGGAGGCCCCCGTCGGCCTCATCGACGAGGCGCTGGAGGTGGCACACGGATGAGGAACTGGCTGGAGCGGTCCCCGCTCGACAGGCTCCCCACCGGCCGCGCCGAGGAGGCGTTGGCCGCGCTGTGGCGGGGGGCCGTCGTCGTCGAGGTGGATGGGGACGGGGCGATCGCATCGCAGCAGGGCAGGCCCAGGCCGCTGGAGTCGCCGGGGGACAGGCAACCGGCCGACGTCCTGCTGGGCACCGTCGACGGCGTGGCGTGGTTCGCCCGTGGCGTCGATGTCGTCTCGGGCGAGTCCATGAGTTGGCGCGACACGAACCCGGATTCGCTGGACCCGTTGGCGACCGGTGTCGCGCTCACGCGGTGGCACGCGAGCCAGCCACCGTGCGAGGTGTGCGGCTCGGCCACCAGGCCGGACCTGGCCGGCTCCCGCCGGATCTGCGTGGGCTGCGGGAACCTGCAGTTCCCCCGCATCGACCCCTGCGTGATCGTAGCCGTCACGGACCCCGACGACAGGCTCCTGTTGGCACGGCAGCGGCAGTGGGCCAAGGGCCGGGTCTCCGTCATCGCGGGCTTCATCGAGGCCGGGGAGTCGGTGGAGCAGGCCGTGCACCGCGAGGTGTTCGAGGAGGTGGGCGCCCGGGTCACGTCGCTGAGCTACGTGGGGTCAGAGCCGTGGCCCATGCCGCGCTCGCTGATGCTGGGCTTCGAGGCCCGGGCGGAGGACGACGAGATAAGCGTCGACGGCGACGAGATCTCCGAAGGCGCGTATTACACCCGGTCTGATCTCGCCGCCGCCTTGGGTGCGGGTGAGGTGATCCTCCCTGCAGGGGCCTCGATCGCGCGGGCCCTCATCCAGCGCTGGCTCAGTTCTGGTTGAGCTTGCTGGTTTCGTCCTGGATCCGGCTGGCCACCTCGAGGAGCTTCTCTCGGTGGGCGGCCGCGTGGTGGGCGCAGAACAGCAACTCACCGCCGGAACGAAGGAATACACGCAGGTAGGCCTGGGCACCGCAGCGATCGCAGCGATCGACAGCGGTCAGTGTGGGATCCGTCACGAGTTCGGTCATCTTGGCCTCCTGTCCTTATGGTTCTTCACCATCTCATGTATCAACGTACCGGGCAGCCGGAATGTTCCCTCGGCGGCGCGCCAGCGTTTCGCGGGCGGGGACGTCGGCGCCCAAGGGTACCCTGTCTGGGTGCAGAACCCGAAGAGCCAGCAACTGTCCCGTGACTACGAGGCGAAGAACCTCCTCGTCCTCGAGGGCCTCGAGGCCGTGCGCAAGCGCCCGGCCATGTACATCGGCTCCACGGACACCCGCGGTCTCATGCACTGCCTCTGGGAGATCATCGACAACTCGGTCGACGAGGCGCTGGCCGGTTTCGGCAGCGAGATCGAGGTGGCCCTGGGCGCCGACGGCTCGGTCAGTGTGCATGACCACGCCCGCGGCGTCCCTGTCGACAAGGAGCCCCGCACCGGCCTCAGCGGCGTCGAAGTGGTCTTCACCAAGTTGCACGCCGGCGGCAAGTTCGGCAACTCGTCGTACACGGCCACCGGCGGCCTGCACGGCGTGGGCGCCTCCGTCGTCAACGCGCTGTCCTCGCGGCTCGACGTCGAGGTGGACCGCGACGGCGCCACGTGGGAGATGAGCTTCCGCCGCGGCGTGCCCGGGGTGTTCGACGGCGAGGGCCCCAACGCGGACTTCACGCCCCAGAGTGGGCTGCGCAAGGGCAAGCGGGTCGCCAAGGGCAAGACCGGCACCCGGGTCCGCTACTGGCCCGACCGCCAGATCTTCCTGGCAGACGCTGAGCTCTCCATCCGCCACCTCCACGACCGGGCCCGCCAGACGTCGTTCCTGGTGCCCGGGTTGAAGATCGAGGTGACAGACGCCCGCCACGGCGAAGCCGCGGTGGAGACCTTCCTGCACGTGGGCGGCATCACCGAGTTCGCCGACTTCCTGGCGCCCGACGCTCCGCTCACCGAGATCATCCGCCTTCAGGGCACCGATTCCTTCGTCGAGACCGTGCCGATGCTCGACGACAAGGGCGCGATGACGCCCACCGACGTGGAGCGTGACCTCGACGTCGACATCGCCGTTCGCTGGGGGACCGGCTACGACACGGTGCTCAAGTCCTTCGTCAACATCATCGCCACGCCGAAGGGCGGTACACACGTGCAGGGCTTCGAACGTGGCCTCACCCGCGCATTGGTGAAGTCCTACGAGGGCACCCGCGGCCTGCTCAAGGCCGGCGAGGAGGTCGTCAAGGACGACTGCATCGAGGGGCTCACCGCCGTCGTGACGGTGCGCTTGGCCGAGCCGCAGTTCGAGGGCCAGACCAAGGAGGTGCTGGGCACTCCTGCGGTCAACCGTCTGGTGGCCCGCGTCGTCGAGTCGGAGATGGGCAAGTTCCTCACGGCGCCGAAGACGCGTCAGGTGGCGAGAACGCTCCAGGAGAAGGTCGTCGCGGCAGCGCGCACCCGGGTCCAGGCCCGCGCGCACCGCGAGACGCAGCGGCGCAAGAACGCGCTGGAGTCGTCGACGTTGCCGCCGAAGCTCAAGGACTGCCGCTCCACCGGCGTCGACAGCACCGAGCTGTTCATCGTGGAGGGCGACTCCGCGCTCGGCACGGCCAACGTGGCGCGCAATTCCGAGTTCCAGGCGCTGCTGCCCATCCGGGGCAAGATCCTCAACGTGCAGAAGGCCTCCATCGGCGACATGCTCAAGAACGCCGAATGCGCCTCGATCATCCAGGTGGTGGGCGCCGGTTCCGGCCGCTCCTTCGATGTGGATTCGGCCCGCTACGGCAAGGTCATCTTCATGGCGGACGCGGATTCCGACGGCGCCCACATCCGCTGCCTGCTCGCCACGCTCTTCTTCCGCTACATGCGCCCCCTCGTGGAGGCCGGCCGCGTGTTCTCAGCCGTTCCGCCCCTGCACCGGTTCGAGCTGATCAACCCCAAGAAGGGCTACGACAAGTACATCTACACGTACTCAGATGCCGAGTACCAGCGCAAGTCGCTCGAACTCACCAAGCGGGGACAGAAGTTCAAGGAGCCGCAGCGCTACAAGGGCCTGGGCGAAATGGACGCGGACCAGCTGGCAGACACCACGATGAGCCCGAAGCACCGGATGCTGCGCAGGCTCACCGTCGACGATGCGGAAGCGGCTGAGCGCGTCTTCGAGGTCCTCATGGGCAACGAAGTGGCCCCCCGTAAGGAGTTCATCATCGAGGGTGCTTACGCGCTCGAAGCGGATCGCATCGACGCCTGACGCTGGTCCCCGCCCCCTGGGCCATCGTCAGTCAGCGACGAGGACGACCGAGAGGTGGCGCGGGCCGTGGACGCCCTCGACCCGGCTCAACTCGATGTCGCTCGTCGCGGAACCGCCGCTCAACCACGTGACCGGGCGACGGTCGCGGATCGCCGGAGCCAGCCGGGCGATGCCCTCGGGAACGTCGCTGACCACCTGGTACTCGTGCACCACGCAGATGTGGCGGTCCGGAAGCAGTGTCAGGGCGCGGCGGCCCTGACCCTCGCTGTGGTCGAGGGCGATCGTGCCCGAATCCGCCATGCCGACCGCCGCCGTCGTCACCACCGCGTCGATGGCGTTCAGCTCGGCGTGCGTCAACTGCGGGTCGTCGCGGTGCAGCGCGAAGCCGGCATGTCGGAGCGCCGTGACCCACGGTTCGGGGAACCCCGCCGGCACCACGATGCTCTTCGTGTCCAACGACTCCAGGGCTTCGACGATCATCGCCGCCGCCCCGTCGGGGGCGCAGCGGCGGACCGCGGCCTTGTAGTCCTCGACCTTCTCGACGAAGTCCGCGATCACGTCCTTGGTGCCCAGGGGGCGGCCGTAGGTCCAGTCCACGGGCACGTCGATCAGCGGATCCGTCTCGGTGACGTCCTTGGTGGCTCGGCGGATGCGTTGAAGCACCTCTTCACGTGCGCTCATTCTGCGTCTCCTTCGTGTTCGTCCTTCCACCACTGGCGGAAGGTCTGCGTGGGTGGGGCTTCGACGTCGCGGGCCTGCAGCCAGCGCGAGGCCAGTGGAATGGGCATGGGGCCGAGCCACTTGCCGCGGAAAATGCGGCCGGCGAAGCGGCTGCCGAGTTGGACCGACGCCAGGTTCCGGCCGTCCTTCATCACCCAGCCGGCGCCCTTCATCAGCAGTTGCTCACCGGTGGGGTGCTTGGCCGTCTTGTGTTCGACGGCCTTGTGGCGCAGGTGCACCAGGATGTCGGTGAACGGGATCCGCACCGGGCAGACCTCGTTGCAGGCGCCGCACAGCGTCGAGGCGAACGGCAGCGCGCGAGTGTTCGCGTCGTCCATGCCGCGCAGCTGCGGGCCGAGGATGGCGCCGATGGGGCCGGGGTACGGCGACCCGTAGGCGTGGCCACCCACCCGCTCGTACACGGGGCAGATGTTGAGGCAGGCGGAGCAGCGGATGCAGCGCAGAGCAGCGCGGCCCTCGGGATCGGCCAGGACATCGGTGCGCCCGTTGTCGAGCAGCACCACGTGGAGGTCCTGCGGTCCTTCGCCGGGCGTCACACCCGTCCACATCGAGGTGTACGGGTTCATGCGCTCGCCGGTGGACGAGCGGGGGAGCAACTTGAGGAACACCTCGAGGTCCTCCAGCGTCGGGAGCACCTTCTCGATGCCGACGACGGAGACCAGCGTCTCGGGGAGGGTCAGGCACATGCGGCCGTTGCCCTCGGATTCGACGATGACGAGGGTGCCGGTGTCGGCCACGATGAAGTTGCCGCCGGAGACCGCCATCTTCGCCCGCAGGAACTTCTCGCGCAGGTGAAGGCGGGCGGCCTCGGCGAGTTCGGCCGGGTCGTCGGAGATCGGCTCGGGGGCGGGTCTCCCGTAGCGGCCCATCTCCTCCTTGAAGATCTCGCGCACCTCGGATCGGTTGCGGTGGATGGCGGGCACGAGAATGTGGCTGGGCAGGTCATGGCCCAACTGCACGATGAGTTCGGCCAGGTCCGTCTCCCAGGCTGCGATGCCCTCTGCCTCCAGGTGCTCGTTGAGATCGATCTCCTGGGTGACCATCGACTTGATCTTGACCACCTCGTCGACGCCCTTGGCCTTGGCGATGTCCGTGACGATGCGGTTGGCGTCAGCTGCGTCACGTGCCCAGTGCACGGTGATGCCGGCTGCTGTCATGGCCTCCTCGGCCTGCAGGAGATAGCGCTCGAGGTGGCGTGCCACGCGGTCCTTGATCTGGGCCGCCGCGGTGCGTAGCTCCTCCCATTCGGGTACCTCCGAGGCGCGGACGATGCGCTTGGCCCGGATGGTCGACGTCGCGTGGGTGAGGTTCTTGCGTTGCTCCGCGTTCTGCAGGCTCGCCTTCGCTGCCTGCGGGAACTCGGGGATGCCCAGCCACGAGCCGGGCTCAGGGGTGCGGCGGTTCATCGCGCGTCCTCCTCGGTGGCGGCCAGGATCTCGGCCAGATGGATGGTCCTGACGCCGGAGCGGCCGCGGTGCAGCACGCCACCGATGTTCATCAGGCACGCGTGGTCACCGGCCACCAGGTACTCGGCGCCGGTGGTGCGCACATGGCGGGCCTTGTCGGAGGCCATGGCGATGGACACGTCAGGGTTCTTGACAGAGAAGGTGCCGCCGAAGCCGCAGCACTCCTCGGCCTTCGGCAGGTCGATCAGGTCGATGCCGCGCACGTCCCTCAACAGCCTCAGGGGGCGGTCGCCCACCTTGGTGATCCGCACCGAGTGGCAGGTGGGGTGGTAGGTCACGCGGTGCGGGAAGTAGGCGCCCACGTCGGTGACGCCGAGCACGTCGACGATGAACTCGCTCAACTCGTAGGTGCGGGCCGCAGCCGCCGTCGCGTCGCGTTCGAGGCCGGCGTCGCCGGCGTGGCGGGCGAGCATCGGGTGCTGCTCCCGCACGGAACCGACGCAGGAACCCGAGGGGGCGACGATGTAGTCGTAGTCCCCGAACGAGCGCACGTAATTGCGCACGGTGGGCACCGCCTCGTCCCAGTAGCCGGTGTTGGTCATGATCTGCCCGCAGCAGGTCTGGCGTTCCGGGTACGAGACTCGGCAACCGAGGCGCTCGAGGAGTCGCACTGTGGCGATGGGCACCGACGGCTTCATGGTGTCGGTGATGCACGTAGCGAACAACGCGACGTGGGGGTTGACGTTCATGGCAGTGGCCTTTCGGGGATCAGGGGAGCAGCCAGGAGAGCACGGGGGTGGACATGAGCCCGGAGAGCAGGCACAGCAGGGCGAGCAGCACGAAGCTCCACCCGATGATGCGGCGCAGGATCGTGGACTCGGCGCCGGCGATGCCGATGGCGGTGGCGGCGATCGTCAGCGACTGCGGCGAGATCATCTTGCCCACCACGCCGCCGGCCGCATTGGAGCCGACGAGCAGAGCGCGCATCGATTCGGTGCCGAGGTGCGAGCCCGGGCCGATCTCGGCGCCTACTCCGGATTGGAGGCTGGAGAACAGGATGTTGGCCGACGTGTCGGAGCCGGTCACGTAGGTGCCGATCCAGCCGAGGACCGGAGCCACGTAGGGGTAGAGGGCGCCGGCGCCTGCGAAGAAGAGGCCGAGCGCCAGGGTCTGGCCCGAGTCGCCCATCACGTAGGCCAGCGCCACGACGCTGCCGATGGTGAGCATCGCGAAGCGCAGTTTCTTCGCGTTGGTCCACAGCACGCCGAAGATCTCTCCGATGCCCATCCGGTAGATGAGGCCGGTGACGATGGCCACGAAGGCGAGCAGGATGCCCGGCGTCGACGCCCAGGCGAGCGTGTAGGACTGGTGGACGGCCGGGTTGCCGGCGACGTCCAGCAGCCCGCCCAGGCCGGGCCAGGCGAACTTCACGTCGGTGGAGGCCAGCGCGGCCTTCACCGGCGGCAGCGCCGCGACTCCGAACACCACGATGACGAGCAGGTAGGGCACCAGTGCCATCATGATCCGGCCTCCGGTCAGTGCCTCGCCCGAGGTACGGCCGGCATCGACCGGAGCGCCCTTCTCGACGGAGGGGTCGATCTTGATGCCGATCCGTTCGGCCGCCTCCGCGCCACCCCTCGGGTGCCACACCTTGAGGAAGGCGATGGCCACGATGACGCTGCTCACGGCAGCGAACACCTCGGTGAGGTTGTAGAGGGGCGTGGCGGACACGATCCACTTGGCGATGCCGAAGGTGACGCCGACGACCAGGCCGAAGGGCCAGCCTTCACGTAGGCCGCGCTTTCCGTCCATCACCGCGAGGAGCAGGAAGGGCACCACGAGGCACAGCAGTGCGGTCAGCCGGCCAGTGATGGGGGAGACGGCCAGCACGTCGTCGAACCCGCCCGTCTTGGCGGCCATCAGCACCGGGAGGCCGACGGCGCCGAACGCGACGGGGACGGTGTTGGCGAGCAGCGCGATGAGCGCAGAGCGCAGGGGCGAAAAGCCGATCGCGATCAGCATGGCCGCGGTGATGGCGACGGGGGCGCCGAAGCCGGCGAGGGCCTCGAGGAGGCCGCCGAAGCTGAACGCAATGAGGAGGCCGAGGACCCGGGGGTCATCGGAGATGAGGAAGAAGGTGCGCCGCAGGTCGTCGAAGCGGCCGGAGGCCACCGTGACCTCGTACATCCAGATGGCGGTCAGCAGGATCCAGATGATGGGGAACAGGCCGTAGACGAAGCCGTGCACGCTGGTGGCCAGCGCGGTGGTCAGCGGCATGCCGAAGGCCGTGACGGCGACCAGCACGGCCGTCGCCCAGGAGAAGGGGCCGGCGAGGTGGGCCTTCCAGCGCAGCGCACCGAGGGTGATGAGCATCGCGATGACAGGGACTGCCGCCACGAGCGCGGACAGCCATTGGGCCCCCAGGGGGTTTGTGACCGGTTGGAAAACTTCCAGCAACATCGGTGAACTCCGTCGTTCATATGGTCAGACCATAATGTAATGGTCAGACCATAAGCTTTGGAGAGGCGGCTGTCAATTGGATGGGACACAATGGGGTGCTATGACCACCGGTGGCTTTGAGAACGCGCTCGACTACCTGACGGGCGAGATCCTCTCCGGGCGCCTCGCTGCCGGTGACAGGCTGCCAAACGAGCGCGAGCTCTCCAGTCAGCTCGGGGCCAGCCGCAGCGCGGTCCGCGAGGCCATCAAGGTGCTCCAGGCCCAGGGCGTGCTGAGTTCGGCCACCGGGCGGGCCGGCGGCACCACCGTCGGGACGGGGCAGGGAGTCGCCTTCGGGCGGATGCTCAAACTGCACGTCGCGCTGGAGGCAGTCTCCTTCGCCGAGATCACCGAGACGCGCGTGGCGCTGGAGCGCGCCGCCGCGCTGGCTGCCGTGGGCCGGCCGATGGGAGAGGTCAGGCGCCTCGCGGAGGAGATGGTCGGCGTGACCCGGCCAGCCGCGTTCAACGACTTGGACACCGCGTTCCACGTGGCCATCGCGGCGGCCGGCGAGAACCGGCTCATCCGCGACATGACCATTGCGATCCGCGAGGCGGTGGCAGAGAGGATCCTCAGCGCTGAAGAGCGCCTGGCGCAGTGGGAGGAGCTGCGCGCCAGGCTGGTCCACGAGCACCTACACATCGTCGACGCCCTGGAGGCCGGCGACGGGGAGCGCGCCGCCCAACTGAGCGAGGAGCACGTGCGCAACGCGCTCGCCGCGCTCAGCTAGACAGCAGCCCCCGAGGTGGCGAGCAGCGAGCTAGAGGACCTGGGTCAGGAGGCCGGTGTCGACGTCGTAGATGAAGCCGCCGACCTCCGCGTGACCCTTGATCAGCGGGTGGTTGGCGATCATGTCCACGTCTGAGCGCAGCCGCGCAGCCTGATCGGGGTTGGCCCCGAACGAGAGCCAGGACGTGTCCGTGCCGGTCTTGGCGGAGATGACCCTACGGAGGTCCTCATCGGTGCCGGAGGCCATGGCGCAGCGCGTGTGCGGCACCACCATGATCCGGTCCACCTGGAGGAGCTGCACGCTGAGCACACAGCCGGTGAGCACCGAGGTCGTGACGCGGCCGCCGGGGGAGCGGAGGATCTTCGCGTCACCGATGCGCAGGCCCACCATGTCGAGCGGCTCGATCCGGGAGTCCATGCAGGTCACGATGCAGACGCCTGCCTTCGCGATGCCGTCGAAGTACCCATCGGAGAAGTCGGCGGCGTAGGCCCGGTTGGCCTCCAGCAGGTCGTCAAAGTTGCTCATGCCAGGTGGATCCCTTCGTCGCGCGAAATGCTACTGCCCGAAGAGGGTGTCGCTGTCGGCTGTCCGGGGCTCCTCGCCCGGGTCGCGTCCCGCCAGCATGGTGACCGGCTGCGACAGCGGGGTGCCGGACCCGTCGCGTCGGCCGTGCTCGCGCGGGAGCTTGACCGGGGATCCGCTGGTTGCCGCGGCGACGACGGGCCGGGGCCCGATGGCCGCGATGAGCAGGGCGTCCTCGCCCTTCAGGAACCGGTGTGCGCGGACGCCGCCCGTGGCCCTGCCCTTGGCGGGGAACTCCGAGAGCGGGGTGACCTTGGCCAGCCCGGACTCCGTCCCCGGCAGCGACGTGGACGAGCCCGAGACGGTGACGACGTCGTCGGTGGCGGGGTCCACCACGCCGAACCAGACGACGGCGGCGCCGGAACCGAGCTTGATGCCCGCCATGCCGCCGCCGGTGCGGCCCTGTGGGCGGACGCTGGCGGCCGGGAAGTGCAGGAGCTGCGCGTCGGTGGTGAGGAAGGCCAGGTGCTTGGCTTCGTCGAGCAGTTCGACGGCGCCCACCACCTCGTCGCCGTCGCGCAGGGCGATGACCTCCCAGGAGTCGCGCACCAGGAGGTCGGGCCGCACGCGCTTCACGACGCCCTGCCTGGTGCCGATCGCCAGCCCGGGCGACTCCGTGTCGAACGACGTGAGGCCCAGCGCCCGCTCTCCCGCTTCCAAGGGCCACAGCTCATGGGCGAGGCTGCCGCCCTGCAGGCTGGCCACCGACGCGGTGAGCGGCACCGTCGGCAGCTCGATGGCGCGGCAGCGGATGACGCGGCCGCGGTTGGTGAGGACGCCGAACTCGCCGTGGGCGCTGGTCCGCACGCGGGCGATGACGACGTCGTGTGCGGCACGCCCCTCCGTGGGGAGGGGGCCCAGCACGTTGGTGCGGGCCACGAGGCCCGTGCCGCTCAGCAGCACCCAGCACGGGTCGTCGGGGACCTCGAGCGGTGCCGCGGTGGCGGTGGTGGGCACCCCGGAGGAGGCCAACAGGACGGTGCGGCGAGGGGTGCCGAACTCCTTGGCGACGTCGGCGAGCTCCTTGCCCACCAAGCGGCGCAGGACGGCCGGGTCCTCGATGATCTCGCGCAGCCCCTCGATGGCGCTGGCCAGCTCGTCGGCCTCCTTCTCCAGTTCGATGGTGGAGAACCTGGTGAGGCGCCGCAGCTGCATGTCGAGGATGTAGGTGGCCTGGACCTCGTCGAGGTCGAACGCGGCCATGAGTCGTTCGCGGGCCTGGGCGGCGTCGTCGGAGGAACGGATGATGGCGATGACGTCGTCGATGTCGGCGATGGCGATGATGAGGCCGCGCACGAGGTGGAGGCGTTCCTCGGCCTTGCCGAGGCGGTGGTGGGTGCGCCGCAGCGTCACGTCGAGGCGGTGTTCGAGGTAGACCTCGAGCATCTCCTTGAGCGTGAGGGTGCGCGGCTGCCCGTCGACCAGCGCGACGGCGTTGATGGCGAAGGTGTCCTCGAGCTTGGTGGCCTTGAACAGCTGCTCGAGCAGAGCCTCGGGGTTGATGCCGTTCTTGACCTCGATGACCAGGCGGGTGCCGTGCGTCAGGTCCGTGAGGTCCTTGACGTCTGCGATGCCGGTGAGCTTCTTGTCCTGGACGCCCTTCTTGATCTGCTCGATGATGCGCTCGGGGCCGATCATGTAGGGCAGCTCGGTCACCACGATGCCCATGCGGCGGGGGCTGACCTTCTCGATGCGGGTGGTGGCCCGCAGCTTCAGGGAGCCGCGGCCGGTGGCGTATGCGTCGCGGATGCCGTCGAGGCCGACGATCTTGCCGCCGGTGGGGAAGTCGGGGCCGGGGATGTGGCGCATCAGTTCGTCGAGTTCGATGGCCGGGTTCCTGAGCAGCTGCTGCAGGCCGGCGACGACCTCGACGAGGTTGTGGGGGGCGATGTTGGTGGCCATGCCGACGGCGATGCCGGCCGCGCCGTTGACCAGCAGGTTGGGGAAGGCAGCGGGTAGGACGACCGGCTCGGTCTCCTTGCCGTCGTAGTTGGGCTTGAAGTCGACGGTGTCCTCGTCGATGCCGCGGGTCATGGCCTGTGCGGACTGGGCCATGCGGCACTCGGTGTAGCGCATGGCGGCCGGGCCGGCGTCGAGTGAGCCGAAGTTGCCGTGCCCGTCGATCAGCGGCAGCCGCACGGCCCAGGGCTGTCCCATGCGCACCAGCGCGTCGTAGATGGCGGTGTCGCCGTGCGGGTGGAGGAGGCCCATGACCTGGCCCACGACGCGGGCGCACTTGACGTGGCCGACGTTGGGGCGGACCCCCATGCGGTCCATCGAGTACAGGATGCGGCGCTGCACCGGCTTGAGGCCGTCGCGCGCGTCGGGCAGGGCCCGGGAGTAGATGACCGAGTAGGCGTATTCCAGGAAGCTGGCCTCCATCTCCTGGGTGACGTCGACGTCGAGGATGTGTTCTTCCTCATTGAGTTCGTCGTCGATCGTCCGCTTGGTCATCGGGCGCTCTCCTCAGGTGGTGGGACTACAGCAACCTGGAGAGCTTATCGCCCAAACCGTCGCCGTCGGGTGCACGCACCTCCGGCGCCGTGTCGGGCTCCCACCGCTCGTCGCTCTGGGGCACCTCCATCGGGAGGCCGTGGGCCAGTGTGTGCTCGCCCGGCGTCAGCTGCCTGATCGCCCTGGCCCGTACGTGCTCCGGCTGGAGGCTGGCGAACTCGGCGTACAGGTCGGGGTCGTGCTGGCCGTCGTCGCCGACGAGCAGCCAACGGATGTTCGGCAGGTCTCGGGCCAGTTCCCGGAGGCACCGGCGCTTGTGGTCCGGCCCGCTGCGGAACCAGCCGGTGTTCGTGGGGCCCCAGTCGGTCAGCAGCATGGCGCCCTGTGGGATGCCGTGGCGGGTGATGAAGCGCTTGATCATCGGGAAGGTGTTCCAGGCGCCGGTGGAGATGAAGATGATGGGTGCGCCGGGGTGCTGCGCGAGGAGTTGCTGGTAGAGCCGTGCCATGCCCGGCACCGCCTGCCTGGCCTGTTCTGTCAACACGAACGAGTTCCAGGCGGCCAGCATGGGCCGCGGCAGCGACGTGCTGAGGATGGTGTCGTCGATGTCGCTGACGATGCCGAACTCCACGTCGTCGCCTATCACCTGCACGCTGGCCAGCGCCGAGGCCCCGCCGTCGCCCTCGAGCGTGACCGAGTGCCAGCCGGGGGCCAGCCCCGGGTTGCGGACGCGCACGTCGATGAACCCGCCGCGGTCTGCCTGGACGGGGATGCGCACGTCGCCGATGACGACTGTCACCATGGCGTTGACCTTCGCAGCGTTCATGAAGTTGCGCCAGCCGCGCCGATAGATCAGCGCCGAGGCGGCCTGCACGATGCCGAGCGTGTCCGACGGGCGCAGCACGACCCGCGCCAGGATGCGCAGCTGCTCGCTGGTGCCGAAGCCGGTGTAGGCGATGATCGACTCCTGCCAACCCCGCCGCGCGAGCGCACGGTTGAGCAGCGAGTTGAGGCGATCTTCGATGCGGGCTGCGATGAAGGGGCGAGAGGCCATGTCCCCAAACCTATCCCTGCTCCGTGACACAATGGCCGCGTGACCGCCGACAACCAGACTCTCCCCTCAGGGCTCATCGACGAGATCGCCGAGTGCGGCTTCTATCCCAGCCTCGTCGTGGAGACCGTCCTCATGGGCCTGGGCGGCCGTCCCGTGGTGGACCACCTGGTGCACCACGAGGCCACGTTCGCCGGGCGGGAGCTGCACCGCCACCTGACGGTGCTGGTGCTCACCGAGACGCAGCTCCAGATCTGCCACATCGACGAGGGTGAGGGTGGGCGCCCCGAGGCGATCGCGACGTCCGAGGTGGTGGCGCTGCGTGCCATCGACTCGGTCGTGGTCACCCGCGCCATGGCGCAGCCCGAGCAGCGTTCAGGGATGCAGGAGGCGTGGCTGACCATCGTCTGGGGTGCGGCGCGGCGCCTCGACCTGGGCCCAGCCAGCTGCGAGGACCCGAACTGCGACGCGGACCACGGCTACACCGGCGTGCTGCAGCCCGATGACATCACCGTGCGGATGAGCCCCGCGGCGGACGGCGACAACGCCCGCCGGCTCGTCGAGTTCGGCGCCACGCTGCAGCAGGTGATCGCCTGATGCTCGCCTTCGTCGACCCGCGCTACGAAGACCTCAGCCTGGCCAACCTGCTGCCCAGCGTCGTCGCGGGTCTCGACGGGGGCACCCCGCTGATCGACATCCCCGCAACCCGGCAGTACGTGGTGCTGCTGGTCGACGGCCTCGGTTGGCACCAGCTGAAGGAGCATGCCGAGCACGCGGAGACGATGGCGGCCCTGATGGACCGGGGCCACCGGCTGACCTGCTCCGTCCCTTCGACGACGGCAACCTCCCTCACGTCGCTCGGCTGCGGCGCCACCCCGGGCGAGCACGGCGTGATGGGCTACAGCTTCTACGAGCCGACGGTGGGCCGGGTCATCAATTCCCTCACCTGGGAGGGCGGCCCGGACGACATCGAGGGCTTCGCGCAGAAGCCCACCGTCTTCCAGCGGCTCGGCTCGCAAGGGCGCACCAGCGCCGCCGTGACGCTCGGGCGCTTCGCCAGTAGTGCGCTCACGAGGGTCGCCTTCGCCGGCACGCGCCTCTACCCGGTCGGCACAGAGGGCGACGTCGAGGAACTGACGGGCCTCGTGACCGACGCGTTGCGGGGAGCCGACGTGGTCTACCTCTACGAGCGGCTGCTCGACTCCGACGGGCACGCCCACGGCACCGGCAGCTGGCAGTGGCTGGACAGGCTCGCCTTCATCGACGACTACGTGGCGCACCTCATCGACGCCCTACCGCCGTCGGTGTGCCTCCTGGTCACTGGCGACCACGGGATGCTCAACATCCCCGAGGACGAGCGCGTGATCGTCGAGGACGAACCCCGTCTGGGCGGCTACACGCACCTGGGCGGCGAGCCGCGCTTCCGGCACGTCTACGGCGACGACGCCCGCGCGCTGGCCTGGGCCTGGGAGTCGGTGCTGGGGGAGCGTGCCCACGTCCTCCGACGCGAGGAGGCGATCGAGGCGGGCTGGTTCGGGCCGAACGTGTCGAACATGAGCGCCGCCCGCATCGGCGACGTCGTGGCGGCCATGACCGGCACGTGGGCCGCCATGAGCTACGCCACCCCGGGCGAGTTCTCCCTCGTGGGCATGCACGGTTCGATGACGGCGGCCGAAATGGAGGTGCCCCTCCTCGTGCACGGCGGCCGTCCGTGACGCTGCGCGTCGCGATCGTCATCGACGACTTCTTCCCCGCCTCGGGGGGCATCAGCCGCTCGGTCCAGGTGCAGCTGGAGGAACTGACGAAGCTCGGCCACGAGGCGACCCTCATCGCGCCCGACCGGCACCTCACCCCACCGCACGGGGTGCACACCATCGCCTGCCCCGTGCTGCACGCCGACATCCTCCAGCCACACCTGAGCGTGCTCCCGCCCGGCGAGCGCCGCGCGAGGAAGATCACGTCAGGGGCGAGGTTCGACGTGGTGCACTCGCAGACGGAGCGGGGCGCCGTCGTCCTGGCTGCGCGACTGGCGCGCCTGCAGGACGTTCCGCACGTGCACACCTTCCACTGCAACGTGGCGGGCACGCATGCCACGCTGCCCGTGCACGGCGTGTTCGGGTCGGTCGGGTACGAGCTGCTGATCACCCGGGCGCTCGCACTGGCCTCCCGACGCCCGGCCAGGTTCCGCGCCAGCATGCCGCCGCGCACCGCGGAGCCGGACAACGACAACGTCTTCTCGCGCATGGACTGGCGTTCGCTCGCACGGATCGCCTCCCACGTGGACCTGGTGACCAGCCCCGCCCGGTACATGCTCGACAACATCGAGGCCGCCGTCGGCCAGCCGATCGACGGGCGGGTCGTCCCCAACGCCTCCACCGGAGTAGCGGACGTGGGCCCGGGTGGGCCACCGCGCGGCGGGCGCGACGGAGTGCGTTTCCTCAGCATCGGACGCCTGGCCCGTGAGAAGCGCCTGGACGTGGTGCTCCGTGCCTTCGGGCAGGCCCGGCTCCCGGGCGCCGAGCTGGTCATCGTGGGCGACGGCGACCAGCGGGCACGCCTCGAGGCGATGGGCGTGCCCGGCGTCCGGTTCCTCGGCGCGATCTCCGACCGGGAGGTGCTCGCCAGGCAGTACCTCGAGGCGGATGCGCTGGTGCTCGGCTCCTACCGCTTCGACGTGCAACCCATGGTGTTCCTCGAGGCCGCCGCCGCGCGCCTCCCCGTCCTCTATTGCGACGACCGGCTCGCCGGCGGGCTGCGCCCCGGCACGAGCCACCTGGTGGCACCACACGTGCAGGCCCTCGCCGTCGGGATGCGCGAAATGGCGGAGCCTGCCAAGCTTGCTGGGCTGCGCGAGGCCTACTGCGGGACGGAGCAGGGGCTTCATCCGGCGGGCATGGCCAAGGCGTACGTCGAGGTGTATGAGGAAGCGATCAGGATGCCGAGGAGACATGGCTGAACTTGTGTTCCACAGCGGACCGATGGACTGCGGGAAGTCCACGATGGCGCTGCAACTGGACCACGTCCATTCCACGCACGGCAGGAAGGGGAGGGTGTTCAGCTCGCAGGACCGCGCCGGCGAGGGCGTGATCACGTCGCGGCTCGGCCTCAGTGCGCGCGCCATCGAGGTGGACGCGGGGTTCGACTTCTGGCGCTACGTGATCTCGGAGCTCACGTCGGGCAAGATCGTCGACTACCTCGTGTGTGACGAAGCGCAGTTCTACACGGCCGAGCAGATCGACCAGCTGGCCCGCGTCGTCGACGAGCTGCAGCTCGACGTGTACGCGTTCGGCATCATGGCCGACTTCCGCACGGAACTGTTCCCGGGCTCGAAGCGGTTGGTGGAGCTCGCCGACCGGCTGGAGATGTTGTCGCTGGGGCCGCTGTGCTGGTGTGGTGCCCGCGGCACGCACAACGCCCGGACGGTCGACGGGCTGATGGTGACGGAGGGGTCCCAAGTGGTCGTCGGCGACACCGACGACGGGGGAGAGGTGCGCTACGAGGTCCTGTGCCGCATGCACCACCGTCGGCGGATGACGGCGACCCGAGCCAGGGCGACGCTCTCGCCGGATCCCCTCCCGTTCGACGACACACCGCAGTGACAAGCAGCTGACCACAAGCCGCAAACGCGCATTCGGTCTTCGCATTCGGGCCGGGCAGGTTCAGTTTGGCATGCCATTGGGCAAGGATCTCTGGGAACCGTGCCACAGTTCGGTGGCGCGCCTAGAGAGATAAGGGTGCGAAGATGCACGTGCGAAGAAAGTCCAGGCGACTGGCTGCCCTGACATCGGCCTTGGCCGTTGCCTTCAGCGGCATTGTCGCCACGGTCGCGCCGACCATGGCATCGGCGGAGGACACCGGAACCAACGTCGCGTTGACCTCCAACGGGTCCACCGTGTCGGCGTCGGGCAACGAGTTGTCCGACGGCCGTTGGACCTACCAGTTGGGCGTCGACGGCGACCTCAGCTCCCGCTGGTCGTCGAACTACGCCGACGACGCCTGGATCCAGGTGAAGCTGGCCCAGCCCACCGTCGTGCACCACGTCAACACCTACTGGGAGGCGGCCTGCGCCGCGGCCTACAAGCTGCAGGTCTCGCAGGACGGCGTCACCTGGACCGACGCCACCGACACGATCCGCCCCACGTGCCCGCCCAAGGACACCCCCGGGCTGGACCAGCAGACCCTCAACGCGGCCACCGCGACCACCGCATGGAACTACGTGCGCATGCAGGCGATCGACCGCACGGTGATCGGCACCCAGAAGTGGGGCGTGTCGCTGTACGAGTTCGAGGTCTGGAACGGCCCCGAGCCGACGCCCCCGGCCCCACCGTCGGGTGCCGTCAACCTCGTCCCGCTCCCGGTCAAGGTGACCGAGGACGAGGGCGCACCGTTCGAGCTCAACGCCGACACCACGATCGTCGCGTCGGGGGCCGGCGCCGACATCGCCGAACTGGTCGCCACGCAGTTGCGCGCCGCGACCGGTTTCGCGCTGCCGGTGGTCGCCTCCGATGACACCAACAGCATCAAGTTCGTGCTCGACGCCGGCCTGGTGCCGGTCGTCGCCACGCCCAGCGTCGATGAGCCCTACAAGCTCGTGACGGCAGAGGGGGGCGTCACCATCACCGCGAAGGCGGCCCATGGCCTGTGGAACGGTGCGCAGACGCTGCTTCAGCTCTTCCCGCCGCTCATCTTCTCCCAGGACACCGTCTACACGCAGTGGACGGCTCCGGCGGTCACCGTCGAGGACGCCCCGCGCTACGTGCACCGCGGCACCCAGATCGACGTGGCCCGCTCATTCATCGAGGTCGACGAGTTGAAGGACATCATCGACACGCTCGCGTCGGTGAAGATCTCCCGCATCCACCTCCACCTGGCCGACGACCAGGGCTGGCGCATCGAGATCACCAACGAGGGTCGCGCCGCTGGTGACGAGATCGACTATACGCGCCTCCACCGAATCGGTGGCCAGCTCTCCATGGCCGAGACCGAGCCCGGCAAGACCTTCGGCTACAAGTCGGAGATCGGCCGCAACGGCTACTACACCCAGGACCAGTACAAGGACATCGTCGATTACGCCGCCGCGCGCCAGATCACGATCGTCCCGGAGATCGACGTGCCGGGCCACACCGGCGCGCTGCTGCACTCCAACCCGCAGCTCAACAACGCCAACACCCGCCCCATCACGACCGTCTACGGCAACACGAAGGAGCAGAACAACGGCAACGTCGGTGAGTCCACGCTCGACGTGAACAACCCGAACACGTGGGTGGCCCTCGAGCACATCTTCGGCCAGCTCGCCGACATCACCCCCGGCCCCTACATCCACGTCGGTGGCGACGAGACGCACGCCACGCCGCACGAGGACTACCAGGCCTTCGT
This sequence comes from Tessaracoccus lubricantis, assembly GCF_039544535.1. Classification (NCBI taxonomy): domain Bacteria; kingdom Bacillati; phylum Actinomycetota; class Actinomycetes; order Propionibacteriales; family Propionibacteriaceae; genus Tessaracoccus; species Tessaracoccus lubricantis. The sequence goes on from NZ_BAABLV010000038.1 coordinate 78,994, forward strand.
GCAGAAGGTCATCGAACTGGTCCGTGGCCTCGACAAGAACGCCATCGGCTGGAACGAGTTCGCGGCCGCGGGCCTCTCCGAAGGTGACGTCGTGCAGTACTGGGTGGGCAGCACCCGCCCCACCTACGACGCGATCCAGGCGGGAGCCCAGGTGGTCGTGTCGGACTCGAACCGCGCCTACCTCGACATGAAGTACTCGAGCAAGACCCCGATCGGCCTCACGTGGGCCGGCATCGGTGACCTCGACCACTACTACAACTGGAACCCGCTCACGGTCATCAAGCCCCCGTCGTCGGACCTGCCGGCCGTGACCGAGGAGGACCTCATCGGCATGGAGGGCCCCATGTGGTCCGAGACCATCCGACGCGGTTCGCAGAACGAGTTCATGATGTTCCCGCGCGCCATGTCGCACGCCGAGGTGGGCTGGACCCCGCAGGCCCAGCGCAACGCCGCGCAGTTCATGCAGCGCATGGCGCCCATGGGTGCCCGCCTGCTCGCCAAGGACTCGAACTTCTACGACAGCCCGAAGGTCGCCTGGGACGTCGCCGCCGCCGGCGTCGATGCGAAGACTGCCCCCGGGGCTGCTCTCGTGGTGGAGCCCGCGACCATCGCGGCCCCCGGCACGAAGGTGGCCGCCGACGGCAAGTCCATCGTGGTCGACACGGTCGACGACGCCGACGGCCCCAGCAACTCCGAGCTGACCGAGCCGCTGACCGCCACCGTCGACTTCGGTGACGGCTCCGATCCAGTGGCGGCGACGTTCACGCCGATCCAGGAGCGCACCCCGGTCCACTCCGGGTCGCGCTACCTCGTCGGTGCCGCCCACGCGTACGTCCAGGCCGGCACCTTCGACGCCACCGTGACGTTCTCCGACGGCCGTGTCGTGACCGGCAAGGTCACCGCCGAGGCCGGCTACACCGAGCCCGTCGGGTACGAGCCTGACGTCTGCGTCGCACCCGGTGTCGCGGTCGTCAACGCCGAGGCGACGGTGCAGGACAACTCGCGGCTGGTCGCCGACCTGTCGGGCTTCACGCCCAACAGCCTCGCCACGATCCAGTTCAGCAAGGATCCGATCGAGGTCGCTGGCCCGAACGACTCCAAGGTCCAGGACCCGTCGATCCAGGGCCGGTTCATGACCGACGAGGACGGCAACGCGCACCTCACGATGCCGGTCACGTACCAGATCGAGGGCGGAAAGTACCTGTTCCGCGTCACTGACGTCGACGGTCGCTTCACCGAGCAGGTGATCGAGGTCGAGTCCAGCGCGATCCCCGTCACCGGAGACCTGATCACCGGCGCCACCGCCACCGCGTCGTCGGAGGCCACCAACGAGACCCCGCCGAACGGCCTTGCGTCGGCGATGGTCGACGGCGACCGCGCCACCTTCTGGCACTCGCGGTGGGCGGCCCCGATCGACCCGATGCCGCACACGATCAACGTCGACCTCGGCAGCGTCCAGGACCTCGATTGGTTCACCTGGGTGCCGCGTCAGGGCAGCGACAACGGTCAGGTGTCGAACTTCACCATCCAGTACAGCACCGACAACGTGACCTGGACCGAGGCCGAGGCCAAGACCCTTCCGCGTGGCCGCGCCGCCACGAACTTCGACCTGGACCTCCAGGCCCGGTACGTGCGGATCGTGATCACAGAGAACTACGCCACGGCGGACCAGTTCGCCACCATCGGTGAGCTCGAGTTCCGCTCCGAGTGGACGGAGATCCCCGTGGTGGTCGACCCGGTTGCGCAGACCTGGACCCCGCCGGTCACCTGTGGCCCCGACGTCACCGATCCGGTGATCGCGGCCATCGGTGCCAAGAGCGGCACCGTGGGCACGGCGGTGTCCATCCAGGTGGAGGCCACGGATGAGCGTCCTGGTGTGCTCACGTATTCGGCCACCGGCCTTCCCGCGGGTGTCGCCATCGACCCGGCCACCGGCCACATCAGCGGCACGCCCACCGTCGACGGCACGTTCACCGTCGTGGTGACCGTCACCGACGAAGCCGACAACTTCGGTACTGCCAGCTTCACGCTGACGGTGACGAAGAAGGCCACGCCGAAGCCCTCGGTGAGCCCGACGGCGAAGCCGACGACGACTCCGCCGGCCAGCGGCAAGTACGTGCGTACCGTGCCGTACACGCTGCCGGGTCTGCATGAGTTCAACGGTCGTCGGTGGAACACGACGTGCGAGGCGTACTCGCAGACCGAGCGGTGCCGCACCGAGATCTGGGCCACGATCGTGGTGATCGAGGACGGCGAGTTCGTGCGGAAGTCGGGGTGGGCGTTCAACAACCTCACCTACCTGCCGTACATGACGCGTGCTGCGTGGAAGGGGAACCCGTTGGGTGATCTGGGCGCCACCAGCAATGGGCTGTTCACCTCGGCGGGGCGTCAGTGGAAGACGGAGTGCGACACGGCGGCCACCGGCCGTGGTGCGTGCCGCTCCTACACGATGACGACGGTCTACGCCGCCACCGCGAAGCCTGAGGGCGGCTACGCCTTCTCGCAGAGCAACCAGTGGGTGTTCAACAACATCGTGATGTTCGGAGGCCCAGAGAAGCGGTGACCGCTTCTTGAGCTGAGGAGCACCTCGACGGAGGCCCCGGAGTCGAAAGGCTCCGGGGCCTCTGTCGTGTCTGTGCTGTCGGTCTGGCCTGGGGGCGGTTGGCTGCGGGTTGTGGGTGGTGGGGCTGGGCGAGGGCAGCTACCGCGACAGGTGGGCGCGGGTCGCCGTCGTCGGGCGGCTCTGAGGTTGGCTGCGGGATGTGTCGGCGTCCGTGCCGAAGAATCCCGCACCTGATTCCGGCCTTGGTTACGGTGCGGGGTTTGTCGGCGTGGACGCCGAGGAATCCCGCAGCGTATCCGCAGCCCCGTTCCGGCTCGCAGGCCGCCCGCGGACCGCCGCCCCCGCCGGGTTGTCGCGTTTGCTGCCTTGCCCAGCGCAGCCACCCAGCACCTCGACGTCCAACCGCTGACCCAAGATGCCGTGAGACTCGGCGACGCATCACCCCGCGCGGGCTTCCCGTCGCGGCCGCTCCGCTCGCGCGCCTCGCCTGAGGCGTTGGATGGGAAAGGCAGGCCCGGGCAGCGTTACTTCGTCGGGCCGCCGAACATGATCTCGTCCCAACTCGGGACGCTCGCCCTCCGGCGACGACGCGTCGGCTTCGGCTGCTCCGCCTCCGTCTCGACGAGGGCGTCCTGCGTCGGCTCCTCGACCTCGGGCTCAGGCTCCTCGTCCGCGATGACGGTGGTTGCCTCGTCGTCGGACGGATCCCTGACGGGCTCTGCCGCTTCGGGCTCCTCCTCGACGACGGCCTCGGCTGGCTCCTCGGCCGCGGCGGTATCCACCGCGGGCGGCGCGACCTGCTCGACGGGGTCGAGGATGCCGGTGTAGATCCGCACGGAATCCTCGCTGATGCCGCTGAGCATGTCGTACAGGCTGTCCAGCTCGGAGGTGTCCTCGTTGGACTCGTGCATGAGCTCGGAGGCCGGCACCTCGTCACCGGGGCGGGTCACGGGCTGCGTGGCGCGCACCAGTGCCAGTTCGTCATGGAAGTCGATGGTGTTCTCTTCCTCCGGCGGCGCGTCCCCGCGCGACTCCTCGCCGATCATCCACCGGGCATCGGCGTTGTGGGCGACGGAGAAGCGGCCCTTGGGGTCGAAGACGAACTCCGCCACGCGTGACTCGGCCTCGACGTCCGAGGCGAGGCGTGCGATGACTCGCCACTTCAGGTCTGACTGGCGCCAGGCGTCCCACGTCACCTCGTCGGCGTCGATGCTGCGTGAGCGCAGCCTGGAGGTGATCAGTTCGCCGAGGCGACGGTGGGTGCCGGATTCACCGCGACGGCGGACCGTCGCCGTCTGGGCCGACTGCGCGACGTGTTCACGCTCTGCGAGCACCGGGCCGGCGAACGCCTCGATGCGCTCCGCGGGCATGCCGCTCTCCGCCACCAGATCCTCGATCGAGGCGCCCGAACGGATGCGGGTCTGGATCTCCCGTGGGGTCAGAGAGTTGTCCATGGGGCTCCTCATGCGTCTGGCTACTGTCTGGGACAACTTACCAGCGTACGCCGCGCGCGAGGGGGAGGCGGAGCGGCGACTGCACACTTTGCTTGACACGAGAGTCGGCCGGGTATCCCACTCTTTGGTGGGATGTGGTACACATAGCGCGATCGTGGCAACGAAAGGAACCCAACGGATGGCAACGGACTACGACGCTCCTCGTAAGACCGACGAGGAGATGAGCGAGGATTCGCTCGAAGAGTTGAAGTCGCGGCGGGCTGACAAGAACTCCGGCAAGGTCGACGAGGACGAGGTCGAAGCGGCCGAATCCTTCGAGCTGCCGGGCGCGGACCTCTCGCACGAGGAACTCACCGTGCGCGTCCTCCCGCGTCAGGCCAACGAGTTCACCTGTGCGTCGTGCTTCCTGGTGAAGGCTCGTCCGCAGCTCGCGGAGGAACGCGACGGCTTGTTCTACTGCGTCGACTGCGTCTAGCAGCCGCGTCAGGTGAGCTTGGAGCGCAGCTTGCCAGGGCCGGAATGGTTGTAGTTGGCCATCCAGCGCCGGTGCACGTAGCGGTTCATGACGAGCTGCGCCACGCCCACCCCCAGGCCGCTTGCGGCCGCCCAGATGAGGCCGTTGACCAGCGGCGCCTCCGGATCGTTCGGGTCCGGCGGCGGTTCGCCCGTGGCGGCCTCCCAGATCTTCGTGACGGCCTTCTGCGTCACCATCGTCGTGACGGCACCCGCCACGCCCGCGTACACCTTCCACATGATCTTCTCGGTCACTGCCATGAGCGTTCCTTTCGCCGGATCCAGATCCATGCCCATTATGCCCACGCGTTAAGGTGGCTGTCGTGAGCTACTCCGAACGCCTGCACATCCCCTGGTGGTGGATGGTGATCGGGCTGTTGTTCGTCGCCAGCATCGCCGTCGCGGTGTTTGCCTACCTCGACGTGTGGCTCGCCGTCACCGTCACCCTGCTCGCGCTCGCGGCGGTGGTGCTGGGGCTGCTTGCCTACGGCACCACGCGTGTCACCGTCGACGACGCTGCGCTGACGGCCGGCCGCTACCGCCTCGAGCGCCAGTACATCGGGAACGTCACCGCCTACGAGGGCGAGGAGGCGCGCGTCGCGCTGGGGCCTGGCGCCGACAACCGCGAGTTCCTGTTCACCCGGCCGTTCATCGACGGGGTCGTGCGGGTGGACCTCAACGACCCGGCAGACCCCCATTCCGGCTGGCTCATCAGCACGCGACGCCCGGCAGAACTGGCCGCAGCGCTCAGTGGTGATGCGCGATGAACATCCACACGGTCGCCACCCCCGGACACCTGCCCACCTACGCCCATCCCGGTGACGCAGGTGCCGACCTGCGGGCCGTCGAGGACGTCGTCCTCGAACCGGGGGAACGCCGACTCGTCGGCACCGGCGTCGCCGTCGCCATCCCCGACGGCTACGTGGGCCTGGTCACGCCGCGCTCAGGCCTTGCTGCCCGGGCGGGGCTGAGCATCGTCAACTCGCCCGGCGTCATCGACGCTGGCTACCGGGGCGAGATCAAGGTGTGCCTCATCAACCTCGACCCCCGCGAGACCATCCGGCTCAGCGCGGGGGACCGCATGGCCCAGCTGCTGATCCTGCCGTTCGTGACGGCCACGTTCACCGAGGTGGGGAGTCTCGATGAGACTTCGCGCGGGATCGGTGGGTATGGTTCAACTGGTGGGTTCACCACCGACTGAGAACAGAAGGAAGATCTGTGATTTTCGGACGCAAGAAGCGCCCCGACTCCGAGCAGAGCCTGCCGGCCGCCGAGGCCGCGGACGAGCGCATCGCGGAAGAAGTGGATGAGACGGCCGAGCCGTCGTCGATCGAAGAGCAGGCGGCACTCTGGGACGCCGAATTCGACCGCGACTGGGGCCCCTTCGACATCGACGAGGTCGACCTCGAGGCTGACGCCGATGAGGTGCAGCGTCTCGACCTGGGCACGCTCGTGCTGACCCCGTTCGAGGGCATGACGTTGCAGCTCCAGGTGAACAAGGAGACCAACACCGTCCAGTCGCTCCTGGTGGGCGACGGGCAGCAGTCGGCGCTCGAGGTGGCGGTGTTCGCCGGGCCCGCGAAGTCGTCGATGGCCGGCGAGATCCGCTCCGAGATCATCCGCACCACCCAGGCGCAGAAGGGCCGCATCGACCTGGCGAAGGGCCCCTTCGGCGCCGAGGTGCGCAGGGCCCTGCCCGTGACGGACCCCAACGGCAACCCCGCCATGCACGTGTCGCGCACCTGGCTGGTGCCCGGCCCCGGTTGGGTGTTGCGTGGCGTGCTGCTGGGCAAGGCGACGTTCGAACCAGACAACAAGGACGCCCAGGTGGCGCTGGAGGAGTTCTTCAGCGCCCTCGTGGTCCGGCGCGGGACCGCGCCGGCAGCTCCGGGAAGCCTGCTCCCCATGACCGTGCCGCAGCAGGCGCAACAACAGGCGGCACAGGAGGACTGAGCCATGACCCGTTGGTCGCTCAAAGAGCGGCTGCGACGGTTGGTGACCCCCACCGAAGAGTTGGAGGCCACCGAGTTGCTTCAGCGTGCCGAGGACAGCGGCGCACAAGCGCTGTCCACGTGCACGCCGCGCAGCCGCGTCACCTTGCGTGGCGAGATCGTGTCCATCACGTCGGACGCCAAGCACGGATGGCTCGAGGCGGAGGTGAGCGATGGCTCCGGCACCGTCCGGCTGGTCTGGATGGGCCGCAGCCGTCTCGAGTGCCTGATGCCGGGCCGCCACATCCGCGTGGAGGGCCGCCTGGCCGAGGAGGACGGCAACCCCGTGATCTTCAACCCGGCTCTTCGTACCTGAGCGTGGGGTGAGCGGGGATCCGATGGCGGGCGTGTCGGCGGGGTGAAGGGGGTC